>NZ_JBFRCV010000004.1:0-305068 GCF_052113245.1 Arthrobacter sp. YAF34
CACCCCGAGGTTCGTGTCGTAGACGCGCACCTCGGCGCCTTGGAGCGAGAACATCAAGGCGATGCGCCGGCCCAGGGTGCCGCCGCCGATGACAGTGATGGGCCGGTCCGCGATGTTGGCGGGGAGCGTGTAGGTCATGTCGATTCCTTTCAGGAGGCTGCTGCCGGTGCAACGGCCAGGTTAGAGCGGTTTGTGCGGGTGCCCTTGGCGATCAATACAAGGGCAGGGACGGCAGCGAGCACAAGGGCCACCCCGTAGATCAGTGTGGTGTTCTTCATTCCGGCGACCGGGACCAGCAGGCCCGCCGCCACGGCCGGAACGCTGAAGCCGAGGTAGCAAATGACGTAGATGCTGGAGAGCATGCCGATGCGCTCGTGCGGATCGCACAGGGGAAGGGTCATGCGCATCGCGCCGAAGTAGCCGCTGCCGAATCCGACGCCGGCCACGGCCGTGCCGGCGAAGTACAGCGGCGCGGAGCCCAGCTGGACCGCCAGCACGGTGACCAGAATCCCCGAAATCAACGCAATGACGCCGGTGAGCAGCGTGTTCCGGTCCGACCAGCGCCGGACCACGAGGATGGCCAGCGCACCGGGCACGAAAAGAGCGACAAGCGCCAGGCCGCCCACCATGACCGAGCTGTTCCTGGTCATGGCATGCGCGAGGACCGGGCCTAGCGAGAGGTAGAAGCCCGCCAGCGCCCACGTCGCCGCCGCGACCGGCATGGTGGCGGCCATGGTCCTGCGGGCCGAGCGGGGAATCCTCGCCTCCGGGACCAGGGAGCGCACCGCCCCCGGCGCCTTGCGGCCCGCGCTGGGCAGCCACAGCAGGGAGGCCCCCAGGCCAAGGAGGAGCGCCGCCACCAGGAAGTACACGGCCTTGGTGGGCTCGGGCAGGAAACGCACCAGCGACGCTGAACCGAGCGCCCCCGCGGAAAGTCCCACCGGGGAGGCCGCGCTGTTCACCAGAGATCCCCGGCCGCCCCGGCTGGCCCCTTCGAAGGCCAGCAGCGCCGCCCCGGCGGCACCCATGGCAGCTCCCGTGGCAATCCCCTGCAGGGCCCTGGCCGCAATGAGGACCTCGGGCCCGGGAGCGAACGCGAACGTCATCATGGCCACGACCTGCAGCCCCACCGCCCCGAGGAGGACCGGACGGGTGCCCACGTGGTCCGCGAGGGAGCCAACAACCAGGAGCGTCAGCAGCACCGCCACCGCATAGACGGCAAAGACGACTGTCACGGCAGCCGAGCCGAGGCCCCATTCCCGGGCGTAAAACTCGTACAACGGCGACGGGGCCGAAGAGGCCCCGATGAAGACCGTCAGGAGGGCCGCGTGCAGCCAGAATGCGGTGCGGGTGTTCTTCAATGCTCTTCCCAACCTACCTAAAAGCACAATCTGTGCATTAAGAGGCTAGCACTCTAAGAAGCTACTAAAGCGAAGAATCTGCATTAACATGGTGTGATGATGGCTACAGCGACACCCCGGCCCGGCGGCCGCAGCGCCCGGGTCCAGCAGGCAGTACACCAGGCTGTCCGCTCCCTGCTGGAGGAGAACGGCGGGGACCGGACGGCCCTGTCGGTGCCTTTGGTGGCCGAACGCGCCGGCGTGAACTCGTCCACGATCTACCGGCGCTGGGGCGATCTGCAGCGCTTGCTCGCCGCCGTCGCCTCCAACCGGATGCTGCCCGAGCAGGTGGAGGACACCGGATCGCTGAGAGGGGACATGGAGGCCTGGTTCGAGCCCTACGTCGAGGAGTTTTCCTCGCCGCTCGGCCGCCAGGTGCTGCGGGACATGCTCGCCGACGGCGCGGTCACCCGGGATTACTTCGCCCTCATGCAGGGCCACGTCGAGGAGATCCGGGACCTCGCCCGGGCGCGCGGAGAAGCCGCTCCGACGGCGCAGGAGATCATCGACGTCGTGGTGGCGCCGGTCATCTACCGGATCCTGTTCAACCACGAATGCGCCCCGGAACTGCGCGTCCGGGACAGGATCGGCCGGCTGCTCGGCCCCGAGGGAGCCTCGGCGGCGCGGGACGACTAAACTCGATCCAAGCCCACCCACCACCATGCGAGGAGCCCCCATGCGCGCCACCATCATCCACGGTCCCGGCGACATCCGAGTCGAAGACCGCGACTATCCCACGGTCCAGCTGCCCACCGACGTCGTCGTGAAGGTCACCGCCTCCTGCGTCTGCGGCTCGGACCTGTGGCCCTACCGCGGGGTCAAGCCCACCCACAAGCCGTCCGCAATCGGACACGAGTTCATCGGGACGGTCGAAAGCGTCGGTGCGGACGTCACTGAGCTCGCCGTGGGCGACTTCGTGATCGCACCGTTCGTGGTCAGCTGCGGCGCGTGCCCCCAGTGCCTCGACGGCGTCACGGTCGCCTGCGACCACCTGGCCGGCTGGGGCGGCAAGGACGACGCCGGCTTGAGCATCGACGGCGGCCAGGGCCAGGCCGTCCGCGTTCCGCTCGCCGAGTCCACGCTGGTCAAGGTTCCGGGCGTCACGGATCCGGACGACGCCCTCCGCGCCAGCCTGCTCACGCTCTCCGACGTCATGGCCACCGGCCACCACGCCGCCCTCGCCGCCAAGGTCGGGCCCGGCAGGACAGTCGTCGTGGTCGGCGACGGCGCCGTCGGGCTTTGCGGCGTGCTCGCCGCCAAGCGCCTCGGCGCGGAGCGGATCATCGCCATGTCACGGCACGCCGACCGCCAGGCCATCGCCCGCGAATTCGGAGCCACGGACATCGTCGCCGAACGCGGGGACGACGGCGTCGCCAAGGTCCGCGAACTGCTCGGCGGTGTCCTGGCCGACTCCGTGCTGGAATGCGTGGGGACCAAGGAATCCATGGACCAGGCGCTGCACAGCGTCCGCCCGGGCGGCGCCCTCGGCTTTGTCGGCGTCCCCACCGGCGGCGCGGAGGCCCCCCTGCGCTTCCTGTTCGACACCAACATCACGATCGGCGGCGGCATGGCCCCGGCCCGGACATACATCCCGGAACTGCTGGCCGACGTGCTCGCCGGCACCATCAACCCTGGCCGCGTGTTCGACTCGGTCATGCCCCTCGAGGAGGCCCCGGAGGCCTACCGCGCCATGGACGAACGGCGCGCCATCAAGGTCCTGCTGACCCCGTAGCCGGACTCCCGACGGCGGCGGCGCCGGGTCCCGCCCGGCTGCTTGCGCCTGCCCTTGCACGTGTAACAGCGAGGGTCTAGCGTGAAGCGCATCAGCATCCGCCGCCGTCGAGGAGCCATCATGGCCAGGTTTGTGCAGATCATAGAATTCCAGTCCTCCCGCATCGAAGAGATCGAGCAACTCGGCCGCCCGTCGAGAACCGAGGGGACCACAGCGCCGACGTTCGGCCGGATCATGGCCACCGCCGACCGCGACCGTCCCGGAACGTATCTCACGATCGTGGAGTTCGATTCCTACGAGTCGGCCATGGAGAACTCCAACCGGCCCGAGACCTCCGAATTCGCCGCGAAGATGGCCGCCCTGTGCGACGGTCCGCCGGTCTTCCGCAACCTGGATGTGATGTGGGAGGACAGCGGCGAGGCCGACGCCGGCGAGTAGCTCTGCAGCCCGCGGGGCGGAGGGGCCACACCGGCGGCACCGGGCCGGCAACCGGCCATAGTTGAATACGCGGACGGACGTGGGAGCAGGGAAATGGGTTCTGCAGAAGGCAGGGCACCGGAAAGTCTCGTCGTGAATCTCAGTGAACTGGGTTCCGCTCCCCTGCCGCTCGTGGGCGGCAAAGCCGTGAACCTCGGCAGGCTTACGGCGGCCGGGTTTCCCGTGCCGCGGGGTTTCTGTCTCACCACGGGCGCCTACCGGAAAGCCGCCCCCGCCGAACTGGAGGCACTGGCGGCCGGACTGGACTCCCTCCAGTCCGGACCCGCCCCCGCTGCCGGAACGGCCCACCCCGCGCTGGGCCGCCCCGAACCTGAGCATCCCGAACCTGACCTACGCGAACTGGCGAGGCAGGCGCGGGAAATGATCGTGACGGCACCGATACCCGCCGATGTGGACGCCGCCGTCCGCGCCGCGTATGCCGCCCTCGGACCCGACGCCGCCGTGGCGGTCAGGTCCTCCGCCACGGCCGAGGACCTGCCGTTCGCCAGCTTCGCCGGACAGCAGGACTCCTTCCTCAACATCCACGGCGGCGATGCCGTGGTCGAGTCGGTCAGGCGCTGCTGGGCCTCGCTCTGGACCGAACGGGCGGTGGCCTACCGCTCCGCCAACGGGATCCGGCACCGCGACGTGGGACTCGCCGTCGTCGTCCAGGACGTCGTCGCCGCCGCCACCTCCGGTGTGCTGTTCACCGCGAATCCCGTCACCGGCACCCGGACCGAAACGGTCATCGATGCGAGCGCCGGGCCGGGCCAGGCGGTGGTCTCCGGCAGCGTGAACCCGGACCACGTCGTCGTGGACACGGCCACGGGACGCACCCTGCTCCGCTCGCCGGAACGGCCTGCGGCGGGCCGGCCGCCGGCTCTGGACGAGGGCCGGATCCGCGAACTCACGGCGCTGGGCGATTCGATCCAGCGGCTGTTCGGCGCCCCCCAGGACGTGGAGTGGGTCATCGACGGCCCCGGCAAGATCTGGGTGGTGCAGTCGCGGCCCGTCACCACGTTGTATCCGCTCCCAGAGCCTGCCGCCGCCGAACCCCTGGGTGCGGAGGCCGGCGCCGCCGCCGAAACCCGCGTCTACCTGTGCGGCACCCTGCTTCAGGGCCTGACCCGGCCGCTGACCCCGATGGGGCTCTACGTGCTGGGCTCGATGCGGAACCGCAAGGGAATGTGGCAGTACGTCAACCCGGGGCTGCGCATGTATGTCGACATGACCCCCATGGTGCGCAATAAGTACGGCCGCCGCTACCTGCTGCGGATACTCCCGCTGGCTGACGGCAGGTCCGGAGCGGTCTTCCCGGCGCTGCTGGAGGATCCGCGGTTTGGCCTGCGCGAACGCCGGCCGCGGCGACGCCATCCCGGCGCGGCCGAACCCACCGCCCCGGGCAACGCGGTGCCAGGCCGCACAGTAGCGCGCAGTCCGGACGGGATGGCCAACCTGGCCCTGATCGTCCGGCTGATTCCGCCCATGCTGCGCGCCGCGGTCCGGCCGAACGCAGAACTGCGCCGCGCCTTCGATTACGGAAAGCTCCTCGAAACTGACCTGGTGCTGCCCGAGCCTGCCACCGCTTTTGGCCGGCTCGACCACGCCGAGCGCATCCTGGCGAAGACCGTGGACGGGCTGATCCTTGCGACGATGCCCGGTCCGTCCGTTGGCTACCTCCTGCTGGCCGTCGCCCGCAGGCTGCTGCGCGGCATCGCGGAACCGCGGGAACTCGAGGCGGTGCTGCGGGGACTGCCCAACAACGTCACCACTGAGATGGACCTTGAACTCTGGCACTTGGCCGTCTCCATCGGAGCGAACGACGCGTCCCGCGAGGCGTTCCTGGCCCACACCCCGGGAGAACTGGCCGCCATGTACGCGGCCGGCACACTGCCCGCGGTGGCGCAGACCGGACTGCACGGGTTCCTGGACCGCTACGGCCACCGCGCCGTTGCGGAGATAGACCTCGGGATGCCGAGGTGGTCGGAGAAGCCGGACCACATCCTCGGCATGATCTCGAACTACCTCCACGTGGAGGACCCCGAGCAGGCCCCGGACCGGCAGTTCGCCCGCGCGGAGGAACACGCGGAGGCCCGGATCCGCGACCTCGCGGAACGGGCCCATGCCCGGAGCCGGCTCCGGGCGCGGGCGGTGGAGTTCTGCCTGCGCCGGACCCGGCAGCTATCCGGACTGCGCGAACTGCCGAAGTTCTACATCGTCCTCACTCTCGCGGAAATGCGCCGCCAACTCAACGAGATCGGCACCGAAATGGCCCGCTCCGGTTCGATCGCCGCCCCGGACGATGTGTATTTCCTGGAATTCGACGAGGTCCGCGTGGGATTGCGGGGCGCCGATCTCCAAGGCATCGTCGCAACCCGCCGCAGGCTCTACGACGTCGAACTGCGCCGGCGCCGGATTCCCCGGTTACTGCTCTCCGACGGCACGGATGTGGAGGCCGCGGTGATGGCGAAGTCCCCTGCCACCGGCGCCCTCGCGGGGACACCGGCGTCCGCCGGCAGCGCCACCGGCACGGTCCGGGTCATCCTGGATCCGGTGGGCGCCCATCTCGAGCCGGGAGAAATCCTCGTGGCCCCGTCCACCGACCCGGGCTGGACACCGTTGTTCATGACGGCCGGCGCCCTGGTGATGGAGATGGGCGGGGTGATCTCGCACGGGGCCGTGGTGGCCCGCGAATACGGTATCCCGGCCGTGGTGGGCGTCCCGAATGCGACTACCCGCCTGCGCACCGGCCAGCGAGTGACCGTGGACGGATCGGCCGGCACGGTGCGGCAGGCGGACGCCCCGGATTCGGCCGCAAAGGTCTCCGGCGGCCTGGCCGGCTGACCGGGGGGCTATGTTAGGTGCATGGTCTCTGCCGGCAGCGACGCACAGGGCACCCCGGTTCCCGAGCCCGAGGGTTTCGGTTCCGGGCTGGTGGATGTCGCTGCCCGCCGGGATGCCGGGTTGCCGGACTTCGACTGGTCCGTCCTGCCGGACGGTGTGGTGCGCGGGGAGTTCGAGGCGCCCAGCGGCACCCTGGCGACCATCGCCAGCGGGGATCCCGGGAACACGCGCGTTCTGCTCATTCCCGGCGCTACCGGTTCCAAGGAAGACTTCATCCTCATGCTGCCCGAGCTCGCCGCGGCCGGCTACTTCGTCCTCAGCTGCGACATTGCCGGGCAGTATGAATCCGCCCAGGCCGGCCCGGAAAACCTCTTTCCGCCGCGGGCCCGGTACGACTATGAGCTCTTTCGTGACGATCTCATCGCCATGCTCGACGCCGGGGACGGCGCGGCGCACGTGGTGGGCTACTCCTTCGCCGCAACCGTCGCCCAGTTGGCGTTCAAGCAACGGCCCGAGAAGTTCCGGAGCCTGACCCTGATCAGCTGTCCGCCGGAAGCCGGACAGTGTTTCCGTGGAGTGCGGTTCATCGGCTGGTTCAGCGGCTGCGTCACCAGCCGGGTGGGGACGGCCTTGATGATCTGGGGCATCCGCAGCAATGTCGCGCGGGTGGCGCCCAAGCGGCTGCGCTTCGTAAAAAGCCGCTTCGCGTATACGCGCCGCGCCTCGGTGGTCGACATCATCGGCCTCATGCAGCACACGCCCGATCTGCGGCAGCTGCTGGCGGCCGCGGGGCTGCCGAAGCTGGTCGCCGTCGGGGAACACGATCTCTGGCCGCTGGCGCTGCACCGCCGGTTCGCGCAGTCGATCGGGGCCAAAATTGCGGTCTACCGGGGCGGCCACAGCCCGAGCGAGACCTCGCCGTACCAGATCAGCCGGGACCTGATTGCCCTCTTCGAGAGCTCCGCCCCAGCATGACTGAAGTACCTTCCCAATGCGAAGACCCCCGTCAGACTCTTGCACAGGGGGCCGTGGCCCCGTACGTTGGGGGACAGCGGACGAATGTCTCCGCAGCCGTTGGCCTCATGGCCGCCGGAGATCAGCAGCATTTCAGAAGGATAAAGGCATGGCTACAGGCACAGTTAAATGGTTCAACGCCGAAAAGGGTTTTGGCTTCATTGCCCCGGATGACGGGTCGGCCGACGTTTTCGCCCACTACTCGGCAATCGCCACCAGCGGCTACCGCTCGCTGGACGAGAACCAGAAGGTTGAATTCGACGTCACGCAGGGCCCGAAGGGCCCGCAGGCTGAGAACATCCGCCCGCTCTAAGTACTCAGGATAAAGTCCCGGCCGCCCGGCCGGGACATGTTCCCCGAAAACCACAACGCCCCTTACGGAGGTTTCCTCCGTAAGGGGCGTTTGTGCTGCCTGCGTCCGGCCGGGACCGCCGGGCGGTGCCAGCCAGCGTGTCCGCCGGGCGGTGCCAGCCGGTGTGTCAGCCGACGTGGACCCAGGGCCGCCGCGTGACGTCGGCCTCGGCCTGGCGCAGCACTTCTCGGGTGACCGGGGCGATTTCGCCCTCGCCGAAGGCGAGGAACCGCAGGAGATTGCTGACCGGGTTGCCCTCGGTCCAGCGGAAGTAAATGTGCGGCATCAGCCCGGTCACGTCGCGGATGTGCAGCAGCACGGAGGCGATGGTGTTCGGCACCACGGGTCCGTGGACTTCCAGGATCTGGTAGCCGTGCCGGACCACGCCGCGGACCTCCAGTTCCGTCTCGAAGTCCGAGGAGTCGTCCACCACCACTTCCAGGAACAAGGCCTGGTAGTCCACCGGCAGGTGGCTGACTTCGATCGCCGACGTCAGTTTGTCCCGGTACGCCTCCGTGGTCAGCCGCAGCGGCTCGTGCGCGATGATGGCGATCGGTCCGGTTTCGTTGGCGGCAAGGAATTCCAGGGCCGGGGTGTCCATGCGCACATGCGTGGCGTGCAGTTCAAAGGACCGTCGGATGCGCGAGAGCAGGGAGATGACAATGATCCCGACGATGAAGAGCGCCGCAATCCGGAGGCCTTCGGGCCGCTCAAAGATGTTGGCCACCGTGGTGTAGATGAAGACGACGGCGATGATCCCGAACCCGATGCTGCGCTTGCGTTGCCCCTTGCTGTGCGCCGAAAATGTCACCGCAACCGCCGCGGACGTCATCAGGACGAGGACCCCGGTGGCGTACGCACCGCCCTGGGCGTCGACGTCGGCGTTGAAAAGCCAGGTGATCAGGAACCCCACCAGCGTGAACACCAGCACCAGCGGCCGGACCGCGCGGGCCCATTCCGGAGCCATCCCGTAGCGCGGCAGATACCGCGGCACGAGGTTCAGAAGCCCGGCCATCGCGGAGGCGCCGGCAAACCACAGGATGGCAATGGTGCTGAGGTCATACACGGTGCCGAAGCCCGCGCCCAGGTATTCGTGCGCCAAAAATGCCAGGGCACGCCCGTTCGCCTGGCCGCCCGGCTGGAATTCCTGTTCCGGGATCAGCACCACGGTGGTGAAGCTCGTGGTGACAAGGAACGCACTCATGATGACGGCGGCCGTAGTCAGCAGGCGGCGTGCGCCCTTGATCCGGCCCGCGGGGTTGTCCTCGGTGTCCGAGGCGTGACCGCGGATTTGCGGCATGACCGCGACGCCGGTTTCGAAGCCGGATAGACCCAGGGCCAGCTTCGGGAAGACCAGCAGCGCGATGCCGGCCACCATCAGCGGGTTGCCGTGGGCCGTGGTGAGCGCCAGCCACCAGTCGTCGACGGCGACCGGGTGGCGGAGGACCTCGACGATCGTGGTGACAACGACAATGACGTTCAGCGAGAGGTAGAGCCCCACAAGCACGACGGCGACGCCGATGGCCTCCTTGAACCCGCGCAGGAACACCGCGGAGAGCATGGCCAGCAGGACGAGCGTGATCACGACGTTCTGGCCGTGCATCCAGGCGGGCGCGAAGGGGTTCTCGATGGCGTGGGCGGTCGCGTCGGCGGCGGAGAGCGTCATGGTGATCATGAAGTCGGTGGCCGCGAATCCCAGCAGGACCAGAACGAGGAGTTTCCCGCCCCAGCGCGGCAAGAGCCGCTCCAGCATGGCGATGGACCCTTCACCACGCGGGCTTTCGCCGGCTACCCGGCGGTACACGGGCAGGGCGCCCAGCAGGGTCACGGCCACCAGGACAAGGGTGGCCAGCGGCGAAATCACCCCGGCCGCGAGCGCGGCAATAGCGGGCTGGTAGCCCAGCGTGGAGAAGTAATCGACGCCGGTCAGGCACATGACCTGCCACCAGGTGTGTTTTTTCAGGTGCGAATCGCCCACCGCCCCGGGACCCTGATGGGCTCCCTTGGCATCCTGGAGGCCGAACAGCAGCCAGTTCCTGAAATGATCGCCGGCGCCGGGCGCCGGCGCCGTGGGGTCTGCCGGGGGGCGGCTGAGCGTGGTCATAAGGTCCTTTCGACGCGACGCACGGCGCCGCTTCCGTCCGCGACAGTACCAGCCCCCGCGCCCGCGGCTATCCCCCGGCGAACAATCCTGATGTTTCCTTAACGCCGCTCGCTAACGAGGCGCAAAGTGACAGAATGACGGCATGGCACGTGGAACGTTGCGTATCTTCCTGGGGGCCGCGCCCGGAGTGGGCAAGACCTACGAAATGTTGGAGGAAGCCCACCGCCTCCGGGAACGCGGCCAGGACATCACGGTCGCCTTCGCGCTGGATCACGGCCGGGCCGACACGAGGGCCCTGATGGCGGGCCTCGAGATCATTCCGCCCCGGCGCCTGAGTTACCGGGGCGCGGAGTTCGAAGAGATGGACCTGGACGCCGTCCTGGCCCGCTCCCCCGAGACGGCGGTGGTGGATGAGTACGCCCACACCAATGTTCCGGGCAGCCGCAACCAGAAGCGCTGGCAGGACGTGGACGAGCTCCTCAACGCCGGAATCAATGTCCTCTCCACGGTCAACATCCAACATCTGGCGTCCCTCGGCGACGTCGTCAGCGCCATCACCGACGTCCGCCAGACGGAAACCGTGCCAGCTGATGTTGTGCCGGATGGCGTTGTGCGCCGCGCCGACCAGATCGACCTCGTCGATATCCCTCCGGAACTGCTCCGCCAGCGGCTCGGCGACGGGAAGATCTACGCCGCGGACAAGATCGATGCCGCCCTGTCCAACTACTTCCGGCTGGGCAACCTCAGTGCGCTGCGCGAGCTCGCCCTGCTGTGGCTGGCCGACCGGGTGGACGAGGGGCTGGCCAAGTACCGGGCCGAACAGGGCATTGAAGCCAGCTGGCCGGCTCGCGAGCGCATCGTCGTGGGCCTGACCGGGAGTCCCGAAGGGGAGGCGCTCATCCGGCGCGGGGCACGCATCCTGACCCGGGTCAGCGGCGGGGACCTCCTGGCCGTCCATGTGCGCGCCGCCGACGGTGTCGCGTCCGAGTCGCCGCAGGCGCTCGAACGGCAACGGCGGCTGGTCCAGGACCTGGGCGGCAGCTACCATATCGTGGCCGGGGAGGACCCAGCGGCCGCCCTGCTGGACTTCGCCCGCAGCGTCAACGCCACCCAGATCGTGGTCGGCATCTCCCGCCGCAAGACGCTCGCGGGCATGCTGGGCGGTCTCCTCGGCGGCGGCGTCGGCACCCGGGTGGTGCGCGGCTCGGGGGATATCGATGTCCACATGGTTTCGCATCCGCTCGGCGGCCAGGGGACGGGCGTCCCTCGCCACCGCGATCTCGGCCGGGTCCGGGTTGCCGGGGGCCTGCTCCTCGCGGTGCTCCTGCCTGCGCTGCTGCAACTGCTCCTCGTGTTCCTGAATCCGCAGCAGAACGTTGCCACGGCCATGCTCGTCCAGCTCAGTGGCTCCGTGGCGGTGGCGCTGGTGGGCGGCCTGTGGCCCGCGGTCCTGGCGGCCCTGTGGAGCAGCCTGCTGGTGAACTACTTCTCCACGCCCCCGACCGGCAACCTGACCATCCGCGATCCGGAGAACCTCCTGGCCCTCTTCGTCTTCCTGGGCGTGTCGGCTGCCGTTGCCGTGGCGGTGGACCTGTCCGCCCGCCGTTCGAAGGAGGCCGCCCGGGCCCGGGCCGAGGCCACCACGCTCAGTGACCTCTCCCGCGGAGCGGCGGGTTCGGAGGACACCGTCCAGTCGCTGCTCGAGCAGGCCAGGACCGTCTTCCAGGTCCGCGGGGCGGCTCTCCTCAGCGAGTCCAACGACGGCGGCGGCGGAGCCTGGCGGCTTCTGGCATCCGCCGGCGACGTCACCGCCGGCACGGGTGACGAGAACGTCGAGGAGATCGACGCCACCACCCGGCTGGTCCTCTACGGACGGATCCTGCCTGCCAGCGACCGGCGGCTCCTCGCAGCCTTCGGCGTGCACCTGGCCGCCCAGCTGGAGCGCCAGCAGCTCGTGGCCAGCCGGGGCGAAATGATGCGCCTGGCCGAGAGCAACACCATGCGCACGTCCATCCTCCGCGCGGTCTCCCACGATCTCCGGACGCCGCTGGCGGGAATCAAGCTGGCCGTCGGCGGCCTCCGACGGGACGGCGTCCGGTATACCCCGCAGGAAGAGCAGGAGCTGCTGGCCACGATCGAAGAATGCTCGGACCGGCTCGACCTTCTGGTCGGCAACCTCCTGGACATGTCCCGCATCACCTCCGACTCGGTCAGCCCGCAGTTGCGCCCGCTGCGCTGGTACGAGGTCATCCCCGGCGCGCTGCAGGGCGTTCCGCCGGGCCGGGTGCGGGTGGAGCTTCCAGCCAACATGCCCGAGATCGACGCCGATCAGGGCATGCTGGAGCGCGTGGTCGCAAACATCGTCGAAAACGCCGTCAAATACGCCCCGGATTCGGACATCGTGGTGGTGGGCGCCGCCGGCGGACTCAGCCCTGCGATCCTCCGCGGGCGTCCCGCTGGCGAGCTGCGCATCATCGACCACGGCCGGGGTGTTCCGGCCGAACGCGTCCTGGACATGTTCCGCCCGTTCCAGCGCCTCAACGACGCCGCCCAGGGCGCCGGCGTCGGGCTGGGCCTGGCAGTGGCGAAGGGATTCACCGAGGCGATGGGCGGACGGCTGACGGCGGAGGCGACGCCGGGCGGGGGCCTCACGATGGTGATCACCCTGCCGCTATCCACCGGCGCGTCCTTTGACTCCCCGGCGGACCGGGCCCCGCTGGAGCCGCAGTCGGCGCTGGAGCCGCAGTCGGCGCTGGCCGGGAGCCGCCCCCGGCCCCCGCTGGCGGGGATTGAGCAGGACACCGGGCAGGACACCGGGCACGGCACCGGGCACGCCTCGGGGCCGGAGGCGCTGTGACTGCGGTCCTGGTGGTCGACGACGATCCCCACCTGCTGCGGGCGCTGCGGATCACCCTGCAGGCCCACGGTTACGAGGTCTCGACAGCGGCGGACGGACGGACGGCGCTCCTCAAGGCCATGCAGGAGCCGCCGTCGGTGGTGATCCTGGACCTCGGCCTGCCGGACCTGGACGGCACGGCGGTGATCCGGGAGCTGCGCGGCTGGAGCAGCGTGCCGGTCCTGGTGCTCTCCGCCCGCCACGGCTCTGAGGACAAGGTCCAGGCCCTCGACGCCGGCGCGGACGACTACATCACCAAACCATTCGGGCTGGACGAGCTCCTGGCCCGGCTCCGCGCCGTGCTGCGCCGGAGCATCGAGCCCGCACGCGATTCGGTGGTCAGTGCGGAGAACTTCACCGTGGACCTGGGCAACCACAGGGTCAGCCATGAAGGGCAAGACATCCGGCTGACCCCGACGGAGTGGAAAATGCTTGAGGTGCTGGTCCGGAATCCGGAAAAACTCGTCACGCAGCAGCAGTTACTCTCCGAGGTCTGGGGTCCGGCGTACGCCAAGGAGACGAACTACCTGCGGGTCTACATGGCCCAGCTGCGCCGCAAGCTCGAGCCGGACACCGCCAACCCCCGCCATCTGCTCACCGAGGCCGGCATCGGCTACCGATTTATGCCCTGAGTGTTTCCCTGACGCCCGGCAGTATTTCCTGCCGTGTGCCCGGCGGTTTTCCATGCCTCGGCAGGCAATGGATACTTGGGCAATGACTAATCGCAGCCCGCTCGGCAGGGACGATGCCGGCCCGACGCCGCTGCTGGAGATCCCGGCGCAACTGCGGGCCGTGCTCAACGGAATCCCGGCCATGGTGGGTTATTGGGACTCGGAGCTCCGCAACCGCCTGGCCAACGATGCCTACTGCGAGTGGTTCGGGATCGAACCACAGCAGCTGAACGGCATGCATGTCCGGGACGTTCTCGGGGACGCGGCTTACGAGGCGACCCTGCCGCTCATCGAGCGGGTGCTCGCCGGAGAGGCCCAGCGGTTTGACCGGACCCTCGCGGATGCCGCGGGCGACTCGCGCTACACCGAGGTCACGTACACCCCCGATACCCGGGACGGCGCGGTGCAAGGCTACTTCGTCGTGGTCACAGATGTCACCGAGAGGGTGCTGGCCGACCGGCGCCGGCAGGGGGACATGGACCGGTACCGCGCCTTGGCGCGAAGCGTCCCCGGCGTCTTCGTGCTCCTTTTCGACGCCGAGCTGCGCTACCTGATCGCCGAAGGCCAGGAGCTGGAAACGTTCGGCTACCGCACGGAGGAGCTCGAGGGCCGGCACATCCAGGACGTGCTCAAGGGCAATCTCGCCAGCGAACTCGAACCCCGCTACCGCGCAGCCCTCGCCGGCCGCGAGGTCTCCTGGAGCCGGCAGATCGGCCACCGCACCTACCGGCTCAAGGCCGGCCCGGTGTACTCCGACGAGGGGGCCACCGCAGGCATGGTGGTGGCCGTTGACGTTACCGAGCGCCTGCAGCAGCAGCAGGTGTGGGAAGCCCTGCACGAGATTGCCACCGCCGTTGCCCGCAATGCCGCCCCCGCCGACATCTCCCAGCGGGTCGCCGCCATTGTCCGCGAGTTATTCAGCGTGGACTCCGCCGCCGTCGTCCGCTTCACGGGACCGTCGTCGGCGGAAATCGTCGCCATGGCCCCGGCGCTGCCGCCGACACTGAGCCGCCGGCATATTTTCGCCCCGACGGACGAATCCGCCACCGTGCGGGTGGCCTTGACCGGCAAGCCGGCGCTCGTTGTTTACGGACCGGAGGGCGGCCCGGCTGCGGAGCAAATGCGCGCCGGCGGGTTCCAGTCCGCGGCGGCCGCCCCGGTCCGGGTCCGGGGAAACTTGTGGGGTGTGGTGAGCCTGACGTCGAAGTCACGCACGGGGGTCACCGAATCCATGATGGAGCGGCTGGCCCAGTTCGCGGAGCTCGTCGAGATCGCGATCGGCAACACGGAGGCCAGGACCGACCTGGAGCTGCAGGCCACCACCGATGCCCTCAGCGGCCTGCCCAACCGGCGGGCGCTGGAACAGCACCTCGCCGAACAGATTGCGCTGGCCGAGGGCCGCGGGACGCACTTGAGTGCCGTTGTCCTGGACATCGACCACTTCAAGAGGGTCAACGACACCCACGGCCACTTGACCGGCGATGTGGTCCTGGCGGAAGTCGCGGCGAGGCTGCGGACCGTGGCCCGCGCCGGGGAGATCGTCGCCAGGTTCGGCGGCGAAGAATTCGTGTGGCTGCTGCCGGAGACCGACGGCGCCGCGGCCCTCCGGGCGGCGGAGCGGGCCCGGGAGGCCATCGCGTCGGAACCCTTCGGGGACGTCGGGTTCCTGACGATCTCCGCCGGCGTCTGCGAACAGCTCGACGCCGCGGCCGGCAGCCTCCTGGACTGTGCGGACCGGGCCCTGTATGAGGCCAAGAACGCCGGCCGCAACCGCACCTCCCGCTACGGCCACGCCACCCCGGCGGCCCGGGAGCAGGCGCGGCCCGGGGTGGACGGACACACGGCCTAGACGAAAGCCGACTTACCGGTCACGGCCCGGGCCACGATCAGGGAATTGATTTCGTAGCTTCCTTCGTAGGTATAGAGGATTTCAGCGTCGCCGAAGAGCTTGCCCATCTCGTAGTCGCTGCTGATCCCGTTACCGCCCATGAGCGACCGGCCCATGGCCACCGAGGCCCGCGCGAGCCGCGTTGTGGTGGACTTCGCCATCGCGGCCTGGACCATCTCGAGCTTGCCGTCTTCCTGGATCCTCGCCAGCTGCGCCATCAGGGCCAGCGAGGCGGTGGCGTTGCCCAGGATCTCGGCGAGCTGCTGCTGGATCAGCTGGAAGCGCGCCAGTTCCTTGCCGAACTGGCGGCGCTGCAGCGAGTAGGAACGCGCGACGTCGAACGCGGCCAGCTGGATGCCCGCACCTTGCCAGCCCACCCAGGCGCGCGAATCGCGCAGGAGCGCGTTGGCCTTGGAGAAATCCGTGGCACCGGGCAGCAGGTTGGCTTCCGGGATGCGGACCTCCTCCAGGACAATGTCCGCGTTCTGCATGATCCGCAGGCCGATCTTGTTGGCGATCTTTGTGGCGGCGTACCCGGGACGGTCCGTCTCCACGATGAAGCCCTTGATCTGCTGGTCCGCGACGTCCCGGGCCCAGACCAAGGCGAAGTCCGCGATGGTGCCGGCTCCGATCCAGCGCTTGGCGCCGTTGATGACCCACTCGCCGCCCTCCAGCCGCGCGGTGGTCGCCAGGCCGCCGGCGATGTCCGAGCCGTGGTCCGGTTCGGTCAGGGCGAAGGCTCCGAGCTGGGTGAAGGCCGTGAGGCCGGGCAGCCAGCGCGCCTTCTGTTCCTCGGAGCCGAGCTCATCGATCATGCCGACGATCAGCTCGTTGTGGATGCCCACGAGCGCGGAAAGGGAGACGTCCGCGCGGGCCACCTCGACGTACATGAGCCCCTTGAAAAGCTTGGAGGTGCCGTCCGTCTGCAAACCGCCCAGACCGTATTTGCCGAGTTCCGCGAGCAGGCCGAAGGGGAACTCCTCGCGGTTCCAGTAGTCGATCGACGCGGCCCGGATCCGGGACTGCAGGAAGTCCCGGACCTCCTGGTACCGGAGCCGTTCGTCCTGCGGCAGGAGGTCCACGATGTACATGAGGTCCGCGTCGGGAAACGGCGGCTCCGCCGGGGTGTCCGCGGCCGCGGCGGCCGCTGCATCTGCTGCCGTGGCAGGCTTTCCGCCTGCCGGTACCGGATCTGCTGCCGCACCCTGTCCGCTGGCACGTCCTTGTGGTTGCACGGGCACGTATCCCTTCGTCATGCGCCGCTTGCAGAGCAGCGCCGCTCTTCCAAACCCTTGGATGTCCTAGTATATTGCAGAGTGACGGGGATCACTAGGCAGGCATCGCGCCGGGCTGGGCGGACCCCAGGCAACGGCGTTGTGCCACCGACCGCCCGGAACGGCTGCGCCAGAGGACTTCGAAAGGTGCACCATGACCGTGACTGAGGAATTCCGCGCCGCGAGGGACCGTCTGCTGGCCCTTCGCGGTGACTACGAGGCCGCCCGGAGCGAATTCCAGTGGCCCCGGTTCGAGGAATTCAACTTCGCCTTGGACTGGTTCGACCAGCTCGCGGCAGACCCGGCGACGGCGGACAAGCCGGCGCTGGTGATTGTGGAGCAGGACGGGTCCGCAACGCGGCGCAGTTTCGCGGACCTCTCCCGGCGTTCCGCCCAGGTGGCCAACTGGCTGCGGGCGCAGGGCGTGCGGCGCGGGGACCGGATGATCATCATGCTCGGCAACCAGGTGGAACTCTGGGAACTCATGCTGGCCGGCATCAAGCTGGGCATCGTCATGATCCCCACCACCACCCTGATGGGGCCCGCCGACCTCCAGGACCGGGTGGAGCGCGGCGGCGCTTCCTGGGCCGCCGTCGGATATGCCAACATCGCCAAGTTCGCCGACGTCGCGGGTGACTACACGCTGATCGAAATCGGTGGGGGTCCGGCAAATCCCGCCGCAGCCCTGGAAAATGCCCGGCAGTACGCCGACGCGGCCACAGCCGGCACGGACTTCACCCCGGACGCACCCACCCTGGCGGACGAGACGCTCCTGCTGTACTTCACTTCGGGCACAACGTCCAAGGCCAAGCTGGTGGAGCACACGCACACCTCCTACCCCGTGGGGCATTTGTCCACGATGTTCTGGATCGGGATGGAACCGGGCGACGTGCACCTCAACGTCGCCTCACCGGGCTGGGCCAAGCACGCCTGGTCCAATGTGTTCACGCCCTGGATCGCCGAGGCCTGCGTGTTCATCTACAACTACGAACGCTTTGACGCCAAGGCGCTCATGGAACAGATGGACCGCGAGTCGGTGACGAGCTTCTGCGCCCCGCCCACCGTCTGGCGGATGCTGATCCAGGCAGACCTCACCCTGCTGAAAAACCCGCCCGCCAAGGTGGTGTCCGCCGGCGAGCCGCTTAATGCCGAGGTGATCGACCAGGTCCACCGCGCCTGGGGACAAACCATCCGGGACGGCTTCGGGCAGACCGAGTCGACCGTGCAGATCGCGAACACTCCGGGCCAGCCGATCAAGATCGGCGCCATGGGCAAGCCGCTGCCCGGCTACGACGTGGTGCTCGTGGATCCCGCCACGGGTGAGGAGTCCGACGACGGCGAGCTTTGCTTGCGCCTGGATCCGCGCCCCGTGGGGCTCATGAAGGCGTACTACGGTGACCCGGAGAAGACGGCGGAGGCCTTCCGCGACGGCTACTACCACACGGGGGACATGGCGAGCCGGGACGAGCGCGGCATCATCACGTACGTGGGCCGCGGTGACGATGTCTTCAAGTCCTCCGACTACCGGCTGTCCCCGTTCGAGCTTGAAAGCGTGCTGATCGAGCACCCGGCGGTGGCGGAGGCCGCCGTCGTCCCCTCCCCGGACCCGCTGAAACTGTCGGTGCCGAAGGCGTTCGTGGTCCTGGCCGCCGGGCACCAGCCCGGCCCGGAACTCGCCGAGGACATCCTGCGCTACTGCCGCGAGCACCTGGCCCCGTTCAAGCGGATCCGCCGGCTGGAGTTCGCTGAGCTCCCGAAGACCATCTCCGGCAAGATCCGCCGCGTGGAGCTGCGCCACAGCGAGGAACTGCGCCACGGCGGCGGCCCCGTTCCGGCCGGTTTCGGCATCGAGTATTCTGACGCCGATTTCCCCGGGCTCAAGGGGCAGGGGTGAGCGTGGGAACACCGCTGCCGCGAGATCCGATCGCCGACGCCCGGCTGAACTGGGAGCGCCACGGCTGGTCCGACGTCGCGGCCCCGATGGCCGCCATTACCGCCATCATGCGGACCCAGCAGATTCTGCTGGGCCGGATCGAAGCCGTCCTCAAGCCGTTCGGGCTGACCTTTGCCCGGTATGAGCTGCTGGCACTGCTCAGCTTCGCCCGCAGCGGCGCTCTGCCCATGAACAAGGCCAGCGCGCTCCTGCAGGTCCATCCCACGTCGGTCACCAACGCCGTGGACCGGCTCCAGGACGCCGGGCTGGTGATCCGTTCGCCGCACCCCACGGACGGCCGCACCACGCTGATCGAGCTCACGCCGGAGGGGCGCGCCCTGGCCAAACGGGCGACGGCGGTGCTGAACTCCGAGGTTTTCGGCCAGTCGGGCTTCGGGGACCAGGACGTGGACCAGCTGATCCGGATCCTGGGCACGTTCCGCCGGAACGCCGGGGATTTCAGCTGAGCCCAACTGGAGTGGATGGGAATCCTATTTTGCCCTGAATCGGACCGGAGTATCGTGGGTCCGGCAGGACGGTCTGGTCCGGTCCGGCAGCAAACACAGCTCACGAGCGTCATCGCCGACCGCTGAGGAGGGCCCATGCCGACAGCCAGCATCCCCATACCCCAGCCCCCGCCGCGGCCGGTGGTCGGCAATCTGCCCGATATCGACTCCAGCAAGGGAGCCCTCGGACTGGTCGAGATAGCCGAGCAGTACGGCCCGATCGTCCGGATTCAGTTTTTCAACCGCAGCATCGTCGCCGTCTCGTCCCAGCAGCTCGTCAACGAGGTGTGCGACGAAACCCGCTTTGGCAAGGTGCTCGGCGTCGCCCTTCGCGAGGTGCGGCAGTTCGCCGGCGACGGCCTGTTCACCGCGGAAACACGCGAACCGAACTGGCAAAAGGCCCACCGGATCCTGATGCCGGCGTTCGGGCCCGCGGCGCTCAAGCGCATGTTCGCCGGGATGGACGACATCGTCGAGCAGCTGATGCTCAAGTGGGAAAGACTCGGCCCCGCGGCCCGGATCGACGTGCCGGACAACACCACCCGCCTGACGCTGGACACCATCGCCCTGTGCTCGTTCAACTACAGGTTCAACAGCCTCTACCGGGAGGAACTGCACCCCTTCGTCGGGGCCATGGTCCGTGCCCTGGTCGAATCCGGGGACCGGGCGCGAAGGCTTCCGGTGCAGAACAAGATCATGCTGCGCAGGCGGCACCAGCTCGAGCAAGACAATGCCCTGATGTTCGAGGTCGCCGAGCAGATCATCAGTGACCGGCGGCGCAATCCCAGCCCGGCCGGCAGCGAGGACATCCTCGACACCATGCTCAGCGCGGCGGACCCGGTGACCGGCGAGCGCCTGTCTGATGAAAACATCCGCTACCAGATGGTCACCTTCCTGATCGCCGGCCATGAGACCACCAGCGGCCTGCTGTCCTTTACGCTCTATGAACTGCTGCGCCATCCGGGCGTCATGGCCAAGGCGCAAGCCGTGGTGGACGAGGTCCTTGGTGCCGAGAGCGCCACGTTCGAGCACTTGCCCCGGCTGGGGTATCTGGACCAAATCCTCAAGGAAACGCTTCGGCTGTGGCCCACCGCGCCGGCGTTTAACGTGGCTCCGTTCCAGGACACGACGCTCGGCGGCCGCTATGACGTTCCCGCGGGACAGCCCATCCTGGTCCTGATTCCGCAGTTGCACCGGGACAAGGCTGCGTGGGGGGAGGACGCCGACAACTTCGACCCGGAGCGGTTCTCCCCGGAACGGGCCGCAACTATTCCCGCCAATGCGTGGAAGCCCTTCGGCAACGGCCAGCGCTCCTGCATCGGCCGGGGCTTTGCCCTCCAGGAGGCCATGCTCTTCCTGGCCAAGCTCTTGCAGCGCTTCGAGGTCACGGCGGCGGACCCCGGCTACGTCCTGCAGATCAAGCAC
This sequence comes from Arthrobacter sp. YAF34, assembly GCF_052113245.1. NCBI lineage: Bacteria > Bacillati > Actinomycetota > Actinomycetes > Micrococcales > Micrococcaceae > Arthrobacter > Arthrobacter sp. YAF34. Next base: position 20,517 of record NZ_JBFRCV010000004.1, read on the forward strand.
ACGCTGACGATGAAGCCCGAGGGGCTGTTCATCCACGTGCGCCGGCGGGGCGTCCGGATCGAAGCGGCACCTCATGCCGCCGTCGACCGTGCCCGGCAGGCGGAAGCGCCGGTGGCGGCGCCGAACGGTGTCCCGATCCGGGTGCTCTACGGTTCAAATGCAGGCACGTCCAAGGACTTCGCCCAGCGCATTGCCAACGACGCCGGGCGGCGCGGCTACAGCCCCACGATCGGTCCGCTGGACGAAGCAGTCGGCGGACTGCCGACGGAGGGTCTCGTCGCGATCGTGTCCTCTTCCTACGAGGGTCAACCGCCGGATAACGCCAGGAAGTTCCTGGCCTGGACAGAAGGCCTCCAGCCGGGCAGCCTTGCCGGAGCCCGGTACTCGGTCTTCGGCAACGGAAACAAAGACTGGGCGCGGACATATCAGGAAGTGCCTAAGGCGATCGACGCCCGGCTGGAGGCCGCCGGCGCCGAACGGATCTACGCCCGGGGCGAGGCCAATGCCCGCGGCGACTTCTTCGGCGATTTCGACGAGTGGTACGCCGGGTTCTGGCCCGCGGTGGACGCCGCCCTCGGGCAGCGGACCAGTCCCCCTGCCGCGCAGCCCCAGCTTGAACTTCAGTTCGTGGGCAACGTCCGGGAACCGATGCTGCGCCAGAACGGGCTGGCCCTTGGCACGGTCGTCGCGAACCGGGAACTGGTGGACCTGACCAAACCAGGGGCCCGATCCAAGCGGCATGTCGAGATTGCCCTGCCCGAGGGGATGAGCTACCGGACCGGCGACTATCTGGCCGTGCTGCCGCTGAATCCCAGCGAACTCGTGCAGCGTGCGCTGGCCCGTTTCAACCTCGACTACGACTCGCACGTCCTGTTGAGCATGGAGCGCGGCGACACGTTCCTGCCCACCGGCGCCCCCGTGGCTGTGGGCGAACTGCTGAGCAGCTACGTCGAACTCGCTGTCCCCGCCACACGCACCCAGCTTGAAGACCTGGCAGACGTCGCCGCGGATCCTGCACACCGCGGGCAGCTTGAGACCCTGGCGGAGGACCGCGGGCGGTACGCGGCCGAGATTCTCGAGAAGCGCGTCTCCCTCCTCGACCTGCTGGAAACGTATCCCTCCTGCCAGCTGTCGTTCACCTCGTTCCTGCAACTGCTGACCCAGCTGACGCCCCGGCGGTACTCCATTTCCTCGTCCCCGCTCTGGAGCCCGGACCATGCGACCCTGACCTTCGCCGTCATCCGGGCTCCGGCGTGGTCGGGCCGCGGCATGTTCGAGGGTGCATCCTCCACCTTCCTCGGCCAGGCCAGGCCCGGGTCCCGGGTCGCGGTAACGGTCCGTCCCTCGAACGCGGCGTTCCACCCGCCCCCATCCCTGAAAACCCCGCTGATCATGGTCTGTGCCGGGACCGGGCTGGCGCCGTTCCGCGGATTCGTCCAGGACCGGGCGCTCCGGGCCCAGGCGGAGGGGCTGACGCCGGCACCTGCCCTGCTGTTCTTCGGCTGCCGCGACCGGGATACCGACTTCCTCTACGGCGCCGAACTTGCCGCTTGGGCCGAGGAAGCCAGCCTTGACCTTCGGCCGGTGTTTTCCGCCGCGCCGGAAGACGGCCTGAAGTACGTCCAGGACCGGCTGTGGGCGGACCGCGCCGACGTCGTGGAGCTCGTCAAACAGGGCGCCACGGTCTACGTCTGCGGCGACGGCGAGCACATGGCCCCTCAGGTCCGTGACACATGCGTGCGGATCTACCGGGAGGCGACCGGCGCCTCTGAGGCGGACGCTGCGGCGTGGATGGATGAAGTGGAGCGCACGCACGGCCGGTACGTGGCCGACATCTTCACGTGATCAGCCCAGCCGCTCCCGCAGCCCGGCCGCGAGCCCGGCGATGGTCAGAAGGTCGAACAGGCCGCCGCCGAGCTCCACGAGGCGACGGCGTTTGACCCCGGCGAGCCGGAGCCGGAGATGGACCCGGGTCCCGTTCCCGGCGCCCGGCCCGCCGCCCGGCGCCGCCGCCGGCCGCAACATGATCGCCCAACTGACAGTCAGGCTGCCGCGTTGCGAGCGGTGCACCAGGGCCCGCGGCGGGTCCACGGAGACGATCTCGAAGGTGGCCCCGGGGGCGCCCCAGTCGGCAATGACGTCTCCCGCGCTGAGGTCCTGGAGCGCCGGGTCAATGGTCCGGAGGGCCCGGCGCGCGGCCGGGATCGGCGCTTCCGCCCAGCGGGGCAGGTACCAGCCGGAGCGTTCCTTGCCCAGCTGGACGATCCATGGCCACACGGCGACGGGCGGCCCGGGCAGGTCGAAGCCGCGGTCCATCACCACGTCCGGGTCTGGCACCAGCGCATCGCCCGGGGCGATGGCACTGACCTCTTCCGGGTACGGGCCGACCCCCAGAAGTCCGGTATTCATGGCTGCCTCCCTGCAGGAAACGGCACCTTGCTCCAACGGTACTTCTCAACGGTGCTTCGCAGAAGGGCACTTCGCCGGAGGGCACTTTTCAGCGGCACTTTCTCAACGGCACTTCGCCGGAGGGCACCTAGCGGTGGTTGAACTCCGGCTGCCGCTTCTCGGTGAAGGCGGCCATGCCTTCCTTCTGGTCTTCGGTGGCAAACAGCGAGTGGAACACGCGCCGCTCGAACAGCACACCCTGGGCGAGCCCGGTCTCAAAGGCGGCATTGACTGCTTCCTTGGCCACCATCGCCACGGGCTTGGACTTGGAGGCGATCACCTCGGCGGCCTTCAGCGCCTCCTCGACGACGTCGGCGGCCGGGACCACGCGGGACACCAGGCCCGCGCGTTCGGCCTCCTCGGCGTCCATGAAACGGCCGGTCAGGATCATGTCCATGGCCTTGGCCTTGCCCACTGCGCGGGTCAGGCGCTGCGAGCCGCCCATGCCCGGGAGCACGCCGAGGTTGATCTCCGGCTGGCCGAACTTGGCGTTGTCCCCGGCAATGATGAAATCGCACATCATCGCCAGCTCGCAGCCGCCGCCCAGCGCGAAGCCGGACACGGCTGCCACAACGGGGATGCGGAGCCGGGTGAAGTCCTCCCAGCCGCGGAACCAGTCCGCCGCGTACATGTCCATGTACCCTTTGGACTGCATTTCCTTGATGTCCGCGCCGGCGGCGAAGGCCTTCGGCGACCCGGTCACCACCACCGCACCCACTCCGGGGTCCGCGTCCATCCCGGTGACGGCCTTCACGAGCTCGTCCATCGTGGCCTTGTTCAGGGCGTTCAGGGCTTCCGGCCGGTTGAGCGTCACGAGGCCCACCCGGCCGCGGCGCTCCACCAGGATGTTCGCGAACTGATCCGTCATGAGTGTTCCCCTTAGCTGGTTTCTGTGTCTGGTTACGGGTGGGCGTCGGTCCGGCCCTAGGACCCGGACGTGCCGGGTTCTGATTTGTCTGCGTCCGACTTTTCCCGGATGTCGGTGATGATGCCGGAGAAGTCTCGGCCGGCACCGCCTTCCGCGGCAAAGGTATCGTAAATTTCGGACGCCAGCGGGCCGAGCCGGGCCGCGACACCGGTGCTCTGCAGTGCGTTTAGCGCCAGCTTGAGGTCCTTGGCCATGAGCGCCCCGGCGAAGCCCGGCTGGTAGTCCCGGTTGGCGGGGCTCGTCGGGACCGGCCCCGGCACGGGGCAGTTCGTGGTCAGCGCCCAGCACTGACCCGACGCGGCGGAGGCAACGTCGAACAGCGCCTGGTGGGTCAGCCCAAGCTTCTCGCCCAGGACAAAGGCCTCGCTGACGGCGATCATCGAGACGCCCAGGATCATGTTGTTGCAGATCTTGGCCGCCTGGCCGGCGCCGTGCCCGCCGCAGTGGACCACCCGCTTGCCCATGACTTCCAGCAGCGGCCTGACGGCCTCGAAATCCTCCGGGAGGGCACCGACCATGAACGTCAGCGTGCCCGCCTCGGCCCCCACCACTCCCCCGGAAACCGGGGCATCGACGGCACGGTGGCCTGCGGCGACCGCGAGTTCCGCCGCCTCGCGGGCCTCGTCCACGTTGATGGTGGAACAGTCAAGGAACATGGTGCCCGGTGCCGCGGTCTCCAGGAGGCCGGGCGCGCCGCCGGTGCCCCGGTAGGCGTCGAGGAGGTGCCGGCCGCTGGGCAGCATCGTCAATACTACGCCGGCACCGGCGACGGCCTCGACGGCTGTTCCGGTGGTGGGGATGCCGTGCTCCCGGGCGGTGTCCAGCGCCGCCGGCACGACGTCGAAGCCGGTCACCGGGTAGCCGGCCTTGACCAGGTTGACGGCCATCGGCCCGCCCATGTGCCCGAGGCCCAAAAAGGCGATGGTGCCTGTTGCAGACGGTGCTGTTCCAGACGCTGCCGTGTCAGACATTGTTGTTCTCCATGTTCTTCTCCTTCGGAGAGAGCTGCAGTTCGCGGCCGCCCAGCGGAGCGAAGTAAGCCGCGACGTCGGCGGCGGTGACCTCGGCGAGGGTGGCGGGCTTCCAGCGGGGGTTGCGGTCCTTGTCCACCACCTGGGCGCGGATGCCTTCGCGGAAGTCGGGTCCCTCGAGGAAGCGCAGGCCCACGCGGTACTCCTGCCCGAGGGCCTGTGCCAGGCTCAGCCCGCGGGCGCGGCGCAGGGACGCGAGTGCCACCTTCACCGCGGTCGGCGACTTGGCCTCGATGGTGTCGGCGGCTCCGGCTGCCTCGCCGGCGGACCCTGCGTCAACGGCGCGAAGCCTGTTCAGGATTTCCTCGGCGTCGTCGCTGGAGTAGCAGGCGTCAATCCACTCCTGCTGCGCGGCGAGGACCGACGCCGGAGCCGGTTCGGCGAACCGTGCGACGGCGGCCTCCCCCGGTTCGGTTTCCAGCGCCGCCGCCAGTTCCGACAACCGGCCGGAAGGCACAAAATGGTCCGCGAGGCCCAGGAACAGCGCGTCCGCCCCGCTCAGGTGGGCGCCGGTCAGGGCCGCGTGCGTGCCGGTCTCCCCCGGCGAGCGGGAGAGCAGCAGGGTCCCGCCGACGTCGGGCACGAACCCGATCGTCGTTTCGGGCATGCCCATGCGGGTGCGTTCGGTGACGATCCGCACGGAGCCGTGCGCGGAGATCCCCACCCCGCCGCCCAGGACCAGCCCGTCCATGAATGCCACGTAGGGCTTGGGATAGTCGGCAATGAGCAGGTTCAGCCGGTACTCGACGGCCCAGAAGTCGGCGGTGGCGTCCCCGCCGTCGAGCATGTCCCGGTAGATGGCCACGATGTCACCGCCTGCGCAGAGGCCCCGGTCGCCGGCGCCGCGCACCAGGACCGCCGCGACGGCGTCGTCGTCCGCCCAGAGCGTGAGCTGTTCGAGCATGGCGGCGGCCATGCCGGCCGTCAGGGCGTTGACGGCCGCGGGCCGGTTCAGGGTCACGACGCCGAGGCGGCCGCGCCGCTCAAACAGGACGTCCCGGCTCAAAGGTTCGCCGGCCGCTGCTCCACTGTCCGCTACCCGCGCAGCCTCCGCCCCCATCAGCTGCCTTCCGGCATCACGAAGCTGGCGCCTTGGCGGATGCCGGAGGGCCACCGCGAGGTGACGGTCTTGGTCTTCGTGTAGAAGCGGAAGGCGTCGGCGCCGTGCTGGTTCAGGTCACCGAACCCGGAGGCCTTCCAGCCGCCGAATGTGTAGTACGCGATCGGCACGGGGATGGGGACGTTGATGCCCACCATGCCCACCTGGACCCGGCTGGCGAAGTCGCGCGCGGCGTCGCCGTCCCGGGTGAAGATGGCCACGCCGTTGCCGAATTCGTGTTCACTGCAGAGCCGGAGGGCTTCGTCGTAGTCCTCGGCGCGGAGCACGCTGAGCACCGGGCCGAAGATCTCCTCCTTGTAGATCTTCATGTCCTTTGTGACGTTGTCGAACAGCGTGGGCCCGACCCAGAACCCGCCGTCGTAGCCCTCCACCTTCAGGCCGCGGCCGTCGGTGAGGAGGCTGGCGCCTTCCTCGACGCCGGACGCGATGTAGCCTTCGATCCTCTCCTTCGCGGAGGCCGCCACAACCGGGCCGAAGTCGGAATCCTTGGCGAGGCTGTGCCCGACCTTGAGCCCGGCGATCCGGTCCTGGAGCTTCTCCACGAGGGCGTCGGCGGTCTTCTGGCCGACGGGGACGGCCACCGAGATCGCCATGCACCGCTCGCCCGCGGAGCCGAAGCCCGCGCCGATGAGGGCATCCGCGGCCATGTCGAGGTCCGCGTCCGGCATGATCACCATGTGGTTCTTGGCGCCGCCGAAGCACTGCGCCCGCTTACCGTTCGCGGCGGCGGTGGCGTAGATGTACTGCGCGATCGGGGTGGAACCGACGAAGCCGATGGCCTGGACCCTGGGGTCCTCAAGCAGCGCGTCCACTGCTTCCTTGTCCCCGTTGACCACGTTGAACACGCCGTCGGGCAGCCCTGCCTCGGTGAAGAGCTCGGCCAGGCGGAGCGGCACGGAAGGGTCCCGCTCGGAGGGCTTGAGGATGAAGGCGTTGCCTGCCGCGAGCGCCGGCCCGGACTTCCAGAGCGGAATCATGGCAGGGAAGTTGAACGGCGTGATCCCGGCGACGACGCCGAGCGGCTGGCGCATGGAGTGCACGTCCACGCCGGTGCCGGCGCTGTCCGAGAACTCTCCCTTGAGCAAATGCGGGGCGCCGGCGGCGAATTCGACGACTTCGATGCCGCGCTGAATGTCGCCCTTGGCATCGAGGAAGGTCTTGCCGTGCTCGGAGGACAACAGGGTGGCGAGCTCGTCCATGTTCTGGTTGACCAGGTCCACGAACTTCAGCAGGATCCGGCCGCGGCGTTGCGGGTTCATGGCGGCCCATTCAAGCTGGCCCTTTTCCGCGCTGGCAATCACATTGCGCACTTCCTCGGCGCTGGCCAGCGGCAACCTGGCCTGGACCTCGCCCGTGCAGGGATCGTACACGTCGCTGAACCGGCCGGACGTGCCGTCCACCCGCTGACCGTCGATGTAATGGGATAGCTCTCGAACCATGACCGAATGCTCCTTTGCATGTGACCTAGATCATCTCTGCATCCGAATATACTCGGACATCCTACTAATTTCCAGAGGGGCGGCACCGGCGGCCCGCTTCGCCCGGGGGCCAAGTTCGGTAAGTTAGGGACTGTGAAGATTGCTACCTGGAATGTGAATTCGCTCCGCGCCCGTGCCGACCGTGTGGAGGCATGGCTTCAGCGCACCGATTGTGACGTCCTGGCCATCCAGGAAACGAAGTGCAAGGACGAGAACTTCCCGTGGGAGCTGTTCGAGAATCTGGGCTACGAGGTGGCCCATTTCGGCCTGAGCCAGTGGAACGGCGTCGCGATCGCCTCCCGGGTGGGGCTCGACGACGTCGAACGCACCTTCTTGGACCAGCCGGTGTTCGGCAAGAACGGCAAGGATGCCGTGCAGGAGGCCCGGGCCATCGGCGCCACCTGCGGCGGCGTCCGCGTCTGGAGCCTCTACGTCCCCAACGGCCGGGCCCTGGACGACGAGCACATGCCGTACAAGCTCAACTGGCTGGACACGCTGAAGACCCACGCCGGCACCTGGGTCACGGAGGACCCCCAGGCGCAGATTGCGCTGATGGGGGATTTCAACATCGCGCCCCTCGATGAGGACGTCTGGGACATCGACTATTTCCGCTCCGAGGGCCTCACGCACGTCAGTGAGCCCGAACGCGCCGCCTTCCACGCCTTTGAAGAGGCCGGCTTCCAGGATGTCGTCCGCCCGCACACCCCGGGTCCCGGCGTCTACACCTACTGGGATTACACGCAGCTCCGCTTCCCGAAGAAGGAAGGAATGCGGATTGACTTCATCCTGGCCTCCCCGGCGCTGGCGGCGCGGGTGACCGGGGCGATGATCGACCGCGAGGAGCGCAAGGGCAAGGGCGCCTCGGACCATGCCCCGGTGATTGCGGAACTGACGGACTGATGGCTGCCGCCCAGGGAAGCGTCGTGGTCCAATGACCGGGAACATCTACCGCGGACAGGCCGGACTGCCGTTCTCCTCCGCGCTCCGGATCTATGAGCCCCTGGAGGCGTTTCCCGCACCGCAACAGGAATCCCTGCGGGCCGCGGGCGCCGGGCAGAAGTCCCGCGCGGCCGTGGAAAACGCCGAACTCCTCGCGTCCCTGGGCCGCATCACCCGCCATGACGGGGATCCGTTTCCCACCGGCCGGACCGATCTGGTGCGCGTTATTCCCGCTCCGGCCAAGCAGTCATCGGCCGGTGCGAAGCCCTACCCTGCCGAATCCGCCGAGTCCGCGCCGGGGGCTGCCGCCGCGCCGGCTGACCGGCTGCTGTACTGCCCCAGCCAGCTGGTCCTGCGCGCGGGGCTGGCCGCCAACGCCCTGATGGAAGGCATCCACGGCCCCCTGGCGCAGCTCCTGATCCCCGAGGAACAGCGGGACAAGCACCAAGAGCGCATTGATGAGGTGCGGGCCCACGAGGGCGTGAGCCGGGTCCACACCCGGGCCTCCACGTGGGGGATCCCTTTCAGCTGGTTCTGCCTCTTCAAGGAATCGGACCCCACCGACGTCGTGGAATCCGAGGGCCGGATCGTCACGGTCCGCATCCGCGCGAGCATCGCCCAGGCGCTGGAGCGTGTGAGCTATGCGGTGGCGCATCTGGCCATGGCCGCACCCGATCTCGACATGCTCGAGGACCTGACCCAGCTCACGGAGTGGCTGGAGCTCTTCCACCCGGATTCGGCGGTGGAGCTCGATTACGGCGCGGTGGCGGACAAGGTCTATCCGGACGATTCGCCCCTGGACGTGCGCCTCGGCATCGAGTGCCTGGCGGAGGGCGATATGACCGGGGCAGCCGCGGCCTACCGGCGGCTGGCCTCGCGCTGGGTGCCGATCCGGCAGATGGCCCGCGCTTCCTGAGCCCGCCCCGCCCTAGGCGGAAAGTTCGGACGGGCGCCGCGGCGGCGCCGTCGTCCTGCGCACGATCAAGCGGTGCGGTGCCACCGCGGACTGCACGGAGCCGGCGATTCCGTCGAGCTCATCCAGCAGCATCTTGGTGCCAAGTTCGGCTTGTTCGTCCGGGCGTTGCCCCACCGTGGTGAGCCCCACGGCCTCGGCGAAGTCGTGATCGTCGATGCCGATGACTGACAAGTCCTCCGGCACCCGCACCCCGGCCTTGTTCGCCTCGAAGATGACGCCCATGGCCATCTCATCGGAGGCGCAGAAGATTGCCGTGGGCTTGGGTCCGCTTGCAGCCCAGAGGCGCCGGAACGCCTCCTGGCCGCTACGGACGGTAAAGTCGCCCCACTGGTCCCATTCGGGCCGGATGGGCAGCCGCGCTTCGTGCATGATGTCGCGGAAGGCCTGGATCCGGACCCTGGGGACGTCGAAGTTGAGATCCGTTTCGTCGTCGCCGTGCAGGAGGGCGATGTCCGTGTGGCCCAGCCCGATCAGGTGGCGGACCGCGGTGGCAGCCGCCGCATAGTCGTCGATCCCGATGTAGGGGCACTCCTCGACGTGGCCCCCCACAACCACCAGCGGGATGTCGATCTTCTGGAGGTGCTCGATTTCCTCGTGGCTGAGGGCCATACAGAGGACCAGAAGGGCGTCAATCTGCTTGTAAACCATGGTCTTGCTGAAGAGCCGCTCGCGGTTGCTGCCGTGGCCGCCAAGGTTGAAGAGCGAGAGGTTGTACTGGCGCGCGTGCAGCTCCCGGTCTGCGCCCTCGATGGCCTTGGAGAAGAACCAACGGCTGACGAACGGGGCCAGCACGCCGATTGTCCTGGTCCGGCCCGTCGCCAGGCCGGACGCGGAGGACGACGCGACATAGCCCAACGATTCGGCAATGCCGAGGATCTTCTCCCGCGTCGCCGGGGAAACACGGGGCAGGCCGCGGACGGCACGGGATACGGTGGCCGTGGAAACCCCGGCAGCGGCGGCGACATCCTCGATGCTGACGCCGGAGTGGCCGCCGCGCTGCGCCCGTTCTGTCCGTGCCACATTGTCCCCTTGTTCACAGTCCGTAGGTGCCTGACGGCGTCCGCAGACGTTCCGCACTCTGCCTCCCCCGCGGCAGTTGAATAGTCTTGGCCGCTGCCGCTTAGGCGTGCCGCCTGGCCGTCCGGCCGGGCAGGCGCCGGCGCAGCCGGATCATCCCATAGATCGCCAGGAGCATGGCCAGCAGGCCCAGGGCCCAGCCGAGGGCCGGCTGGGCCGTCACCTCCATCCAGACGGTGACCACCAGCAGCACCACAGCCCAAAAACCGAGGAACCCGATGATGATGTCGAAGTCCTCCCCGGAACGCATCTTTCGGCGCGTTGCCGGCACGTGGCCCTGGTTCTGGTCCTCGGTCATGACGCCGGCCTCACTTGACGGCGTCACTTAACCGCACCGGCGGTGAGGCCGGCCACGATCTTGCGCTGGAACACCAGCACCAGGATGACCAACGGAATGGTCACGATGGTGCCCGCAGCCATGATCGCTGTGTACGGGATCTGGTTGGGCTGCGCACCGGCGAAGCTGGCAATGGCCACCGTCACCGGCTGGGTTGCGTCGGACGAGAGCTGGCTGGCGATCAGGAATTCATTCCACGAGGAGATGAATGCCAAGATGGCCGTGGTGAAGATGGCCGGAGCGGCCAGCGGCATGATGACCTTCCGGAAGGCCTGTCCTTGGGTGCAGCCGTCCACGCGGGCGGATTCCTCCAGCTCCCAAGGCATCTCCCGGAAGAAGGATGTCATGGTGTAGACCGTCAGGGGCAGCACGAACGAGATGTTCGGGATGATCAGGGCCTGGTAGGTACCCATCCAGCCGATGTTCGTGAACAGCTGGAACAGCGGCGTAATGAGGGCGACGCCGGGGAACATGGAGGCCCCCAGGATGAAGCCGAGCACCAGGTACTTGAACTTGAAGTTCAAGCGGGCCAGCGCATAGGCGGCAAATACGCCGATGACCAGCGACACCACGGTGACGACGGTGCCGATGAACAAGCTGTTGAGCAGGGCCTGGCCGAAGTGGTTGCCGAAGGACGTGTCGAATGCGGTCTTGAAGTTGTCCAGCGTCACGTGGGTCGGCAGGATCGAGGTGTCGTAGGTGTAGCCGACGTCGCGGAACGCCGTCACCACCATCCAGTAGGCCGGGGCCAGGCACCAGAGGAGGATCACGGCGGCACTGATGTAGGTGCGTCCCTGGGACCACTTCTCGCGGTTCTGGGCAACCTTCCGCCCCCGGTCCTGCTCTGCGCGCAGCTCGGTTGCAGCGCTCGTCGCGGCGGTCATTTCTTCCCCTTACCCGTGCCGGTCTGCTGCTCCACGACGTTCGCCCCGAGGAATCGCACGAAGATGAAGGCCACAATGAAGATGATGAAGAACGTGATGGTGGACAACGCCGCCGCCGCGTTGAAGCCCTGCCTGATCTGGTTGATCACCAGGATGGAGAGCGTGGTGGTGTTGTTCGCACCGCCCGTCAGGATGTAGGGGAGGTCGAACATGCGCAGCGCGTCCAGGGTACGGAACAAGATGGCCACCATGAGCGCCGGCTTCACCAGCGGGAGGGTGATCATCCGGAACCGCTGCCAGGCTGAAGCGCCGTCGACCTTGGCCGCCTCATAGACTTCCGCGGGAATCATCTGCAAGCCGGCCAGAATCAGCAGTGCCATAAACGGCGTGGTCTTCCAGACATCGGCGATGATCACGGCCCACCTGGCCGGCCATTCACTGCCGGTCCACAGGATGGACGTGTTGAAGAGCTTGTTGCCGATGCCTTCGAAGGCGAAGATGAACAGCCACAATTTGGCCGTCACGGCCGTGGGGATGGCCCACGGCACCAGGACAGCTGCGCGGACCAGGCTGCGCCCCCTGAAGGCCCGGGCCATGATGACGGCCATCCAGAAGCCGAGCACCGTTTCCAGTGCCACCGTGACGATGGCAAAGAAGAAGGTGGTGCCGGTGGCGGACCAGAACTGCGCGCCGAGTGATCCCGGCGAGCAGTCCACGGTTCCGCCGCCCGGAGCCGGGCACTGCTGGAGAAGCCAGTTGGTGTAGTTCGAGAAGCCGGCCGGGCCGCCCTCAACGAAGAGACCCGTGGCGGGGTCCAGACCGGCATCTTTTTGGAATGACATCACAATGGCAGTGATGATCGGGTACACGATCACGACTGACAATGCGAGGATGGTCGGCGCCAGGAGCCAGGCTGCCCAGCGCCCCTGCGTCGCGATGCGGTTGTCCTCTCCAACACCCTTGGGTGTGTGGTGGACCGGTGCCCCGCCCGACGCCGGTGCCTTGACCGACGTCGGGCCTACTTCAGTTGCCATGATGGACCTACTGTCCCGCGCTAGCGGACTCGATGGACTTCTGCATGTCAGACAGGGCCGCGTCTACGGTCTTCTCGCCCTTGATGGCCGAGTACGCGTTTTCCTGGATGGCCTTGGTGACGGCCGGGTAGAACGGGGTGACCGGGCGGGGCACGGCGTTCTCGATGGAGGTCTTCAGGACCGGCAGGTACGGCAGCTTGGCGACGAGTTCCTTGTCGTCATAGAGCGAGCCGATCACCGGGGCGAGTGACCCCTGCGTGGCGAAGAACTTCTGGGTCTCTGCCGTGGTGAGGAACTTCAGGAAGTCCAGTGCCGTGGCCTTGTTCTTCGAGTAAACGCTGATGCCGGCGCTGTGGCCGCCCAGCGAGGAGGCACCCGGACCGGTCTTGCCGGGGAGTGCGGTCATGCCCAGGACGCTCTTGACCTTCGAGGAACCTTCAGTGGTGGCCAGGTTGTAGACGTAGGGCCAGTTGCGCAGGAACAGCAGCTTGCCGTCCTGGAACGCCTGGCGGCTCTCTTCTTCCTGGAAGGTGATGGCTTCCTTCGGGATTGAACCGTCTGCGTACGCCTTGGTCAGGTTCGCGAGGCCAGCCTTTGCCTCCGGGGTCAGCAGGCTGGGCTTGCCATTGGCGTCCAGCACGGCGCCGCCGGCGGAGTTGATCGCCTCGGAGGCGTTGACGGTCAGTCCCTCGTATTTCTTGAACTGGCCGGAGTAGCAGCCGATGTTGTGCGACTTGGCGATGGAGCACATGCCCATCATCTCGTCCCAGGTCTTCGGGGGCGTGGGGACCAGGTCCTTGCGGTAGTACAGGATGCCGCCGTCGGACGATTCCGGTGCAGCGTACAGCGTGCCCTTGTAGGACGCGGCCTCCACGGTCGGCTTCAGCAGGGCGGAGGTGTCCAGCGCCATCTTGTCCTTGAGCGGCTGCAGCCAGCCCTTGGCGGCGAACTCGGCGGTCCAGACGACGTCGACGCTCGCAACGTCGTAGCCGGGATCCTTGGCCTGGAAGTGCTGGACCAGGTCGTCGTGCTGCTGGTCGGCCTGGTCGGTCTGCTCCTTGAAGGTGACCTTTTCATTCGGGTGGGCGGCGTTCCACTTATCGATCAGCGGACGGACCACGTTGCTGTTGTCCTTGCCCTGGACGTAAGTGATGGGGCCGCGGCCGTCCAGGCCCTGCGAAGCGGCGTCGCTGCCGCCTGCGCTGGAGCTGCCTCCACCGCCACAGGCCGAGAGGGTCATGGCCAAAACGCCTGCTGTCGCGATAGGAAGTAGCAGATTGCGGGTTTTCATACTTGAAGTGCTCCTCGCTGAGTACCGGTGGAAAACGGCCGTGCTTTTCATGTGCCGACCATCACAGTAATCAACACCCGACGAGGAATGCAAGCGTTTACATCAACCTTTATCCAAAGGAGACTCCTCAGCGGACGCGCTCGGCCCGGCCGAACCGCGACCGGGTCCCGGATCCGAGGTGGATCAGGACCGGGGTGCGCTTGCCAATCACGGCGTCGAGCGCCTCCACGAGCGAGGAGACCTCGGCGGCCAGCAAATGCGGGGCGACGCCCTGACGGGGCTCCAGCCGGATTTTCAGGGCCGGTTCGCCCCGGACCCGGTAGGTGGCGACGGTGACCCCGGCCAGGTCGGGCCGGTCCGCGAGGGCCGCGCGGAGCGCCTGCTCCGCTACGCCGCCGCCGATCCCGACGTTGCCCGGCACGCCGCCCGGGTCCTCCTCGGCCGCGATCAGGCTGGTCCGGCCCTTGCCCTGCTGGGCGACCCAGGCGACCATTGCGCCGAGCACCACCACCAGCACCGCGCAGATGACCAGCCACAGCCAGCTGCCCGGGCGGCCGGGGAACTGCGTTCTGTCGAACAGGTCGAGCCAGGCGCTCAACACACCACCGGCCCACTCGTGCCACCAGGATGCGACGGCGGGGACAGTCGCCAGCAGCACCAGCAGGACACCGATGACGAGAAGGGTGATGCCGAGGATGCCGATCAGTATGCGGTTGAGGACCCGGGGAGTGCTGTTCATGCCCCCACCACCCCCGCCGTGGCCACGTGGATCTGCACGTCCGGCATGGGCGAGGGGCCCATCTCCTGCAGCTCCCGGCGCACAGCGTCCAGGACGGCGTCGGAGCGCAGCGGCACGCCGGAGGTGGGCCGGACGTTGACCACCACCCGGTTCCGGGACACGATCACCATCACCTGTTCCTTGGCCACGTTGGCGGCCAACCGTGCCCGGCGCGCCAAGGCTGCCGCGATCACTTCATCGTCCACGACGACGGCGGCCCGGCGGTCCGGGAGCAGGTGGCGCGCCCGCCGCCCCGGCAGCACGGCGTTGAGGAAGAAGAACAGTCCCGCCATGGCCACCACGGCGCCGGCGGCGGTGAGCAGCAGCGGCCGGACTCCGGCCGGGAGCGCAACCACCCGCTCGGCCGCAGTCAGCGGATCCACCAGCCAGGGCGGCTGTCCGATCGCCCGGACCCCTGTCTCCAGCAGCGCATAACCGCACACCAGAACCACCAGGGCGGCCGCGATCACCGAGACAACGCCCCGCGATGAGTGCGTCTCGCGTTTGAGGATCCGTTCCATGCCGGCGGCACCTGCGCCCAGGCGTGCATCCGCCGTCACCTCGCCGGCGTCGGACGGACCGGGGCCGATACGGGCGTTCTCGGTGTCCTGGCTCAATGCACCCGCCCTCCCTGGCGCACGGTAGCCCCGCTGATGCGGATGTCCACCCGACTGAGCTGGGCCCCGGTAAGGTCAGTCACGCGGTGCAGGATTTCGGCCTTGGCGGCGACGGCGCGTTCCCAGACGGAACCGCCGAAAACCGCCACACGCGCGGGATTCCGGCGAACCTCCGTCAGGGGCGGGATCCCGAGCGGCATGACGAGCGAGAGCGCCAGAAGCCCCTCGTCATCCGACCATTCGGCCCGTACTTCCTGTGCCGGCACATCGAGCGCCTCCGCCGCGGCTGCCCGCGCCACGCTCGTGAGGGCCTGGGTGCTGATGCGGTTGTGCCCCGCCACTGCGACGCCGCTCGGGGTCGCCCCCGCCGTGATGCTCATGAGGACGAACGCCGGCCCGTGAGGGCGTCCAGCACTCCGCGCAGGTCCAGCTTCCCCTCCGCGGCTCGGCCCAGGAGGGCACCGATACCCATGAAGAACAAGGCGCCGAGGAATCCCCAGGCACCGAACTGGAAGGACATGAAAGCCACGAAGGCCCCTGCGGCGATTCCCACTACTGTCAGATTCATTGGATTGCGTCCCTTACCGGCCGGGCCTCGGCGGCCGCGGCGGGTTTGGCCGGGCCGGGCACATAAACATCATTGATCTCAATATTTACCTCGATCACTTCGAGCCCCACCAGCTCTTCGACGGCTGCGTAGACGGCGGCCCGGATCTGGTTGGCAAGAGCATGCAGGGGGGTGCCATACATCGCCACGAGGTCGAGGTCCACGGCGACCTGTGTTTCGCCGACCTCCACGCGGACGCCAGCGGCGTGATCGGCGCTGCCGACGGCGTCGCGGAGGGCCCCCAGGGCTCGCGACGGGCCCGATCCCAGCGAATAGACACCCGGTACCGACCGGGCCGCGATGCCGGCGACCTTGGCGACGGCGGCTTCCGAAATGACCGTGCGGCCGACGCCCGCCGACGCGGGCAGCGCGCCTGCAGGGCTGACCACTGCGTCCGCAACGGGTTGAGAATTCTGATATTCCATGAGCCACTCCCCCTTCTCTTTGACACAACCCTAGTCCCTGCCTTGTGCCGCGCGGGGGAATCTTGCCCGGCCCGTTCACCCCGGCCCATTCAGGCGGTCGCCGAGCGGCTGAACACCTCACGGCTGCGTGATGGGCCGCCTGCCCTGAGCGGCGGGACCGGCCGATGACGGTCCTGCCGCAGGATCGCGGGTGTTCCGGCGGCCCAACGGCAGCGCCGGAACACCCGCGCGGATCAGTCCCGGCGGCCCGGTGGACCTACTTGCTGCAGTTGGTGGTGATCCATTTCGTGACCGGGGCCATCGCGGCCTGGAGCTTGCCGCTGGAGAACACCGTCTGGTCGGTGACGCCGGCCACTGCCACCTCCTTGAGCTTGGCGAAATCGGCCTTGAGGCTATCCGGGACTCGCTCAGCCGTCGCGGCCAGTTCCGCCTTGCGCTCTTCCAGTTGCGCCGACTTGCCCTGGGCGGCCGCAAGCGGAAGGAGCGTGGCGCCGGTGGCCTGCTCCGAGATTTTGGCGCAGGCCTCAGCGGCGCTGGCAAACCCGCCGAACGGTCCTGACTTCGCGCTGGGGCTGGGTGTGCTGGACGGCGACGCGGGGGCCGCGGAGGAGGCCATGCTGGCGGCCTGAGGTGCCGAGCAGCCGCTGAGTGCCAGGGCGGCGAGGAGTGCAGTTGCGGCGAGAGGACGGGCAATATTCATCGAAGTCACGTTGCAGAATCACTTTTCGGTTGAGATTGTGCCGCCTGCCCGGTCCGGGCTGCCGGCGGCCTTGGTGTTCTTTCCCCAGCCTGCGAGTCTAGCCCGGCCAGCGGGCCGGCCCCCACCGGGCCGCAGCCCTCACCCCTCCGCGCAGCCGGCAAACAGAAAGCGGCGGCCTGTACCTCTGGTACAGACCGCCGCCGTCAACTACGAAGCGAAGAATCAGGCCCTGGCCTTCCGCTTCACCCAGCCCCAAACGCCCGTGGCGACAAAGAGGACCAGTGCAATAAGTGCCAGCCAGAGCAGACCCTTCACGGCAAAGCCGACGATAGAAAGAACGAGCCAAATGACAAGAAGCGCAATTATCAATCCCATCCCCGCATCCTACGGCACCGGGACTTGGCACGCGGCGAACGCCATTCCCGTGCCCGGATCAGGAGGTTTCCACCGGCGACTCGGGCATCCGCCCCCATTCGGCCCAAGAGCCTTCGTAGACGCGGACGTCATCACGGCGGAGCAGATAGGTGAGCGCGAACCACGTTGTACAGGCCCGGATTCCGATGGTGCAGTACGGGATCACCTCTCCCGCGCCGGCCCGGTCTAGCGGCGCAAAAATCTCCCGCACTGCTTCGACGTTTCGGAACGCCCCGCCGTCGTCGCGCAAGCCGTCGATCGGTAGGTGAACGGCCGAGGGGATGTGGCCGGCGCGACCCCCGGGTTCCAGGCCACCCGATGGCCAGAACCGTTCGCCCCGGAATTCAAGTTCACTGCGCACATCCAGAATCATGACCGACGGATCATCAATCGCTGTCCGCACCCGCGTCTGGTCGGCGCGGAGCCGTTCATCTGGATCGGGCAGACGGTATTCGGTCGTGGCCGGCGCGGGCACCTCCGTGGTCCACGGAAGTCCGGCCTCTTTCCATGTGTCTCGCGAGCAGTCGAGCATGCGGACGTCGGCGTGGCCGTAGAGCTTCATGAGCCAGAAGCCCATGGCCGGTCCATACCCGTAGAAGACCACCGTTGAGTCCGGAGCGATCCCGGAACCGGCGATGAGCTTTTGGATGGCGGTCTTGTCAACGAGCTGGTAGTTGCCGTCCTTTAGATCCCGGTAGACGTTCCACAACACAGCACCCTCGATGTGTCCGCTGCCATAGGCCGCCGCGTTCACATCGATCTCGATCAGGCGAAGCCCGGGATCGTGCAGGTGTTCCGCGAGCCAAGGCGCATCTACGAGGACGCCGCCCTTGGCATCGCCTGTATCGGGCATTTCCGGTCCTCCTAAAGCGCGACGGGAATCGGGATGGACCCGCTCTCCCCTGAGAATCCGCACATTACTCCGCCTCCGGGCGATCCGGTACGGGTAGCGGCAAAGAAGGGCGCGCCGGGATGAAAAGCTAGGCGCTTCACTGCACGACACGGGCCCTGTCAGGCAGGAAGGGCCGCACTTTCGTAGACTCGATGGAGATCCGACATGTCTCCCTCTAGAGACGAGTCCGCCACAGGAAGAGCCATCGATGAAGATTATCGTCCTAGTAAAGGAGGTCCCCGACACGTACGGGGACCGAAAACTGAACCTTGAAACGGGCCTCGCGGATCGAGAGGCCAGCGAGGCAGTCATTGATGAGATCGGTGAGCGGGCCCTGGAGCTGGCCCTAACCTACGCCGACGCTAACGAGGGCACTGAGGTCGCCATTCTCACCCTCGCTCCCGAGGCGGCGACAGCAACGATCCGCAAGGGGCTTGCGATGGGCGCGGGGAGCGCCATCCACATCTCTGACGAGGGGCTCCGGGGTGCGGATCTTGGACTTACCGCGGAAACCCTCGCAGCAGCGCTCCGTCGCGTCGAGTTTGACCTTGTGATCACTGGCAACGTCTCCACCGATGGATCCGGCGGCATGATTCCCGCGATGCTTGCAGAATTGCTGGACGTGCCGCATGTCACCGGCCTCAGCTCCGTGGAACTCAGCGACGGCGCGGTGTCCGGCGCCAGGGGCGTTGACTCCGGCGTACAGCAGGTATCAGCGAACCTGCCCGCCGTGATTTCGATTACCGAGGCGCTTCCCGGGCCGCGCTTCCCGAACTTCAAAGGAATCATGGCCGCGAAGAAGAAGCCCGTCGAGATACTTACCCTCGCAGACCTGGGGATCACGGCCGACAACCCGGATGCGGCCCGTTCGATCATGCTGGCCGTGGCAGAGAAACCCCCGCGCGCGGCGGGCATAAAGATCATTGACGAGGGTGATGCCGGCCAGAAGCTCGCTGATTTCCTTATCGAAAACCGACTGGCGTAAGGAATAACGACATGACTGAATTCCCTCGTGACGCAATCCTCGTCGTCGTGGAAACGCAGGCTTCCGGCGCACTCGAACAGGCTGCGGCCGGACTTTTTGGTGCCGCTGCCGCCGCTGGCACGCCCGTTGCCTTGGTGCTCGCCTCACCCGGCGCCGGGAGCGCCGCCGCCGCGGAGGCCTCGGAGCTGGGCGCCGCGCGCGTGCTGATCGCGGAGACTCCGGATCCTTCAGCGCTCGGAGTGCCGAGCGTTGACGCGCTTGCCGCCGCTGCGGAACAGGTGCAGCCAGACGCGATCCTGATATCGCATTCCCTGAACGGGAGAGACCTGGCCGGCCGGTACGCTGCCCGGACGCGTGCAGCGATTTCTGCCGATGCGATCGGTGTTTCGCGTGATGACGAGGGCGTCGTGGCACACCACTCCGTCTACGGCGGCGCCTACACCGTGACGTCAACGTCCACGTTTGGGGCGCCGGTAATTACGGTTCGCCAGGGCTCCATCGAAGCGCGCGCTACGGCACAGCCGCAAGCGTCGGAGAGCTTGGCAGTGACGCGCTCCGAGAAGCCTGCTGCGCGGATCGATTCGTTCGAGGAGGCCGTTGCCGCAACCTCGCGGCCGGAGCTGCGTGGTGCCGCGAAGGTTGTCGCGGGTGGTCGCGGACTCGGGTCGGAGGAACAGTTCGCCCTCGTTGGACAGCTCGCCGATACACTCGGCGCTGCCGTTGGTGCTTCGCGTGCCGCGGTGGATGCAGGCTTCGTGCCGTCGGCGCACCAGGTCGGCCAGACCGGGGTTTCCGTGTCATCACAGTTGTACATCGCCCTCGGCATTTCCGGCGCGATTCAGCACCGGGCCGGCATGCAGACCGCGAAGACGATCGTCGCCATTAACAAAGATTCAGACGCGCCGATCTTCGAGATCGCCGACTTCGGAGTGGTCGGAGACCTCTTCGAGGTGGTGCCGCAGCTGATTAGCGCCCTTGAGGCTCGGAAGAAGTCGTGATGGCGCCTCTGTCTGCGTCTATTCGGCGGGGCCTGCCGCGCGTCGAAGGTGGTGAACCCTGGCCTCCAGCGGGCGAGGCGCCCGCTCGCGTTGTCCCGGCAGGAGCGGCAGCCCCGCCGGCGTCGGATTCCGTGAGCGCAGCGGCCGCGGGAGCGCGGCAGTTTCGCCGCGGCCTGCCGCGCGTACCCGGGGGCGAGCCCTGGCCGCCGGCGGGCGAGGTTTCGGCATCGGCGGCGCCCCTGCCCGGGGCTCCGGCCACAGGCGCCATGCCCGCGCCGGCCGCACATGCCGCCGCAGCTACTGCTGGGCAAGCTGTGCCGGCAGCGGTGTCGCCTGCAGCTGCTCCGGCCACCGCACCCGCCAAACTGACGACGGGAACCACGTCGCTTCGCCGCGGGCTTCCCCGTGTCCCCGGTGGCGAACCCTGGCCGCCGGCCGGACTAGCTCCGTCGGTCACTGCCACCCCTGCGGCGCAGGCAGCTCCCGAACCCGTTGCCCCAGCCCCGGCACCCAGCGTGGCGGCGTCGGTTTCCGAGGCGGAGCCGCAGGGGACCGCGGGTGCACCCGCGGTTCCGGCGACCCCGGCCCCCACATCGGGAGCACAGCCCGTCGCCGCCGAAAAGCCCGTCGCCGCCGAAAGGCCCGTGACGCCCAAGCCCGAGGCGAGGCTCTTCGGATCACGCAGCCTGGGCCAGTGGATCAAGCGCTTGGTGCTCCTCGCCGTCGGCGCCGTGGCCGTGGCCGCCATTCTTGTGCTCGCCGCGCGGGGAGTGACCACGCTGCCGGGCGTGCCGGAGTTCCTCGAGAAGTACCCCGGTGCGTATGACCTGCCCGAGGCGGCCGAGCCTGGCTTCCCCTGGTGGGCGCAGTGGGCGCACTTCCTGAACTTCTTCCTGATGGCGCTCATCATCCGTTCCGGGTACCAGGTGCGCACCCAGCAGAAGCCGCCGGCGTTCTGGACGCCCAAGAGCGGTGGCAAGAAGATCAGCATCAACCTGTGGCTGCATCAGTCGCTCGACATTTTGTGGCTGGCCAACGGCCTCATCTTTGTGGTGCTGCTGTTTGCCTCGGGCCACTGGATGCGGATCGTGCCGACCAGCTGGGAGGTGTTCCCGAACGCGCTCTCCGCGCTCCTGCAGTACATGACACTCGACTGGCCCGTGGAGAACGGCTGGGTGAACTACAACAGCCTGCAGCAGCTCATGTACTTCCTCGTGGTGTTCATCGCGGCCCCGCTCGCGGCGATCACGGGCGTGCGCATGAGCGAGTTCTGGCCGAAGAACGCGAAAACGCTGAACAGGATCTACCCGGTGGAGGCTGCGCGCGCGATTCACTTTCCGACGATGCTGTTTTTCGTGCTGTTCATTCTCATTCACGTGTTCCTGGTCTTCGCGACCGGTGCGCTGCGCAACCTGAACCACATGTTCGGCGGTACCGACGCGGTGAACTGGGTCGGCTTCTGGCTCTTCGCGGCCGCCATCGCCATCACGGCGGCCGGGTGGTACGCCGCCCGGCCGCTCGTGCTGGCACCGATCGCGAAGCTGTTCGGTCAGGTGAGCAGCCGCTAGGCATCACCGTCTGCGCGGTCGGCGAAGGACGCCCCGAGGGGCCGGCGCGTGCAATGGTCGATGTGATGGAAATGCGTCTTCCGCGCACAGGCACAATGCCGCACACTGTGTTTCACACGGTGCCGTCCGCGCACCGGGGAAGGCAGCGCCGTCATGAACGCCTCGATCACCTTGGTCGCCGTAACCGGACCGCAGAAGGCCACGCCGGCACGCGTCCCTGTCCGGCCCCTCGGACCCGACGATCTTCCCGAACTCGCCAGTCTGTGGCGGCAGGTCTACGCCAGTGGCGCCGGACTACAGCGGGGTGGCGATTCCGGCTGGATCGGAACCTCCATGGCTGAGGGCGGCGGCCGCACCGCCGCGGCCGACGCAGCATCCCTCGTGACTTCCGGACCTGACGGTCAGATCACGGCCGCGATCATCGTCACCGAACTCGACGGTGAAGCAGTCATCGATGAACTTTTTACACACCCGGACCACCGCCGCCAAGGCCTTGCCGAAGAGCTCCTCCTACACTGCATGGGGGTTCTGCACACCTCGGGCCGCACCACGGTGAAGGTCACCGTTGACGCCAACAACTCAGCGGCAATGGCACTTTACCTGTCCAGGGACTTCCGCCGCGTCGCGGACGATATGACCGACGCCGACTACGACTGACTCGCAGGAGAGCGCCGTCCCCTCCGCCGGAGGGGACGGCGTCGACACGATTCGCGGAGTGTTTGGTAAGTTCCGACGCTACTATTGGGCAATTGCGTTCAACGTCTGGCCCCTCCGGCACTGCGTCCCGGGTCAGGTGCTGGGCTCGGGTTCGACCAGCATCAGGATCGTGTCCGGGCGCACGCCGTCGAACTTCATGGCCTCTGCGGCGGCCTCGGACTCCATCATTTGCTGGAACGTGGCCAGGTCCGGGACCTCGACGATCAGGCCGACGCGGTTGGTTTTCCCCGGGTCGACAAAGGTTCGAACAGTCATGCCAAGCGGTCCGAAGAGTTCCTGGCGCCGCGGCGAACTGAGCCAGTGGTCGACGTCGTCGACCTCATGGAAGATCACTAGGGTTGCCATCTTTTCCTCGCTTTCGAAAGCGGGATCAGGAGCCGGATTGGAAAGGCAATCGCATGAGGAACTCCTCATCCAAGCAGAAAGTACCACGGCCACCTCATCTTCGATAGGCGGCCGGAAAAGGCGCCCCGGATCCCTCCTTGCGGCCTTTGAGTATTCAGCGTTGGTAGCTGACTCACTGGCTCCGAGCGCGGCAGAGGCTGGCCGCTGGATACGGCCGGCCTCTGCACTTTCGGGGCGGGTGTGGCTACTTACCGTCCCCGTCGGGATCGCTTCCGGTCGAGGCGCTGCCGATCACGTTGTGCTGGGCAGCGGGCACGGCCGAATCGTTTCCCCTGACGGATTTCCAGACCGATTCGTTGAATTCCCGCTCGTTGATCTGGTCTTCCTTGGTGGTGTCCTGTTCGGCGGACTGCCGGGCCATCGGAGCAGTCGCACCATTGATGGCTTTCATGTCATAGCCGGGCCTGATCGCCGTGTAGGCGGCGTTGTTGGGTTTGGCCGTGAATGAAGCGCTCATCGGTGTCGCGTACGCGTCGAACTGTGTCAGCGGCTGGATGCCGGCAATCAGGCCGATGGTGCGCACCATGGACGCGGTGCTGTAGAACGTCGAGTCCACTTTGCCGGTCTGCGTGTAGGGGCTGATGACCAGGCCGAGGGTGCGGTGCGCGTCGACGTGGTCAGCGCCGTTCTGGGCATCATCTTCGGTGACAAAGATGGCGGTGTCCTTCCAGGCCGGCGAGTGCGAGACGGTGTCCACAAGCTTCCCGAGGGCGTAGTCATTGTCTGCGACATAGGCCTGGGGCGTCGGGGCGCCCGGCTTGGTGGCTTGAGTGTGGTCGTTGGGCAGGCGGAGAAACTGGACCGCGGGAACCTTGCCGGCCGCAACGTTCTTCTGGAAGTCCTTGGCCCACTCGTCGACACGGGGGGCCCCGCAGTTGCTCGCCTGTGGGGTGAAGGTGTCAGGAGCGTCGGGGCAGTTCAGGTCCCACCCAAGGAAGTTGTGGTCGGTCTGGGCGTCAAGGACCGGGTCCGCAGCCATGGATCCTGCCGCGGTGTTGGTCGTGAAGAAGCCGTAGTTGCGGTAACTGACTCCTGCCTTGGCCAGACGCTGCCAGACGTAGCTGTTGTCCGGTTTCTGCGCGGCATTTTCCGGATCGTTGCTTTCGCTGGGGTACGGTGCCTTGCGGCCGGAGTAGTTCGCGGGCCACATCTGCTCGGCGTACGGGTTCGAGTTGACCTGCGTGACCCAGTTCCAGCCGTTTGCGCTCACTTCGGCGTCGGCGTAGAAGTTGTCGATCGTGGTGAAGCGGCGGGCCAGTTCCCGAGTGTTCGGAGCGGTATCGTCACCGAAGAGGTTCAGCGACGGGTCGCCGTTGCCTTTGCCGAGGCTGCCCAGTACCTGGTCGTAGGTGCGGTTTTCCTTGACCACGTAGATCACGTGCTTGATCGGGGTCGCTCCCCCGGGCTGCCGCGGCAGGACCGCACCCTGGGCGTTCTCGGGCCGATTGTTGTTCTTGACTTCCTCGGTGGCCTTCTGCAGCTGACCGCCCGTGACGGCGTCGAAGCTGCTCAGCGTGCCCTTGATCATGGAACCGGAATACTGGTCCTCGGCGGTCTTTGCGGTGGATTCCGGGTCCGGGTGGCCCGGTCCATCGTTCGGGCCCGCCCCCAAGCCCTTGGCGTTGGTCACATTCAGCTTGCCGTTCGAGTACGTGACAGACGAGGGATACCAGGCGGTGGGGATCAGGCCCTTGACGGCGCCGGTCGCCGTGTCGATAACCGCGACGTCGTTGTTGCCGGAGTTGGCGACAAACAGCCGGTTCCCCTTCTCGTCCAGGGCCACGCCGGCGGGATTCGAGCCTACCGGCGCGCCCCGATAGGGGGCGACGCTGATCGTCTTCGTGCTTCCCGTGCGGACGTTGACGGCTGAGACCGTGTCAGCATCCCCGTTGGCCACGTACAACGTGCTGCTGTCGCCGGAGAGAACGGACTTGTTCGGGTGCAGTCCGACCGGAAGGGTTTTGATCACCGTAGGTGCCGTTCCGGCTACATCGACGACGGAGACGTCGGAAGCGCCCTGGTTGGTGACATAGGCGGTCCTCCCGTCCGTGGAGAGCGTGACCGAGAGCGGGCGGTGGCCTGCCGGGGTGGTGGTGACGGCCCCGGTGGCGGTGTCGATGACGGACACCGCATCGCCGAGCTGGTCGGCGACCACGAGCTTGCGTCCGTCGGGCGTGATTGCCAGCCCTGCGGGGTAGAGGTTGAGCGCTTTCCCCTCCGGCGTCTTGGTCGGAAGCTGGAAGGACTTGCCCTCGGTGAGTTTTCCGCCCTCCAGAGAATAGGTGCGGATCTTGGCATTGGCTGCCGCGCTGGCGTACGCCTTGGTGCCGTCGGGGCTCCAGGCCAGACCCATGTAGAGGGACTCGGGGGACTTATAGGCGATGGTTTGGCCCACCTCGTGATCAGCCGGATCAACCAGCTGCAGCGACTGCGTTCCTTGGCCATTATTGGTGACGAGCAGGCGCTTGCCGTCCGGAGACAGCGCGGAGTTCAGTGGCAGGTCCCCCAACGTGGTCTGTTCCCCGGCAGGGGTCACTCTCTGGCCGATCGGAGTGATGGCGGTGCCGTCCGCTTTCGGGCCGGCCACGATCCCGACGGCGGCAGCGGCCCCGCCGCCAACGAGGGCAAGAGCCGCGGTCGCAACCACGGCTCGGCGCACAGTTACTTTATCTTTGGTTTTCACGCCCCTGACGCTAAACCCGCTCCGTGAACCTGGATGCTAAGTAAGGTGACTAAAGGGTGAATGGGTAACGCCGCCGACAGGGCAGACCGGGCGTCAGGTTCCGGCCGCGAATTTAGCGCTCTGCTGGTCCGTTCACGCGGTGAAGTCGCCTTCCACCTTGGCGTGCTACTTGTTCTTGCCTCTGAGGATCAACATGAGATTGCGGCCTACCTGGACTTCTTCGGGAGTTCCGGAAGCCTCCAGATCGATGGCGTAGTAGTGGATGTCAGCGAGCTTGTCGCCAGTTCCCTGGCGTAGCGCCACCTGTGCGCTGCGCACGAATCTGCGACCCAATGTCGCCTCCATCTTCGAAGAAGTGCCAGCCATAGCGGCACCTCTCCGAATAAGCGGCGGCTGCACCCCCGCCAGCCGCTACGCGGTTCTCAAATGAGGCAATGTAAACGGCTGGGCGGAGGTTGCCCACGAGGCAACGCGGCCGCCTCGCGAAGACGGTTGCTCCCGAGTACCCTGTTGCCGAGGCCATCACCGGGAACGGGGTCTCGGCCTGTTCCGTGCTGGGCGGAACGATGACGGTTCCCGGGGGGATCATCGCGTGAAGTCACCTGCACTAAGCCTGCTCAAGAAGCTGCAGGCCGCGACTGCCGTACTTGGTGTCCTCGCCTTCGGCCTGGTGTCGGCACCGGCCTCGTCCGCCGCCGGCCCGGCCGTGACCGGGGGCACGCTCCACGACGTCTGTTCCGCCAGCCACCCGCGACAGATGGCCTGCACCGCGATCCTGAACCGGAACATCCGTGCCCAGAAATTGACCACGGAATCGCTGCCCTTCGGTTACGGCCCGGCCGATCTTCGCGCCGCCTACAACGTGCCGGCTCTGTCCATGACCGCGCCGCGCACGGTGGCTGTCGTCGTCGCGTACGACGCCCCGACGCTTGAAGCTGACCTGGGCACCTACCGGGCCAAATTCGGACTGCCTGCATGCACGACTGCAAACGGCTGCTTCAAGAAGGTCAACCAGACCGGTGCGGCATCCCAGCTGCCGGCGGTCAACGCCGGATGGGCCCAGGAAGCGTCCCTGGACGTCGACATGGTGTCGGCGGCCTGCCCGGGCTGCCACATCCTGGTGGTCGAAGCGAACTCCGACTACTCCGATGACCTTGGTCCGTCCGTGAACACCGCTGTCACTTTGGGAGCCGTGGCTGTCAACAACAGCTACGGCGGTGACGAAGTGTCCGGACTGGATAGTTTCGACTCCTACTACACCCACCCCGGAGTGACCATCACCGTCGCCGCCGGCGACAGCGGCTACCGCGTGCAGTACCCGGCGTCTGTGCCTGCGGTCACTGCCGTCGGCGGAACGAGCCTCACCTACACTGGCCCGGGCACCGGCACAGGTGCGGGCCGCGCCTGGACCGAGTCAGCGTGGGGCGCCCCCGGCAGCACGTCCGGAACCGGCAGCGGCTGTTCCGCGTACGCCGCGAAACCGGCCTGGCAGACCGACACTGGTTGCACGAACCGGGCTGTGGCCGACGTGTCCACGGTCGCCGACCCGCAAACGGGCCTGGCCGTGTATGACAGCACGCCAGACAGCGGCGGCTACAAGGGCTGGCTCGTGATGGGCGGCACGAGCGCGGCCGCCCCGTTCATAGCCGGCCTCTCCGCCCTCGCCGGTAAAGCGACCGCAGGGACAGACCCTGCCAGCTACGCCTACGCCGTGCCGTCGGCGCTCAATGACGTGACCAGCGGCTCCACCGGCGGCTGCGCACCTGTATACCTGTGCTCCGGTGCAGGCGGCTACGACGGGCCGACCGGGCTTGGAACCCCGAACGGCCTCGGCGCACTCACCGACCTAAACACCGCGTTTGCAGTCATGCAGAACGCGCCGGCGAACGCCTCGATAGGGACACCTTCCGGACCGGTGACGTGCGCGGCCGACGGCGGCTGCTCACGGCTGTATTCCGACGGCGCAGGGTACTGGTCCCCGGCAACCGGAGCCCACGCGGTGCGAACCTTCATCCGTACCCGGTGGAACCAGCTCGGAGGCACGGGCGGCCGCGCCGGTTACCCGCTGGCCGAACAGGTTGACGGCCTCGTCAACGGCGGCAGCTCCCAGCAGTTCCAGGGGGCCACCATCTACTGGTCACCTGCCACGGACGCGCACCTCTCCACCCCCGGCGCCATCCGCGACCTGTGGATCAGCACCCGCTCGGAGAGGGGCCGCCTCGGTTACCCCACCTCCGATGAGATCAGCGGCCTCCGCAACGGCGGCGTCTACCAGACGTACCAGGGCGGGACCGCCTACTGGTCACCTTCCACCGGGGCGCACATCTCCACCGGAGGTATCCGCAGCGTGTGGCTGAAGTTCGGCGCCCAGAACGGCGCGATGGGCTACCCGACCTCCGAAGAAATCACCGGCCTCGTCAACGGCGGCGTCTACCAGAGCTATCAGGGCGGCGCGATCTACTGGTCCCCCACGACCGGCGCCCACATCTCCACTGGCGGCATCCGCGCAGCGTGGGGACGGTTCGGCTACGAACACGGCAAAATGGGCTACCCGACCTCCGATGAGAATTACAACCTCCGGGACGGCGGCGTCTACCAGACGTACCAGGGCGGGGCCATCTACTGGTCCCCGGCCACCGGCGCCCACATCTCCACCGGCGGCATCCGTACAGCCTGGCGCCGGTTCGGCTACGAGAACGGGCGCCTGGGCTACCCGACGTCGGACGAATATGCGATCAGCGGCGGCGTCCGGCAGACATACCAGGGCGGGTACATCGACTACAGCTACAGGTCCGGCGTCCAGGTCCACCTCCGATAGAGACATGGGATCCGGCCGGCAGCAAGGGAGCTCACCGCCTCCCATCACCCCGACGAACCACGCCCCCTGCGGATCTCGGCCGCCAGCGGCGGCGGAAGGACCACGATCAGGAACGTCGCGATCGGCCCGAAGAACATCGAAATCAGAAATCAGGCGATCCTGCTCCGGCTTTTCTGCTCGGCCAGTCCGGCATTAATCAGTGCAATGGCGAACCATATGCCGCCCCCGTTGACATAGTGCCACAGCGGAATCTTCATGGGATCGCCAAGCATTTGGCATGGTTTTGGCAGCGCCCCGATCCGCGGTGGGGTTTGCCGGGTGAGGCGTTGTTGACCCGGGCGGGCTAGTGTTTGGTCCAATGTGGACGGGATCGGTCGATGATGCTGGACGTTGCAGCGGCTGCTGTGAGGGTTGTCGCTAGCAGGAGCGGTGCCCAGACCGTTTGTGCGATGGTTGCGCCCGCGACAGCTGTCCCGGCTGATCCCGCTGCGATTTTGAGAGCGCCTACCCAGATGAAGATTTGGCCGCGAGCCTCGATGGGTGCGTATTCGCTGCGCGCGGCGAGCGTTGCCGCGAAGAAGAGTGCGTTGGCAATCCCTGCCAGGCTGAAGGCAATAAGGGAGGTGGGAAGTGTCGGGGCGAGCATCACCAGAATCAGTGTCGCCGCGACGAGTACGCCGAGGGAGCTCATGAGAAGGTCTGCGTCGCGGCGAAGCGGCCGAAGCATGAGCCCTGCTGATCCGAGGAGATTCCCTATCCCGTAAGCCGCGACCAGTGTTCCGGCGGCTGCGGCGCCGCCGAACGCAGGAGCTGTGGCGACGGCGTAGATCGGCAAAGCGGCGACAGAGAATGCGACGGCCACGGTCAGCCCGAGCGTGCGGCGAAGCGGACCACTTTTCCATATGAGGCGCAGTGTTCGTCCGGGCGAGGGCACATCAACGGCCGTGTCGAGTGGCTCTTGCCTGGGCAGTGCGAGGACGGCTCCGGCACCAATGACGGCGGCGCCGGCCAGAACCAGTGTTGCGGTGAGCGCGTCGGATGCTGCCGCGATCCATGCCACTGCTGCGGGGCCGAGGGTGCCGCTCAGCCCGTAGCTTGCGACGTCCCAGCCTTGGGCTCTGCGTTGGCTGCGCTGCCCGGGGCCCGCGATAGAGGGCAGGCGGCTGCTGATCCCGCCGGTGAGCATCGGCCCGAAGATTCCCGAGGCAAAGAGCAGCATGGCGGGCCAGATCGCCCAAGCGACGGGCAGGAGCAGTGCAGCAGCACCGAGCAGCACGCCGTGGAGGAGTGCGGAGCAGGCGATGATCCTTCGTCCGTCACGGGCTGTATCGAGGCGTCGTGCGATGAACGGTCCAAGCAGGTGAGGTGCGGTGATTGATGCTCCCAGGAGCCCGGCCAGCCAGCCCGGCATCCCGCTGGCGTGGGCGAGCAGCACGATAGCGACCACCGCGCCGCCGTCGGCGCTGCGGACGAGGGTCGCGGCGAAGACATAGCGGGCCAGCGCCCCGGCCCGGCGCTCCGTCCGTTGTGGAACGCCGAGGTCGGCGCTACGGGTTGAGCCCGAGCTCATCGACAATCCTGCCAACGTGGGAACGCTGCTTCTCGGTCAATCCTTGGATGGGAAGAGGCAGGCATGATCTTGATGCCAGTCCCAGCTGTTCTGCTAATGCCGCAACAACACGGATACTTCCGCCAAACTCGGCAAACAACTGCCACAACGGGGCAAGCCGTTCGGACTCGGCGAACGCCTCGGAGGTCCGCCCTTCCAGGGCGGCCCGGGTGATCCGCATCGCGAGGGCGGGTAAAGTCCCGCCGATGACGGAGTACCAGGCATCGCATCCGGCGGCCAGTCCGGCGGTCGCCTTGGCGTCGCCGGAAACACCGATGGTGACATGAGCCGGGATCACCTCCCGGATTTCCTGGATCCGGGCTTGTGCCTGATCAGGATCGGCCGGAACGCCGGGGATTTTGATGGAAGCGACACCGGGCAGTTCCGCGATGCGTCCGTAGAGTTCGGTCGTGAAGGTGAAGTGGGTGGTGCCCGGGTTGTCATAGACGATGACGGGTAGCGAGGAGTTCGCTGTGACCGTCCGGAAGAGTTCGAATACGTCATCTTCGGTGAGGGCCTGGTAGGTCATCGGCGCCAGCAGGAGCGCGGAAGCTCCGGCCCGTTCGGCGTTCTCGGCGTTCGCGAGGACCCGTGACGTCCGGAGCGCCCCAATGCCGATAAATACCGGAGTTTCGCCGGCGTGCTCTACGGCAAGGTGCGCAACACGGCTATGTTCATCACTGCTCAGGTAGGCGTAGGAACCAGTGGAGCCGAGCGCCGTAATGGAGTCGACCTTGGCCTCGCTGAGCCTTTGAACCAGGCGGATAAACGAAGCCTCGTCTACCGCATCGTGTGCCAGCGGGGTGAGGGGAAAAGCGCTCAAGCCAGTGAACATGGTTCTAACTCCCTTATTAGATTTCGGATGGAAGCAGTGTGTAAGCCTGGCGCCACGCAGGCACTTGCGGCAGATCCTCCACAGGACAAGCGCTCAGTGCTTCGCGGGTTGAGGCCTCCGCCGCCCGGAGCAGCGCGTCACTGGCCTGATCGCTTGGCCCCGGGACAAGCCCGTCGACGGCCAGAAGGACGGCGCGGTAGTCCGGCCGCAGTGAGAACACTGCGGCATCGGCCCCGGCCCCGTTCAGAAACACCTGAAGCGTTTCCAGATTACTCATCGTTCGCCTCCGGCCGGTGTCCTGATCCCACGCCCGGTTCAAAGACCGCGAGGGAGAAACGGGCCGGTTCCGTGCCCTCGGAGCTATACGAGTGCGCCACGTCGCCGGGGAAAGACACGGCGTCGCCGGCCTCGAGGATGAACGCCTCACCGGCAACCACAACGGAGATGGATCCTTCCTGGACCTGTAGCAGCTCTTTGGTCCCAGGTGAATGCGCTTCGCTCCCGTGAGTGTCCCCGGGGACCATCGTCCAGTCCCAGAGTTCAACCACGTTGGGCGTCCCTGTCCCGGCCACGAGCACGCCGCGGCCACCGGCATCCGAACTCCACAGGGCGGCGCCTTCACCGCGGCGGGTGACCGTCACTGGCTTGGGGCGCGGGAGTTCAACCAACGCGGGCAGTCCGATCCCTAGAGCGTCACTGATTCTCAAGAGCGTCCCCACACTGGGATTCGTGGCGCCCTGCTCGACGTTGACCAGCATGCGGCGGCTCACACCCGTGGCCTCCGCTAATTGATCAAGCGTCCACCCCCGCGCCTGCCGCTCCCGCCGTACCCGACCACCAATTGCTACCGCGAGGGCAGATGTACCCCTATCCATAAGTGCATCATACTGCACTTTGAGTGCACTGCACTTGGCGAGGGTCGAACTGAGGAGGATTATCGGCGCCCGAGTGCTAGCCGTCGAGCGACGCGCTGCCTTCTGGTTAGTTGGCTCCGGCAAGCCGGCGCAGAATATCGGCAACTGGTTCCTCCGCGGCGTCGCGGTAGCCTGTGCCGGCCCAGATATTGATGCTCTCTGGATCGTTGGCGGCTGCAGCGGCTTTGCGGATGGGGCTGGTCAAGTGGTGGACGGCGGGGTAGCCACTTGGGGCGACACCGTGGAACCGATCCACGAAGGCATTGCGCAAGGCCCTCGCGGGACGGCCGGAGAACGCCGTGGTCACAACGGTTTCGGTGCGATGGGTGTCAGCCAGCGCTGCCTTGTAGGGTTTAGAGGCGCCACTTTCGGGGCTGCGCAGCAGCACGCTTCCGACGACGGCAGCCTCGGCGCGGTGGGCAAGCGCGTCCCGGACACCGGCTGGCGTTGAGATGCCACCTGCTGCCCATATCGGCACGTGGACCCGTGATCGGACTCGGTCGAGCAAGTCTGCCAGGGGTATCTGCTCGACAGGGGTGCCCGGGGCCAGGGTGCCGGAGTGCCCACCGGCCTTGTACGACTGGACCACCAGTCCATCGACACCCATCGCCGAAGCTTGTTCCCCCTCGTCGGGGTTGGTCACTGTTTGGAACACCAGTGAGCCTGCCTTCTGCAGCCTGCGGACGGTTTTGGCTGGGGGGAGCCCGAAGGTGAAGCTGACAACGGGTACGGGATCGTTGACTAGCATGTCTACCTTGGCCTCCCACTCGTCGTCGTCTTCCAGGGCATCCACTTCGTCCAGGGACAGGTTGTAGGTGGCCGCCAGTTCGCGGAGCGCTTCGGTGTATTCAACGAAGGCGTCCTTGTCGATCGGCACCGGGTTGGGCGCGAAGAGGTTCACCCCGAAGAGGTTGAGCCCGAAAGCGGCTACCCCGGCCCGTACCTCGGCTATCTGCGCGGCGAGCTGTTCGGGAGTCTTGTATCCGCCCGCGAGCAGACCCAACCCTCCTGCCTGGGCGGCTGCCAGGACAAGAGCCGGGGTGCTGGGGCCTCCTGCCATCGGCGCGGCAACCAGCGGAATAGTAGCCCCGAGGCCTGCCAGAAGGCCTGACGCTTTTAGGGT
The DNA here is from genome assembly GCF_052113245.1 of Arthrobacter sp. YAF34. Lineage (NCBI taxonomy): Bacteria > Bacillati > Actinomycetota > Actinomycetes > Micrococcales > Micrococcaceae > Arthrobacter > Arthrobacter sp. YAF34. Next base: position 53,148 of record NZ_JBFRCV010000004.1, read on the forward strand.
ATCCGTGCTGGTGGCGGGTGAGTCTTCAGCGGATTGGTTGTTGTCGGTCATGTGCGCCTTGCCCTTTGCCTTGGCTATTTACGCTGATGGAAATTCCGGATGGGTGCCGTGGGCCCTAGTACATCGTGCCCGGCGTAGCAATGACATTGATGCTAGGCAACGGCGGGGGTTTACAAAAATGCTCCTTGAGCATCAACTATGCGTGCCGCACATAGCTGACTCATGTATGTGGCAGGGGGCTGGTTTTCCTGACACGAAGAAGGACGGCCGTTACCGCGGCGCAGGTGACGATGACCGCGCCGAGGAGCAAGGCGGCGGAGTGCCCGCTGGTGAGCAGGGGCGCGGCAAGGAGGGGTCCTGCGACCTGGCCGATGCTGAACATGATCGTGAGGATCGATACGGCGTGAGGTACTCCACTGGTGGCCCCGATGGTCATCGACAGCGTGGTGATCCCCTGGAACGTGGCCCCGAAGCAGGCGCCGGCGACCAGGGCCGGGAGGGCGCCGGGAAGCACGGCGGGTAAGGCCATGCCTACTGCCTGCAGTGCCATTGCCGAAGCAAGCAGTGTGGGGGCTGAGATCCGGTGGGACAGCGCCGCATACAGTGCCGAGGACGGGACGGCCGCGATTCCGACCAGGATCCAGGTGCCGTTCCCCACCCAGCCAGGTGAACTGGCCGCAACTGCAGTGACGAGGAACGTGCCGGCGATGATGTAGCCGACACCTTCCAGGAAGTAGCTGACCACCAGCGGAGTGAAGCCCGGGACGATACGGTCCCGCAACCGCACGCCGGTTTGCTTCCCGGGCCGGGTCGCCGGCGAGCTTTTGATGGCGGGATGAAGGGGCAGGAACCATGCCGGCACGGCCAGCGCCAGGGATGCCAGTGCCACGACCCACCATGCGTGCCGCCAGCTGCCACCGGGACCGAGGGCAAGGATCAGGATTCCGGACAGGGCGATGCCGGCCCCAATTCCCCCGTATACCCACCCGATGACGTGCCGGGCCGCCGAGCGGCAGTGATACGCGGCGCTACTGGCAATCATCACGAACAGCAGGGCGCTGGCAGCGCCCGCGAGGAACCGCAGGCCCAGCCAGGTGGGCTCGTTCGTGGTGAGACCCATCCCGAGCAGGGAAGCCACTATAAGCACCAGGCTGCAGCGGTAGAGGATCCGGGACGAAACCAGCCGGGGAAAAATCAGGGTCAGGACGGGACCAGCCAAGTAGCCGAGGTAGTTTGCGGTCGCCAGATGCGCCCCGGCAGCGGCGGAGAGGCCGGCCTGGCCCGTCATGAGGGGCAGGGTCGGAGTGAACGCGAACCGTCCGAGTCCCATTGCCACTGCGAAGCCGGCAGCAGCCATCCCTCCGATCCGGCGCACACCAACAGCACTCACTTCCTCGCACACTTCCTTCCCTTTGCCCGGCAGGGGCGCCCGTCTGTGGCGCCTGCTTCAGCCACCGTAGGTGCTGCTGTCGGTGCGGAAAAATGCCGGACAGAGAGTGTCTATGCTTGGGAAGCATGGATGTTGAAGTGCGGCACCTCAGGGCCTTCGTGGCTGTGGCAGAGGAAGAGTCCTTTACATACGCGGCGCTGAGACTGCGGATTACCCAGCCGGCCCTGTCACGGACAGTGAAGCAACTCGAGTCCATCCTGAGGGTCCAGCTGATCCGCCGAACATCAAAGAGCTTCGAGCTCACCGAAGCTGGATCCCTGTTCCTTGACCACGCGAGATCAACGCTGGGCAGCCTCGACCGGGGCGTCGCCGCGGCGCGGGGGAATACCACCATCACCCTTGGCTTCAGCTGGCTGCTGCCCACCCCGTGGGCACAGGACATGGCCCGCTATCTGCAGGAGAACTCCGGCATCGAGGTCTCCTTCACCCGGGTCGACGCACCGGCGCAGCCCCTCGTCCGCGGCGACGTCGACGCCGCCGTGCTGAGATCCCCGGTGCCGCAGGAACTCCTGCACAAGCCCCGCACAATCGAGCTCTTTGAAGAACCCCGTGTCCTGGTGTGCTCGCACCGGTCGGCTTTGGCCGCTGGCACTCCCATACGGTGGGAGGACGTGCCGCAACGACCCTTGGTGATCAACATCCTCAACGGGACGACGACGCCTGACCTCTGGCCCGGCACCACCCCCGAGGTCGTAGAGACGCAGAGCTACGACGAATGGCTCGAAACCGTAGCCGCAGATCGGGGTGTTGGAGTGGTTCCGGACATCGCACGCACCCGAGGGACTCACCCAGGCATCGTCTTCGTCCCTCTAATCGGGGCACCACCAATCAAGGTTTGGCTCAGTGTCGCGGACCACGTACCTGGCAACCTCGCGCGATCCATCCTCGACGCCTCACGCCTCACCCTCATCCCGTAGCCCGGCGAGCTTGGCCAGAGCCCCGAGGCGGTCTCGCAGAACACCGACGCGGGGCACTACCGGGGCTCTCAACGGGGACCAAAACCGACTGATGGTTCGGAGGATGTGGAGCCGACGGCCTAGGTGACGAGGTTGTCTGCGGCGCCGTCCATATGCTCGCGGATCGTTTTGCGGGCCAGGGTGGCGTCGCCGGTTTCGATGGCCGCGACGATCTCGCGGTGCCGGTCTACGCCCATGTTCCTGACCCCTTTCTCCTGCCCAGCGAACATGATGGACATCCGGATGGATCCCTCCAGTGATTCCCAGGAGTGGAGCAGTGTTTCATTCCCGGTCAGCCGGCACAGGGTGCGGTGGAATTCCATGTCGGATTCGATCCGCTCTTCCAAGGACGCGTTCTGCGCCGCTTCCATGACGTCAATGGTCTGATGCAGGGACGCGATGGCAGCTTCGCGGTCCGGGAGCTCGCACAGGGTGCGTGCGGCCAATGATTCGAGGGCCGCCCGCACAGCGAAAATGTCGCGGATCTCTTTTTCGTCCAGGTGCCGGACGGAGAGCCGACCGCGCGGCCCCGCAGACAGCAGACCTTCCTGTTCCAACTGGCGGAGAGCCTCACGCAGCGTTCCCCGGCTGATCTGCAGCATTTCGGAAAGCTCAGTTTCCACCAAATGCCGGCCGGGCTCCAGTTCTCCACTGGTGATGGCGGTGCGCAGTGCTGAAACCGCCTGCTCGCGCAGGTTCTGCTTCTGCAATCCCAGCAGCGGGACTGTTGTTCCGGCCATGGCCCGTCCTCAGTGTTATAGGTCGACTGTTTACAGTTGGTAGTCGTCTGATGATACGGCAGAAAGCACGGCTCCGGCGGGGACCGGTGCCGTGCTTTCTGAATTATTGCCGGCCACCGCAGGCGGTCAGCTGAGTTCGGCCAGGACCTTTGCCACGATGCGGTCAACGGCCAGGCCATATCGGTCATGCAGGGTGGGCAGGGCGCCGGCGTCGAGGAACTGATCCGGCAGCGCCACGGGAACCACGCGCTTGCCCACTCCGGCGGTGACGACGGCGGAGGCCACCGTTTCGAACAGGCCGCCGATCACAGAGTGGTTTTCCAGCGTGACGGCGAGGCGGTCGGTGTTGATCTCGGCGAGGACCGTCGCGGCGTCGAACGGCTTGATGGTGGGGGCATGGACGACGGCGACGTCCACGTTGTGCGCGGCCAGCGCCTCGGCCGCCTGAAGCGCACGCATGGTCATAAGTCCGCTGGAGATGAAGACGACGTCATTGCCCCCGCGCAGGACTTTCGCCTTGCCGAGTTCGAACGTGTAGTCGTACTCGTCCAGGACGGTAGGGACGTTGCCGCGCAGCAGGCGCAGGTAGGTGGGCCCTTCGATGGCCGCCAGCTGGGGGACGGCTTGTTCGATGTCGAGGGAGTCGCACGGGTCCACGATGGTCAGGTTGGGCATGCCGCGGAAGATCGCCATGTCCTCAGTGGCCTGGTGGCTGGGGCCGTAGCCGGTGGTCAGTCCGGGAAGGCCGCCGACGATGTTGACGTTGAGGTTCGGTTCGGCGGCGTCCAGGCACAGGAAGTCGTACGCGCGCCGCGCGGCGAACACGGAGTACGTGGACGCGAACGGGACCAGGCCCGTCTCGGCCAGGCCGGCCGCGGCGCCGAAGAGCAACTGCTCGGCCATGCCCATCTGGAAGAACCTCTCGGGGAAGGCCTGGGCGAAGATGTGCATGTCCGTGTACTTGCCCAGGTCCGCGGTCAGTCCCACGATCTTGTGGTTCTCCTGCGCGGCCTTGACCAGGGCGTGCCCGAACGGCGCGGATGCGGTCTTCTGGCCCGGGTCCGCGAAGGAAGCGATCATCGCCGAGGTCTTCAGCTTCGGCTTGGCGGCTGTGGTGGTGTCGGGGGCCTCGGTTGTGGTGCTCATGCTGAAGCCTTTCCTTCGTAGCCGGCGGTGAGTTGTTCGCGGCAGGTCTGCCATTCGTGTTCTTCGATGCGCATGAAGTGCGCCTTTTCGCGGTCCTCGAGCAGCGGAACGCCGCGGCCCACCTTCGTGTCGCACAGGATCACGGAGGGTCGTCCGAGGGCGGCGGCCTGGGCGGCGGCGTTGTCGAACGCGGCCAGCAGGGCGCCGACGTCGTTCCCGTCCACGCGCTGTGTGTACCAGCCGAACGCCTCCCACTTTTCGGTGACGGGCTCCGTGCGGAGCACGGTGTCGGTCTTGCCGTCGGCCTGCAGGGCGTTGATGTCGACCATGGCGGTGAGGTTGCCGAGCTGGTGGTGGTGTGCGCCCATCGCCGCCTCCCACGTGGAACCCTCATCGAGTTCTCCGTCGGAGAGGAAGTTGTAGACTCGGGCGTCCGAATCCTGGTACCGCAGGCCCAGGGCGGCGCCGACGGCGATGGAGAGGCCGTGGCCGAGCGAGCCGCCGGAGATCTCCATGCCGGGCGTGTAGGTGGACATCCCGGACATCGGCAGCCGGGAATTGTCCGAGCCGTAGGTCTCCAGTTCCGTGACGGGGATGATCCCTGCCTCGGCGAGGGCCGCGTAGTGGCCGATCGCGTAGTGCCCGGTGGAGAGCAGGAACCGGTCCCGCCCGTCCCATTCGGGGTCGGCGGCCCGGAACCGGAGCTGGTCCGCATAGACAACTGCCAGCATGTCCGCCGCGCCGAGGGCCTGGCCGACATAGCCCTGGCCCTGGACCTCGCCCATGTTCAGGGCGTGGTGCCGGATCCGGAACGCGGCCCCCTCGACCCGTTCAAGGCGTTCTGCCCCAATGTCGAAGGCCTTGCCTTCGGTTGCTTTTTCCTGTGTGAGAACCACAATTCTGCCTTTCAAGAGTGACGTGATGAGTTTGCGGGAGGCCTGCGACGGCGTCCGGGACGGTTCGGTCCTATGCGCTCACGTGGGCGGGGGTGCTTTTGGTGGCCTCGTCCGCGAGCTGGCGTTCGCGCTTGCCCCAGGTTTCCCGGGTGGCGAGGGCGGCCCAGAGTCCGATGGCGGCGTAGGTGCCGAAGAGCAATGCCGGGCCTATCCAGCCGAAGCTGACGAACAGCAGGGTGGTGATGAACGGGGTGAAGCCGGAGATCGTGGCCGAGATCTGGTAGGCCAGCGAGGCGCCGGAGGCGCGGGTCTTGGCCTGGAAGAGCTCCGGGAACCAGGCGCCCTGGGCGCCGGCGAGCGAGTTCTGGCAAACGGCGTAGGAGATCACGAGGGTGGCGATGATGAAGATGAACAGGCCGGTGTTGACCAGGAGGAACATCGGCACGGCGAACGCCACCGCGAAGGCGCAGGACCAGATGTAGAGCGGGCGCCGGCCGATCCTGTCAGTCAGGCGGGCCCAGGCCTGCGTGGCGAAGATGCCGATCGCGGAAGCAATGCACAGCGCCACGAGGGTCTGGGTCTTGTCGGCCAGGTGCTGGCTGTTCAGGTAGGAAATCATGTACGTGATGGACACGGCATAGCCTGCGGTCTCGGCGATGCGGAGGCCGATGCCCTTGACGATGTTGCGCCAGTCGGTCTTGAGGACCTCCGTGATGGGCGACCTCACGAGCTCGCCGCTGTCCTTGACCTCGTCGAAGACCGGGGACTCCGGAACCTTGGAGCGGATGATCAGGCCGACGACGACCAGCACGATGCTGGCGAGGAACGGAATGCGCCAAGCGAGTTCGCCGCCGAGCTGGACGCTGAAGAGGAACACCAGGTTGGCCAGCAGCAGCCCGACCGGGAAGCCGGCCTGGACCATTCCGGTGTACTTGCCCTTGGACTTCCACGGCGCGTGCTCGTAGCTCATCAGGATGGCGCCGCCCCACTCCGCGCCGAAGGCCAGGCCCTGGACGATCCGGACGAACACCAGCAAAGCAGGAGCCATCAGGCCGACCTGGCCGTACGTGGGAAGCAGGCCGATCACGAAGGTGGCGACGCCCATCAGGATCAGGGAGGCCACCAGGACGGGCTTGCGGCCGACCTTGTCACCGAGGTGGCCGCCGATGATCCCGCCGATCGGGCGGGCCGCGAAGCCGACGCCGAGGGTGGCGAAGGCAGCCAGGGTACCCGTCACCGGATCGCCGGTGGGGAAAAACGCGGTGCCGAAGTACAGGGCCGCGGCCGTGCCGAATCCAATGAAGTCGTACGTTTCGATGACCGCGCCGACGCTGGAGCCGATCGCGACGCGCCGGGCCTCCTTCGTGCCATGCACCGGGCCCTGCATGCTGAGAGCTTCGTTGCTCATGAGTTTTCGTCCCTTTCGATGAGCGAGGGCACCTGGCTCCAACGCTGTCGACTGTTAACACACCTGACTCGAACAATAGTGACGCAGGTCATGGTCGATGTCAACAGTCGATGTTGAGGGTTGACTGTCGACAATCATCGGGCATACAGTGATTCGCATCACCCTGCAGATCAAGACGATCAACGCCGTTGCTCAACTGGCCACCGGCGGATCGCCCTGTAGGCCCGGCAACGCAAACCCCACGTTTTCCAACAAGGAGCATCATGAGCCACACCGTCCAACGCACCGCCGTCCTTACCGGGGCGACCTCCGAGCGAGGCATCGGCATTACCACTGCCCGCCGCTACGCCAGCCAGGGATGGGCGGTCGTGATTCTGGACCTCGATGGCGAGAAGTCTGCCAAGGTCGCCGCAGAAATCGGCAACGAATTCGACGTCCCCGCCTTCGGCCACGAAATCGACGTCGCCAACGAAGCCTCCGTCATCAACGCCCAGGCCGCAGTAGCGGCCGAAGTCAATCAGGGCAGCCTTCCCCCGGTGGGTGCCCTGGCCAACATCGCAGGCATCACCTCCCCGGTCCCGTTCCTCGACACCACCCTTGAGCTCTGGCACAAAATCATGGACGTCAACGCCACCGGCACCTACCTCGTGACCAAGGCGTTCCTGCCGGACATGATTGCCAACGGCTGGGGCCGAATCGTAAACATGTCCTCTGTCTCCGCGCAGCGTGGCGGGGGTGTGTTCGGCAAGGTTCCCTACTCCGCCGCGAAGGCCGCCATCCTTGGCTTCACCAAAGCACTCGCCCGCGAACTCGGCGCCACGGGCGTCACCATCAACGCCATCACCCCCGGGGCCGTTGACACCAACATCCGCGTCGGCAGCACTGAGGAACAGGAAGCCGCCATCAACGCCGGCATCCCCCTTGGCCGAAACGCCACCACCGAAGAAGTGGCAGCAGTCATCACCTTCCTGTCCTCCCAGGACTCCGCTTACCTCACCGGCACCACCATCGACATCAACGGTGGAAGTCACCTCCACTAACGGGTCCCGGCGCCCACAGGAGCCTGCCATGACAAGTGGCTTTTCAAAGGTCTCTCAGATTCACCAAAAAACCGTGGCCGGTTCCCGCGACGTCCACTCCGGCCGTACGAGGAAATCCCCGTACCAGGCGCCGGAAACGAGGTTCGGAGATAGTTGCTGACCCATACCCCTACCATGACTGGAGTCGGCTGGTCGGGACACCGGTGGAAATCCGTAAGGACTTCTCAGTGGTCCGGGCAGGAATTGTTGACGATGTCATGCCCGATTCTTCCGCACTGTGGCTGGCTCCCGACAGCAGCAAAGGACGAGAACTTTTCGCCGCAGCGGAAGGCTACCAAGTGTGGATCCAGCCCCAGAAACTCGACGGAAAGCTTTGCTACAAATTGGCGGCGGAACACCTTCCGCCGCCTACCACCTAAGTCCTACGCCAAACCAGACCGCCGAGAACCGGTCTCATCCGTTCCGCCGCTCACGCCAACCCATGGCCAACGTCTCGGTGACTGCTCGCACCTTGACGGGGACTCATTTCCGGGCGGACAGTCGAGCAGAACCAGATCGTACTCCCCCGCGACGCTGGCAAGCAGTTTGGCCAGGGCCAGCTGGGCAGCGTCTCGGTCCTTCTGGGCTTTGGCTCCAAGGAATGCCGCGGCATCGTCGAGATGGGGGCCACCGGCAAATGACATCAAGGTTGGCTCGGACGCCGGTCAGCAGGTCGGGTTGTTCCCCGAAACGCAGCGAAGCCGCACGCATTGCCGCGCCGGCGCCCCTACGCCGGCGAGCTTCTACCCAGGGAATACCAGAGGTCAGCATCGAAACACGGCTGATTTCGGCTGATCGACGCTGAAACGTCGGGTTCATCCGCTAACGAAAAAACCCCGCCGTTCCCGTGTAAACACTGGGAACTGCGGGGTTCTAGCTGGTGGCTCCGACCGGCGTCGATCCGGTGACCTTTCGATTTTCAGTCGAACGCTCTACCAACTGAGCTACAGAGCCTAGGTGACGCGTCACCTTGACAGCCGGAACTTCTTCCGGCAATCAGAGCGACCCTGACGGGACTTGAACCCGCGACCTCCGCCGTGACAGGGCGGCGCGCTAACCAACTGCGCTACAGGGCCTTGCTTGTTTACTGCTAGTTTCTTGCTGTTTGCGGTATCGCTACCGCAATTTTTCAAGGCCTTTAGCCTACCAGACTTTTTCATCCGGCTTGACCCGTTCCTTGCGTACCCCCAACGGGATTCGAACCCGTGCCGCCGCCGTGAAAGGGCGGTGTCCTAGGCCGCTAGACGATGGGGGCCAGGACGCCATCCGGTTGAGCACATCAGGGCAAAAATTAAGGGCCGAAGCCTTTCGTTTTTGTCCTCGCGGGTTCCTCCGAACTGGACTATAAAACTATAAGGGCAGACCCCCGGTTTATCCAAAATCAGCCTTCCCGCCGCTGCAAGGGCCGGGCAAGATGGACTGATGGATGCCGTTGCCGCCCTCAATGAGATCGCGTTCTGGCTGGAACGCGAACTGGCCCCCACCTTCAAGATCCAGGCGTTCCGCAAGGCAGCCGCGGTGATCGGCGCCCTGGAGCCGGACGAGGTCGCGGCGCGGGCGCGCAACGGCAGGCTGAAGAGCATGAAAGGGATCGGGGACAGAACCTTCGACGTCATCAGCCAGGCGGTCGACGGCGGCGTACCCGACTACCTTGAGGGACTGCGGCAACGCGGGGAGCAGCCCCTCGCGAACGGCGGCGCCGAACTCCGCTCCGCCCTGCGCGGGGACCTGCACAGCCACAGTGACTGGTCCGACGGCGGGTCCCCGATCGGGCTCATGGCGGACGCCGCCCGCACGCTGGGCCGGGACTACCTTGCCCTGACGGACCACTCCCCCAGCCTCAAGATCGCCAACGGCCTGAGCACCGAACGCCTGCGGGAACAGCTGGACGTAGTCGGGGCGATCAACGGGGACGGCGGGGGCTTGCGTCTTCTGGCCGGGATCGAGGTGGACATCCTGGAGGACGGCACCCTGGACCAGACCGCGGACATGCTGGACCGACTGGACATCGTGGTGGCGAGCGTCCACTCCAAGCTGCGCTCCGACCGGCGCACGATGACCGAGCGGATGCTGGGCGCCATCCACGACCCGCATACGAACATCCTCGGCCACTGCACCGGCCGGCTGGTGCAGGGGTCCAGGGGAACGCGGCCGCCGTCCGCATTCGACGCCGAGCGGGTGTTCGCGGCGTGCGCGGAGAATGATGTCGCCGTCGAAATCAACTCCCGGCCCGAACGGCAGGACCCGCCGGACGAGCTGATCCGGCTGGCTCTCGAAGCCGGTTGCCTTTTCAGCATCGACAGTGACGCCCATGCGCCGGGCCAGCTGGATTTCCTGCAGTACGGCGCCGAGCGCGCGGCCGCGAACGGCGTGCCCGCCGGGCGGACTGTCACCACCTGGCCCCTGGACCGGCTGCTGGAGTGGTCCGGGCGCGGGAAATAGCGGCCGGGCACGTACCCTGGGCGCCGTGGGCGCCGCGTCCTAACCGTTGCCCGCCTGCGGCTGGCCCGGGGCCGGTGCCGGCTGTTGGGCCTCGGGCCGCCACGGCGTGAGCGTGGGCAGCCAGCGCGGGACGTTGCCGCGGTACTCCGCGTAGGCCGCACCGAACTTCCGCGTCAGCGCGGGCTCCTCGTACAGCCGGACGAAGGCCACCACCGGCACCGCGCCGATGCCCAGGGCAGCAAAGAGCTTCGGCTGGCCCAGCAGCAGTCCCTGCCCTGCGACGGCCGCCGCAATGGACACGTACATCGGATTCCGCACATAACGGTAGAGCCCGCCGACCACCAGCTGCCTGGGCGGGGCAAATGGCGCGGGGGTTCCGATGCCCTCCACGGCGAAATGCACGAAGGAGTTCGCGATCACCGCCGCGCCCGCGCCGATCAGCAGGGCGCCCGTGAGCCGCGCCGGCGCCCCGCCGGGGACCGGGGCCTTCACTTCCCAGCGGGTCAGGAGCCACGGCACCAGGGCGGCGGCCGTTGCGGGGGCAACCGCGAAGGCGGCTGTACCGATGGCGGCAAGCTTTCTCTCGCGGGCCGAAGCTGAGGATGCTGTCATACCAGCCATGGTGAACCCGTCACACCGGGCGGGCAAGGGCCCACCGGCCGCGGACCGGCGCTCGGAGTCAGGTGACCAGCAGCCCTGCCAGGGTGAACATCACGACGGCGATCCCGGCGTCGAGCACCCGCCATGCGGCCCGCCGCCGGAACAGCGAGGTCAGGAACCGCGCGCCGGCGCCGAGGGCCGTGAACCAGGCGATGCTTCCAAGACCGGCTCCGGCGGCGAACCACCAGCGCCCGGACTCGCCCTGGGCCGCCGCGAGGGAGCCGAGCAGCAGCACCGTGTCCAGATAGACGTGCGGATTAAGCCAGGTGAAGGCCAGGCACGTGCCAAGGACGGCCGCCCGGCTGCCGGCCGGCTTGTCACCGGGATGGTCCATCTGCTCCCCGCGGACCGCGCGGCTGGCGGCGAGCGCCCCGTAGGCGAAGAGGAAGGCGGCGCCGGCCCAGCGGATCACCACGAGGGCCCCCGGCGCCCGGTCCAGGAGGACGCCGATGCCCGCGACGCCCAGCACGATGAGCACCAGGTCAGAGACTGCGCAGACCGCCACCACCAGGGCAACGTGCGAACGCTGGATGCCCTGGCGGAGCACAAACGCGTTCTGCGCGCCGATCGCGACGATGAGGGACAGTCCGGCAGAGAGGCCGGAGAACAGGGGCAGGATCACCACTCCACGGTAGGCGCCCGATCAAGATGAAACCAGTTAAAGATTCTCCTGGTGCATAAGATGAGCTAATGATCGATATTTCACCCGAGCAGGCCCGGACGCTGGCCGCGATCATCACCCACGGAAGCTTCGACGCCGCGGCCGCCCACCTGTCCGTGACGCCCTCGGCCGTCAGCCAGCGGATCCGCGCCCTCGAGGCCGCCGTCGGCCGGCCGGTTCTGACCCGGGTCCGGCCGGCAGGGCTCACGGAGTCCGGCCAGGCGGTGGTGCGGTTCGCCCGGCAGCTGGAACTGCTTTCCGCGGACCTCGCCGAGGAGCTCCAGCCGGACGAGCCCCAGGGGCGAACGCGCCTGACGCTGGTGATCAACAGCGATTCGCTGCACACCTGGGCGCTGGCCGGCCTGGCGGCGGCCGGCGACACCGTCCAGCTGGAGATCCTGCGCGAAGACCAGGAGCACTCGCTGGACCTGCTGCGCGCCGGCGCAGCTGCGGCCGCCATCACGGCCACCGCCAAACCGGCTGCCGGCTGCATCTCCCGCCGGCTCGGCGTCATGCGCTATCTGCCGGTCTGTACGCCGGCCTTCGCCGCAGCCTGGTTCGGCCGCGGGGCAGCGGAAGAAGGGCTGGCGACGGCCCCCGTGATCGTCTTCGACCGCAAGGACGACCTGCAGGACCGGTACCTGCGGCGGGTCAGCCGAAACCTCCAGCCGCCGCGGCACTATGTGCCCGCGGCCCACGAATTTGGCGAAGCCATCCGGCTGGGCATGGGCTGGGGCATGATGCCCGAGATCGAAATCGGCGAAGACCTCGGGAGCGGCACGCTCGAGACGCTCGCTACCCGCGGGCAGGTGGACGTCACCCTCTACTGGCAGCAATGGCGGCGCGGCTCGGCGGCGCTGGCCGGCGTCGCGGGCGCCGTCCAGGCGGCGGCACGCGTCCTCCGCTGAGGCGCTGCCGTACCCCCCGACGGGACCTTGGCCGCAGCCTTAGCCGCAACTTTGGCGGTAAACCGCGGAGACGTGGCCGATTTCCGCCAGTACTGACCGCGCGGGAACGGTTAGATTGGCAGCATGGCAACAACCGAAACAGGCTCACCGCGCCCGGACACCACACGGCCGGCCGGGGCACATGACGTGCCCTCCCAGGCGGCCACCCCCGCCCCCGCATCCGCACCGCTCGAGCCGAACAGCCCGCCGCGCCCGATCGCCTCAAGGCAGCCGGCTCCGATCAGCCGGCTCGGCATCGCCGCCGTCGTGGTCACCGTGGTCCTCTGGGCCTCCGCGTTCGTGGGCATCCGGGCCGTAGGCCCGAGCTTCTCCCCCGGCGCCCTGACCCTAGGACGGCTCTCGGTCGCCGCCGTCGTGCTGGGCCTCCTGGTGGTGCCGAAGCTCAGGGGACTGCCCCGGGGCCGCGAATGGTGGCCTATCCTGGGCTACGGCGTCATGTGGTTCGGCGGCTACAACGTCGCGCTGAACGCCGCCGAACACATGCTCGACGCCGGCACGGCCGCCCTCCTGATCAACGTCAACCCCATCCTGGTCGCCGTGATGGCCGGCGTGATCCTGAAGGAAGGGTTCCCGCGCTGGCTGATCATCGGCAGCCTGATCGCGTTCGGCGGCGTTGCCGTGATCGCCCTCGGTTCCGGCCAGCGGTCGACGGCGGACGTGGCCGGTGTGCTGCTGTGCCTGCTCGCTGCGGCGCTGGCGGCCGTGAGCGTGATCGTCCAAAAGCCGGTGCTCCGCAAGTTCCCGGCCGCCCAGGCCACGTGGTTCGGCATCATGGTGGGCGCCGTCTGCTGCCTGCCGTTCAGCGGCCAGCTGGTCACCGAACTGCAGGCCGCACCCCTGCCGGCCACGCTGGGCCTGGTCTATCTGGGCATCTTCCCCACCGCGATCGCGTTCACCACCTGGGCTTACGCGCTCTCCCTGATTGACGCGGGGCGCCTCGCCGCCACCACCTATCTGGTTCCGGGCACCACCATCTTGATCTCCTGGCTGGTACTCGGCGAGATTCCGACCATCTGGGGCCTGGTGGGCGGCGTGATCTGCCTGGTCGGCGTGGGGCTGACCCGTCGCCGGTCCCGCTAAGGGTTTCCCGATGCCTTCATCCCTCCCGCCCGGCCTGCCCATCGTTCCGGACCGCGGGGACGGCGGTGACGGCGGCGACGGCCGAGACGCGGAGGCTGGACCGTTCCCCGTGTCCGAGGCGGATTTCGAGGCGGCCGTGAGCGACGCCCTGGAACGGATCCCGCCGGAGCTGGCGGACACGATGGACAATGTCGCGATCTTCATCGAGGACGACTACACCCCGCAGCCCGGGGAAGACCCGGACACCGTGCTTCTGGGGCTGTATGAGGGCGTTCCGCTGACCGAACGGGATTCCTGGTGGGACGCCGGTTCCCTGCCGGACCGGATCACGATCTACCGCCAGCCCATCCTGGACATCTGCGCCTCCCGGGAGGACGTGATCGAGGAAGTCACCGTCACCGTGGTGCACGAGATCGCGCACCACTTCGGCATCAGCGACGCACGCCTGCACGAGCTCGGCTGGGGCTAGCCTTAGAGGCATGGGACACGACCACAGCCATTCACACGGCATCACCGCCACCGGCACTGCCAAGCACCGGAAGCGTTTGGTCGCCGTCCTGGCCATCACTCTCGCCGTCGTGCTCGTGCAGACGATTGGCGCCGTCGTCTCCGGCTCCCTGGCCCTGCTCGCCGACGCCGGGCACATGCTCTCCGACGCCGCCGGCGTCTTCATCGCCCTGCTGGCCGCGTGGATCGCCGCGCGGCCCGCCAGCGACCAGCGCACCTACGGCTACCAGCGCGCCGAGGTCCTGGCCGCGCTGGCAAACGCCCTGGTCCTGATCGTCATCTCGGTGGTCATCTTCACCGAGGCGATCCGCCGGCTGGGATCAGCGCCAGAGGTCCATACCGACGTCATGCTCTTCGCAGCGGTCCTCGGCGCCGTCGCCAACCTGGCGTCGCTGCTGATCCTGCGCGGGGCCCAAAAGGAGAGCCTCAACGTCCGCGGCGCCTACCTGGAGGTCCTGGGCGATCTGCTGGGGTCCTTCGCCGTCATCGCGGCCGCGTTGGTCATCATGGTGACCGGGTACCGGGCGGCAGACACCATTGCGTCGATCCTCATCGCCCTCATGATCCTGCCGCGGGCCTGGCATCTGCTCCGCGACGTGGTGGACGTGCTGCTCGAAGCCACCCCCAAGGGCGTGGACGTCCAGATGATCCGCGAGCACATCCTGGCGGTAGACGGCGTGGTGTCCGTCCACGACATCCACATCTGGACCATTACGTCCGGCGTCCCCGTCTTCTCCGCCCACGTGGTGGTGGAGGACGCGGCGCTCGGGGCCCGCGGCGCCGACCGGGTCCTCGACAAGCTCGCCACCTGCCTGGGATCGCACTTCGACACGGAGCACTGCACGTTCCAGCTCGAACCCGCCACCCATTCGGAGCACGAGGCCCACCAGCACGCCTGACCGCCGGGAGCCCGGGGCGCCGGCGTAGCCACCGGGATTCCGGCTGCCTGGCGGACGGCCCGGACTGTTGCCGGCGTTTCTGCCGCCCGACACACCCTCCACACACGTGACCAAATGACACCATTGTTGTTTATGTTATTGGTGTGACTCGTGTTGCCAAAGTGGCCATTGGCACGTAGCCTCATGCCTGCTGGATGATCCGCAGAGGGGCTTTTTCACGTGCCACATCCAACCTCGCTCATTCCAGCCTGAGACTTCAGCGAGGTTTGCCCATGAGCTGGACCGGATCCGGTCGCAAGACAGCTGCGCTCTGCACTGCCGTTGTCCTCCTTGGAACGCTCGCGCTCCCGGCCCAGGCTTCGCCGCGGGCTTCGCTGACTGAAACCGCAGGTCCGGCCGCGGCGGGCCGGGTTCCGGCCTCCCCGGAGATCCCCTCCCCGGAGGAGATCGCGGCCGCCAAGTCCAGTGAAAGCGCGACGGCGGCGGAAGTCACCCGGATCGACGGGCTCCTGGCCGATGCTTCTGCCGCCCAGGAAACCAGCCTCGGCGCGTCGCTGCAGGCCAACAACGCGTACGGCGAGGCCCTCGTGGAGCTGGCCACCCGACGCGAGGCAGCGGCCGTAGCGGCCGCCAGGGCTGCCGCCGCCGGGGCGCAACAGGCCAAGACCCGCAAGCAGATCGGCCAGCTGGCGGGCGATCTGTACCGCAACGGCGGCCTGAACCCTGCCCTCAGCAGCTTCGTCAGCGGCACCGGCCAGGCGCTCGAAGACGCCGCCACTCTGGAGGCTGTCACGGCCGGCCGCGCGCGGGCGTTCCAGTCCGCGGAAACCGCGGCCGCCGCCGCACAATCGCTGACCGAATCCGCAGCGGACGCCAAACGTGCCGCCGATGAGGCCGCCACAACGGCGGAAGCCCGCAAGGCAGACGCCGATCGCGCCGCCGCGGCCCAGCGGCAGGCCGTGGCTGATGCGAAAGCACAGCGCAAGGCGCTCGTCGGCCAGCTGGCAAACCTCAAACACACCACGGCCGCGCTGGAGTCGGCCCGGGTGGACGCCCTGGACCGCCAGCGCCAGCAGGAGCAGCTGGCGGCACTGACCGCGGCCGCCAACGCGGAGCCACAGCCGGGCGCAGCCTCTCAGCCCGCCTCGGCCTCACAGCCGGCCCCCGCGGCGCCGGGAGGGGACACTTCGCCCGGCCAGCAGCCGGCAGCCCCGGTTCCTGCCGCTCCCGCCGCTCCCGCGCCGGCTCCCCAGCCCGCGCCCGCCCCGGCTCCAGCTCCTGCGCCGGCTCCTGCGCCGGCCCCGATTCCCGTTCCGGCACCTGCGCCGGTTCCGGCCCCCGTTCCGGCGCCCATTTCCGGCGGCTCAAACCAGACGGCGATCTCCGTGGCGCTCGGGAAGACCGGCTCGCCGTTCTTCTACCAGTACGGCGGAACCGGGGCCTACGGCTTTGACTGCTCGGGCCTGGTGCAAAACGCGTTCGCGGCGGCGGGAAAATACCTGCCCCGCACGGCCTCAGAGCAGTTCGCACAGGCCCCCGTCCACGTTCCGCTTTCGCAGGCGCAGCCCGGCGATCTGCTGGTATGGGGCTCGGCTCCGGGCTTCTACCACGTGGCCATCTACCTCGGCGGCGGCCGCGTGGTCCAGGCCCTAAACCCCGACGCCGGCATTACCGTGACCGATGTTGCCGCCATGTCCGGGATGCAGCTCTACGGCTACGTGGCGCGCTACTGAGTCCCGCTCGTGGGCGCCCCAGTCCCGACTGCGCAGTCCAGAATGCGCGGTCCCGAATACGGAGTCCCGAAACTAGGAAAGCACGTCCTTGGTGACGAACCTGGCATAGGCCAGCGCCCCGAAAACGGCGACGTAGCCGCCCTGCAGGACCGCGTTGACGGCGAAGGAGTCCCAGGAAAGGGGCTGGCGCAGGAGGTCACCAAAGTCCAGCCAGTAGTGGCTGAACAGCCAGGGATGCAGCCATTCGAGTTGCGGCAGCGCGTCCAGGACCTGCGAAACGACCGAGAGCACCACGGTGGCCGCCATGGCCCCCACCGGAACGTCGGTCAGGGTGGAGATGAACAGCCCAATTGCCGATAGCCCGAGCAGCGAAACCGCCAGGTAGGCGGCAATCAGCAGGAGCCGGAGCACTGCCTCGCCGGTGCCGATCGTGTCGCCGGAAAGCAGGGTCACCGGTCCCACCGGGAAGAGCGCGGCGCCGATTCCGGCCCCGACCAGGGCCACCACGAGCGGGGCCACAACCACGAAAAGCGCCGCACCGACATATTTGACGAGCAACAGGCGGATCCGCCCGGCCGGAGCGACCAGCAGGTACCGCAGGGTGCCCTGCCCGGCCTCGCCGGCGATCGTGTCGCCGGCCACCACGCCGACGGTCAGCGGAAGAAATAGCGGCACGGACACCACCATGGCCGTGACGCCCACGAAGAGACCGTTCTGGGTGATCCGGTCCAGGAACGCCGGGCCGCGGCCCGCGGGAACGGCGGAGGAGACCCGCACCGCCACGGCGATCAGGACCGGGATGGCCGCCAGCGCGCACAACATCGCCCACGTCCGGCGGCGGCGGAACAACACCCCGAGCTCGGAGGCCAGCAGGCCGCCCGCCACGGACCGGCGCCGGACCGGCGGAGCCGTCGCGCCGGCGGCACCGGCGGTGTCAACGGCCCCGGCGCCGGCAGTATCTCCGCCCGGAGCGCCCAAGGATGAAGTGTCACTGGACAACGTCGAACCCCTCCCCCGTCAAGGCGACAAAGCGGTCCTCGAGGCTGACCTGTTCGGTCGCGAAGCCGCGGACCCGGACTCCCGCCGCCACGAGGGCAGCCACCACGGCTTCCGGGCCCGCCGGTTCGCCCGGTCCTACGGCGTCCCCCGCCGTCCCGTGCGCTCTTCCGTACTGCGTGTGTCCCGGCTGGGCGGTTTCCGGCCGCACGGCGCTGTCTCGGCTGGCGGTCTCGGGCCAGCCCGCCGGCAGCGGTGCGACGAGAACGGCGCCTGCCCCGGAGGCAGCGCCGCCGGAGGGTCCGCCGCCGTCGGGACTCAACGTGGCGGCGAGGCCAAGGCCGGCCAGCACCTGAACCGCGGCGCCGGGGTCCGGAGTCAGCACGCGGATCCTCGCCTGCCCCGCACCGCGCAGGTCCGCAAGGGTCCCCTGCGCCACAAGTCGCCCGGCGCTCATGATGGCCGCATGGGTGCAGATCTGTTCGACTTCGGCCAGCAGGTGACTGGAGACGAATACCGTGGCGCCTTCGGCCGCGAGCGATCGCACCAGGCTCCGCACTTCCCGGGTGCCCTGGGGGTCCAGTCCGTTGGTGGGTTCGTCCAGCACCAGCAGTTCCCGCGGGGCCAGCAGGGCATTGGCGATCCCCAGCCGCTGCTTCATCCCCAGCGAATAGGCGCGGACCTTCTTGTCCGCCGCATGCGTCAAACCCACCCGTTCCAAGGCCGACTGGACCCGGGCGCGCCGCGTGGCGGCCGCGGCGTAGGGGTCCGCGGCGTCCATGCGGCGGAGGTTGGCGGCACCGGAGAGGAACGGGTAAAAGGCCGGTCCTTCGACGAGGGCCCCGACCCGGGGCAGGACGTCATTGAGTTTCCGGGGCATCTCCGCACCCAGGACGCGCGCAGTGCCGCCGGTGGCCGCGGCCAGGCCCAGCAGGAGCCTGATGGTGGTGGTCTTCCCCGACCCGTTGGGGCCCAGGAAGCCGAAGACCGCACCCTTCGGCACGGCCAGATCGACGCCGTCGACGGCTACCTGCTGACCAAACCGCTTGGTCAGGCCCTTGGTCTCAATGCTCAGCTCAACAGTCGGCGTGGCCCCCGGCCCGGCGTCGCTCACGCGGCCGTCACCGGACGGCCGCCAAATACGGTGCCCGTATTCACTTCTGCGCGGCGGCGGCCAGGAGCCGCGCGGCCGGCACGGAACCGGCGAAGACCCGGCCGTCGTCGAGCACCAGCACGTTCACCAGGGCCGTGGACAGCAGCCGTCCGCCTCGGACCGGGACGGTGGCCTGCTGCAGCAATGCCGTGGCGTCCGACGCCGGGCCGGCCGCTCCCGGCGGGAACGCGATCACCGAGTCCCAGCCGGAGCCGGTGACTGCCGGTTTGTGGGTGCTGTTCTTGGCCGGGGACGTGGCGTGCCCGGAGTCTTGTCCGTGCTTGTGCTCCTGGACGGCCATCTCCTTGACAGTGGCGCCCGGCGGCGGGCTGAACTTAAAGACGGAGGCGTCGGGGGCCCCGAGGGTCAGGCTGGTGTAGGCGACGCGGAAGGCCGGATCGGCCTGTCCGCGGGCCTTGATCTCGACGCTCAGCGGGAGCCCGGTCTGACCGTCCACCGCGACCGCGACCGATGCGACCAGGGTCGCGTCGGACTTCGGCGTCAGCACCAGGTTATAGGCGGGCCGGCCGGCCACCCGGACGTCGGCGCCCACCTTGACGGCCGTGCTGGGATCGATCTTTGCCAGGAGCACAGCGGCCAGCTGATCGGGAGTGGCTGTGGCGTCCGCGCCACTAGGGTGACCGGCGGCATCGGCCGGGATCTGGGCATGGGCGGCGGTGTTGTCCTTGGAGTTGTAGAACCAGACCTCGTTGCCGTGGCGAGTGGCGTCCCGTTCCGCCAGCCGGTCCATCACCTGGACGCGGGCGTTGTCCGGCCCGTCGCGATAAACCCTAGCCGTGTGCGGCCCTGTCAGCAGCTCGAGCCACGCGGTGCTGGACGAGTCCGTGCCGGCTCCGGTTTTGGGGAGCTCGGGAAGGCCGAGCTCGGAGGATTGCTCCAGGGTTCCGGAGAGGGCGGGCTCGCCGTGCTGGGCGATCAGCTTCAGCACCTGCTCCGGAGTTTTGGCCGGCAGGGGATTCCCCGCGCTGGCCGGCAGGGACCCGGCCAGGACCCCGGCGGCGATGACCGCAGGAACAGCGGCGGCGGGCAACCAGCGCAGCCAGGTGCGCGTCCGTACCCTGGTCATTGGGACCGCACCCCAAAACTACGCGCCCCAAAACTACGCGCCGCAAATCGTG
This sequence comes from Arthrobacter sp. YAF34, assembly GCF_052113245.1. Lineage (NCBI taxonomy): Bacteria > Bacillati > Actinomycetota > Actinomycetes > Micrococcales > Micrococcaceae > Arthrobacter > Arthrobacter sp. YAF34. The sequence continues at coordinate 73,061 of NZ_JBFRCV010000004.1, forward strand.
ACGTCCCGACTATCCGGGGCTGAGGAATGCGCGCTCCAGTGCAGCTCATACGTCAAGGGTACGCCTGAGCCGGGCCGTGCGGTTGCCCTGCACCGGCACATTATTGTCCTGCCTCATCACGGCGCTCGTGGACCCCACGGCGCCAGGCAGAAGCGGGTTCAGTGGGGCCCGTCGGCCGTCGGCTTTGCCGGCGTCACGGTGCCCGCCGCGCCGTCGACCGTGACGTTCTGGCCGGTGGCAATCCGCGCCGTCGCGTCCGGGACGCCCACTACCGCGGGGATGCCGTATTCCCGTGCGACGACGGCGCCGTGGGAGTTGGGGCCGCCCATTTCCATCACGAGTCCGCCGGCCGTCAGGAACAACGGCGTCCAGCCGGGATCCGTGGACGGCGCCACGAGAATTTCGCCCGGCTCCAGGTGCGCGCCCTGCGGGTCCAGAATCACACGGGCCCGGGCAGTGACCGTGCCGGCCGAGGCCGGAGTCCCGGACAGCGTCCCGGCCGTCTGCACGGCTTCGGACTGCACGGCTTCGGACTGCACGGCTTCGGGCTCAGTCCCGTCGGAGAGCAGGACGCGGGGAATGTGCCGCCGGCCCAATTCGGCCTCGTAGGCCTCCCGGCGCTGCCGCACCACCTCCCGCAGTGCGGCGCCGCGCAGCCCCCGGCGCGCCTCGGCCAGGTCAAGGAAGAAGATATCGTCCGACGCCTCGATGGTCCCGGCCGCTGCGAGTTCGGCCCCCACCGCCGCAAGCTGCTGACGGACGGAGCCGAGGGCTTCAACGAGGTGGTACTTGGGCAGTTCACGCAGCCCGGCGAACATCCGGGTCCGCCTCAGCGCGGCCCGCACGATCGATCCGCGCAGGCGGCTGCGCCGCCCCGCCGCAGCCACGAGCCGCTCGGTCTGCGCCTCCGCGGCGCGCGCCGCCTTGTCGAACTGGCGGTCAGGGGCGAGCGCCGGGTCGTCCACGCGCAGGTAGTTGGCCAGGACCCCGAGGATGTGGGTCGGGTCATCCGACCAGCGCGGCATCCCGAGGTCGATCTCCGCAACGGCCCGGTGGCCGTACCGGCTCAGGAAGCCTGACAGCCCGGACTGCGCGACGCCGGGAAGCTCCCCGGTCCGGTAACGGCTGGCCAGCTCGGGCAATGCCGCCGCCGTGAACACCGCCGCCGACGCCGGGTGGTTGCGGATGGCGGCAGCCAGGCGCCAGAGGTCCAGATCCATTTCGGTGGTCACATTGTTGGGCAGGCCCCGCAGGACCTCCTGCAACTCGCCGTTCCCCGGACTGCCAGCGAGTTTCCCGGCCACGGCCAGCAGGGCGAATCCCAGCGCCGGCAGGGGCAGGAGGGCAGGAACCACCGGGAAGACGTTCCGGCCGAGGATCCGCTCAACGTGGTCCAGCCGCTGCGCGGCAGTGGCACCGGAGGGCACCTGGAGCGAGGCCCTGAGTTGCTCGCCCACCCTGTCGGCCCGGCGCAACGCGTCCTCGGGCCGGAGCAGGCCGCGGATCAGCGTTTCGAGAACCCTCGCCCGCGCAGCCACCGGGACGACGTGGCGCAGCAGCGGCCACGGCGAGGTGGTGATGACGGAGAACCTGGGTTCGGTGAAGAGCTGGCGCAGCACGGCGGCCGAACGCGCCTCCATGATGTCGAACACCCGGGGAACGATCGTGCGGCCGGCCGTGCTCCTGACCACGGCCGTCAGGTCGAAGAACATGCGCTGTCCGGCCTCCGTATACGGCGAGGGCCCGTCCCGGGGCTCCGGCACCGGAAAGTGCGCCGCACGGGCCACGGAAGACGCAATCAGCCGGATGCCTGCGAGTCCCATCGGCGTCACGGGCCGGGTCAGCCCCTGGGCCAGGCTGAAGCAAAGATAGACGCGCGGCCCCGGCCCGGAGGGCCGCTTGTCAGGCATCGGATAGAGCGTGGTGATGGGCCTGGACTGCGTCAGCCACACGGCACCGTCCTGGCCAATGGCCCATTCGAGGTCCTGCGGCGAACCGAAATGCACTTCGGCGCGGCGGCCCAGGAGTTCCAGGGCGGCCAGTTGGGCGTCGTTCAGGCTGGGCGCGGACACGGCGTCGGCTTGCGCCACCCGTTCGGTTCCGCCCCCGGGCAGCGCACGGATGAGCAGTCCCTTATCCCCGATCCGGCGCTCCAGGATCTGTCCCGTGGCGCTGTCGAGCACGAAGTGATCCGGGTTGACGGCCCCGGACACCACCGCCTCCCCCAGCCCTGGGCTGGCGTCGATGACGGCCTCGTGCCGCCGCCCGGTCACGGGGTTGGCCGTGAACAGGACCCCCGCCACGGCCGCGTCCACCATGCGCTGGACCACCACGGCGAGGGAGACGGCGGAGGGGCCGATCCCCTGCACCGCCCGGTACGTTACGGCGCGGTCTGTCCACAGCGAGGCCCAGCACCGGCGGACGGCATCCAGGACGGCATCCTCGCCGACCACGTTCAGGAACGTGTCCTGCTGGCCGGCGAAGCTGGCAAACGGCAGGTCCTCTGCGGTCGCGGAGGACCGCACCGCGACGGCAGCGTCCGCGCCCAGCGCCGCATAGGCGGCACGCACGGCGGCGACGATCCCGGCAGGGACCTCGGCGTCGAGCACCAGTGCGCGGGCCTCGGCGGCCAGCGCCGCCAACGCGGCCAGGTCATCGTGGCCGGTCGCGGCAAGGGTCCGGTGCACCTCCGCCAGGGCCGGCGACGCCGTGGCTTCCGCGTAGGCCCGGGTGGTGAGGCAAAAGCCGTCAGGAACCGGAAGGCCGGCGCGTGTCAGCTCGCCGAGGTTGGCCGCCTTGCCGCCGGCCACGGTCAGCATGTCCTGGCCGAGGCATTCCAAGGCCAGGACCGGCTGGTCCAGGGCCTGGTCCGCCGTCACGGGGTGCTCCATCTACAGACAGTCCTTCCGTCGTCGGGCCCGGGCGCCGGGACGTCAGGAGTCGCCGAGCATCGGGCCGAAACTGGCCCGGTCCGCCAGCCGGGGGTCGTCGCGGTCCGGCACCACCATGACGGGCCCCTTGGCGTGGTGGAGGACGCCGTCGGTGGTGGAGCCCAGCAGCATTCCGGTGAAGCCGCCGCGCCCGCGGGTGCCGAGCACCAGGAGTTCCACATGCCGGCTGGCGTCGACAAGGATGTCGACGGGAGAGCCGTCCACGAGTTGCGTTTCCACCTGCAGGGTGGGGAAATGGCTCCGCAGCCAGGCCACGCCGGCGTCAAGCTGGATCTTGATGTCGGCGAACAGGGCATCGCGGTCCATCGGGGTGGGCACCCACGCCAGCGAGCCGGTGTATTGCGGCACGGCGCACACCAGCCGCAGCCGGGCGGAGAGCCGTTCGGCCTGGGCCGCGGCCTCGAGTACCGCGACGCGGGCCTGTTCGGAACCGTCGACGCCGGCCACCACGACGTTCTCGACCGGCTGGTGGCCGGACTTCGCCCGTTCAGCCAGAACATGCTTGTCCCTCGTGGTTTCACCCAGGCGGTCCGCGCAGATCAGGGGCACGGTGACCGTGGGGCACTTCGCGTGGGCGGGCAGTGCGCTGCTGACGGAGCCGAGCAGCCGGCCCACAAACCCGCCTCGGCCGCGGCTCCCGAAGACCAGAAGCTCCGCGGTTTCGCTCATTTCCAGCAGCACACCGGACGCGTCCCCGTTTTCCACGGAGGCGTCGACGTCGATGTTGTACCCGGCGACCTTGTCGAGGGCGTGCTTGAGAATAGCCTCGGCGCCTTCACGGATCACGGAGTCGTCCACGGTGGCGTAGCCGCCGTCGAGTCCGGACGCGGCGAAGATCGGAACCGAATAGGCGGTCACGATATGCAGCGGGCGGCGGCGGCGCTCGGCCTCGCGGGCTGCCCACACGAGGGCGCAGTGGCTGTGGTCCGAACCATCCACGCCAACCACGATTCCCCGAGGAGGCGCCGGTTGGCTGCCGGTCTCCCATTCCGGCTCCGGATGCACCTGTTCACGGCCCATGGGGTCCGCCTCCTCGCGATTCTTGCATGATGTTGCGGCTATTCTGCCAGAAGTACCTGCGCCCGGCGTGCACCGGCGAGGCGGCCCGGAACCTGCGCGCACGAACCCCTGATTTTCTTCACTATTCTCGGTTAATTGCCAACACACAAGACGGCTTCCGGGGTCCCCGGACGGCCCGGCGTCGAAGGATTTACGCAGAGTTAACACGCCGCCGGACGGCCGGGTTTTCCGGGGTTTCTGTATGGTTCGCGAAACAAGCCGGCCACGGAAACCGCGGAAATCGTGGCGAATCGGCCAATGTCCTACCTCCCCTATCCACGGGCGGGAATCTTAGGTATTCTTCGAGGCGTTGCTGAACCGAGACTGGAATTTCAGAACGCAGCCGCTGGGGCTGCGGAACCGGTCCGAAGTCAGCGTCCGGGGTTTACCCCGCGACTGGCACCATTTCGAGGAGGTACCCTGCAGTGTCGAGCATGCCTTTGTACGGCGGGATCGAGCGGACCACGGCCGTAGTCATCGGTACGGGGCTCTCCGGCCTGGCTGTCGCCAGCGAGCTCCAACGCCGCGGCGTCGCGTCCATCATCGTGGACGGGCTCGACCTCTTGGGTGCCGGCCATCCGGCCAATACCTCCTCGCTCCAGCGCTGCGACGCGGCGGATGCCGCCAGCCTCAAAGAGCGCAACGAAATCCTGCGGCACCTGCGCAACTACGCGGCAAGCCACAAGCTCGACGTCCGGAACAACATCCGCGCCCTGCAGCTGGACCACCTCGAGGCCGGGACGGACGGAGCGCCCACGGAGAAATGGGCCGTCCAGACCCCGGGCGGGGTCCTCCTGGCCGATCACCTGGTCCTGACCCGCTGCGCCCACAGCCAGCTGCGGCGCATGCTCTCGGAGCTTGGCATGGCCGCCGGGCAGAACCTGATGGCGGCGATGCATGCCCTGGGCATGTACCTCGTGGGGGTGGGCGAGCTCATTACCCCCACGCCGAAGGAAGTCCTGCGCCAGGCCAAGGTGGTAGGGCAGGCAATCTCCGCCAAGGTCTATCCGGACGGCGTCCCCACGCTGCTGCCCGGCGGCTTGGCCCTGGCGGCCCTCGCCTGACGGGAGCCCGCCGTCCGGGACCCCGCGGGGACCGGCGCAACGCGGGGTCACTCCGCGCCCATCACAGGGCGCCGGACGGGCGCTCAGTGACCCCTCGTTGCTTTTAGTTCAGCTGTCGGTGTTGTTGTTGGTGTCAGTGTTTGTGTCGGCGTCCGGCGTGAGGCGGCGCTTGGCCATCAGGCCCAAGGCCACCAGGATGCCGACGCCCACGACGACGAAGCCCATGACGCTCCACGGGAATGGCGGTGACACCGTCGACGTCGACACCGGGGTCGGCGTCGGCGTGATGCCCGGCTGGGCGGTGCCCAGCGTGGGGACCGCGGCAGCCGCCGTCGTGCCCTTGGCCGCAGCCGTGGCGGTGAAGGTGAAGCTGCCCTCGATCGGGTGGCCATCGGAGCTGGCCACCCGCCACCGAACCGTGTACCGCCCCGCGGGCGCGCCCGGCCTCAGCTTCTGCGCGGCGACGTTGTCCACAATCTCCACCGGACCGTCCGCCCAGTTGGCGCCCGTGGCATCGGCGACCAGGATCTGCGAACCCAGGGCCAGCGGATTGTGGTCGAACGTGACCGAGACCCGCTCCGGCGGTGCCGTAAGGGTTGCGCCGTCGGCAGGGCTCGTGGACTCCGCGGTATCGTGCGCCGACGCCGGGCCCACCGTGCCCAGCATCAGGGCAACGAGGACGACGGCGCCCAGCAGGGCGCCTCGAAGCTGTCGGAAAAGGCGCATGGGCAGGCTACTCCTAGTGTTGTCTTCCTTACAGACTAGGCGAAAACGCAGGGTTGGCCGCCGGGCGCCCAATAAGCTTAGGTAACACCCATCACTCCCGGAGGACTAATGCAAGGACTAATGCTCAAGCAGGGCTCCGCACTCGACCGGTATTTCAAGATTTCCGAGCGCGGGTCGAACTTCTCGCGGGAGATCCGCGGAGGGTTCGCCACCTTCTTCGCCATGAGCTACATCGTGGTGCTGAACCCGCTGATCCTCTCCGGGCCGGATTCCACGGGCGCAACGCTCGGCTTCCCCGCCGTCGCCGCCGTCACCGCCCTCGTCGCCGGCATCCTCACGATCCTCATGGGCGCGTGGGCCAAGCACCCCTTCGCCCTGGCGACCGGGCTGGGCGTCAACGCGTTCGTCGCCGTCACGGTGGCCACGAACCCCGGCCTGTCCTGGCCGGACATGATGGGCCTGGTGGTGCTCTCGGGCGTCACCATGCTGATCCTGGTCCTCACCGGATTCCGGACGGCCGTGTTCAAGGCCGTCCCCGACGGACTGAAGACCGCGATCGTGGTCGGCATCGGCCTGTTCATCGCGCTGATCGGCCTGGTCAACGCGGGCTTCGTGCGCCGCATCCCGGATGTCGCCGGCACCACCGTACCGGTGGGGCTGGGCTTTGACGGCAAGCTGGTGGGCTGGCCCACCTTCGTGTTCGTCTTCGGCCTGATCCTGACCATCGCCCTGGTGGTCCGCAAGGTCAAGGGCGCGATCCTGATCGGCATCGTCGCCTCGACCATCCTGTCCGTGATCCTGGAAGCCACGCTGCACATCGGCCCCAGCTTCGACGGCAAGACCCACAACCCGCAGGGCTGGTCCCTCGTCGCACCCAAATTCACCGAATGGGCAGCCCCCGACCTGTCGCTGATCGGCAAGGCCAACCCCTTTGGCGCCTTTGAGCACCTCGGGTTCGTGGCGGCAACACTGCTGGCGTTCGTGATCCTGCTCAGCATCTTCTTCGACGCCATGGGCACCATGGTGGGCCTGGCCACCGAGGCTGGCACCATCGACAAGGACGGCAACATCCCCAACGTGGACCGTGTGCTGCAGGTGGACGCCCTCGGCGCGATCATCGGCGGCGGCGCCTCCGTCTCCTCGAACCAGATCTACGTCGAATCCGGTGCCGGCATCGGCGAAGGCGCCCGCACCGGCCTGGCGTCCATCGTCACCGGCCTGCTGTTCCTCGTGGCCATGTTCTTCACCCCGCTGATCAACCTCGTGCCGTTCGAAGCCGTGGCCCCGGCCCTGGTGATCGTCGGCTTCATGATGGTCTCGCAGGTGGGCAAGATCGACTGGCAGGACCTGGGCATCGCGATCCCGGCCTTCCTGACGTTCACCCTCATGCCGTTCACCTACTCGATCGCCAACGGCCTGGGCGCGGGCTTCATCACCTTCGTGCTGATCCGTCTGTTCCAAGGCCGCGCCCGCGAAGTGCACCCGCTCATGTGGGTTGTCGCGGCAGCATTCACGCTGTTCTTCGCGATCGGTCCGATCGAGGCGGCCCTGGGCATCCACTAGGGTTCTCCCGCCTTTTCCTCCATGCGCCGGGACGGCAGGTGGCGGCAACGTTTTTCGAAGAACGTTGCCTCCGCCTGCCGTCCCGGTGCTGTTTAAGCGGCCGCCTGAGGGGTTTCCGGGATTCCGGACGCTCCCACGGCGGAGCGGCTGGTTTTCGGCTGCCAACTGGGGTGAGCTAGGACCATGGATTCTCCTGCGCTCACCGTTGATGTCCCGCCGCAGCCCTGGACCGGGAGGTTCGATGGCGACGGAGCCGAGCACCGCCGCTGGTGGCAGGCGGTGACCCCGTACGCGCCGGCCGCCAGGGCAGCCACGTCCTCCCCCGGCGCACGGCCCGCCGTCATCCTCGGCTTCGGCAGCGACGAGGGCGTGCGCCGCAACAAGGGCCGCACCGGCGCCGCGGCCGCCCCCGCCGCCATCAGGGCCGCCCTCGGCCCGCTCGCCTTCCACCTGGGCCGGGACGTGCACGACGCCGGCGACGTCACCGTGAGCGACGGGTCCCTGGAAGCCGGCCAGGCCCGCGCCGGGCTGGCCATCTCCCGGCTGATCGATGCCGGGCAGCTTCCCGTGGTGCTGGGCGGCGGCCATGAAACCGCGTTCGCCAGCTACCTCGGCGTGGCCGGCTCCGCCGCCGTGCGCGACGGCCTGCGGGTGGGCGTGCTGAACCTCGACGCGCACTTCGACCTCCGCGACGAACCCGTGCCGAGTTCGGGCACCCCGTTCCTGCAGATGGCCCGCGCGGAAGCCGCCGCTGGACGCGAACTGCGGTACGCCGTCGTCGGGATCTCCGAGCCGAACAACACCCGGGCGCTGTTCCGCACGGCGGAGGACCTCGGCGTGGAGTACCTGCTGGACGAGGACTGCTCCGCGGACGCCGCACAGGCATTCGTGGCGGGGTTCCTGGCGCGGGTGGACGCGTTGTACCTGACGATCGATCTGGATGTCCTGCCGGCCTCCGTCGCCCCCGGCGTGAGCGCCCCCGCAGCCTACGGTGTGCCGACGCCGGTGATCAGCGCGGTGTGCCGGCAGGTGGCCGCGAGCGGGAAGCTCCTGCACTTGGATGTTGCGGAGCTGAACCCGGAGTTCGACATCGACGCCCGCACCGCCAAGGTGGCCGCCCGGCTGGTCAACACGCTGCTGCGGTAGGCGCCGGAAAGCAAAGGCCGCGCCTCAAATAGGCTGCGGAACAATGAGGCTGCGGAACAATGAGGCTGCGGAACGCAGAAAGTCCCCGCCCCTTCCCGGCCCGCGAAGTGCGGAGCCGGGGAAGGGCGGGGACTTTCTCGTGCGTGCTAGCTGCGGCGCACCTGCACGCCGTCGGACTGCAGGAAAAGCTGCGTCTCTGACGGCCCGGCCGGACCCAGCCAAAGCACATGTCCGCTCGGTGACACTTCTTCGACCTCACCGGCTGCAATGACCTGTGCGTGCTTGACTATTTCGACCTGCTCGCCGACCCGGAGGGCGCTCCAATCGGAAACCGTGGTGGAGGATGCAAGGCGTCTGGACAGAACCGTGCCGCGTGCTTTCATTGAACTTCTACCCCTTTGTATGTGTTCTTTGCCACAACTTCGTTGGTGCGGACTTTCCATTTGTACTACAGTTCCCGGGCCCCCGACCTCCGTGTCGCCAAAGATTTCGGGGGCACCGGGAATTGGTCAGCTGCAGTGCACTTTGTTTCTTCTCAGGCGAGATTTCCGACGGCGGATTCGGCCGCCGCCCGGACGGCACCCGACGCCACCAGGGCGTCCGCCGCTTCGAGTTCCGGCGACAGGAACCTGTCGGTGCCGGGACCGTCGACGACGTCGCGCAGCGCGGCGATCACGGCCGTGCCCGCCGGGCCCGGGGTCAGTTCGCTGCCGGAGACCTGGGTGCGGATGTCCAGCGCCCGGGTCGAGGTCACGAGTTCGATCGCCAGGACGCGGCGCAGGTTCTCCACCGCGCGGCGCAGCTTGCGGGCCGCGTGCCAGCCCATGGAGACGTGGTCCTCCTGCATCGCCGAGCTCGGGATCGAGTCCACCGACGCCGGGACGGCCAGCCGCTTGTTGTCCGAGACCAGCCCGGCCTGGGTGTACTGGGCGATCATGAGGCCCGAGTCGACGCCGGGGTCCGCGGCGAGGAACGCGGGCAGCCCGTGCGAGCGGGCCGGGTCCAGCATCCGGTCCGTCCGGCGCTCGGCGATGGAGCTCAGATCCGCGACGGCGATTGCCAGGAAGTCCAGGACGTAGGCCACCGGGGCGCCGTGGAAGTTGCCGTTGGAGCTGACCCGGCCGTCCGGCAGGACCACCGGGTTGTCGATCGCGGCGGCCAGTTCGCGGGAGGCGACCAGGGCGGCGTGGTCCACGGTGTCGCGGACGGCGCCGGCCACCTGGGGGGCGCAGCGCAGCGAGTAGGCGTCCTGGACCTTGGTGTCGTTGATCCGGTGCGAGGCCACGATCGGGGAGTTGGACAGGACCCGGAGCATGTTGTCCGCGGAGGCGGCCTGGCCCGGGTGCGGCCGGAGGGCCGCGTGCAGCTCGGGCAGGAACACCTGGTCCGTGCCGAGCAGCGCCTCGACGCTGAGCGCGGCGGTGATGTCCGCCGTCGTGAGCAGCTGGCGGATGTCCGCGATGGCCATCAGCAGCATGCCCAGCATGCCTTCGGTGCCGTTGACGAGGGCCAGGCCCTCCTTTTCGGCCAGGGTGACGGGTTCGATCCCGTGCTCGGCGAGGAGCTCCGCGACCGGGCGTCCGTCCTTGCTGCCGTACAGCGTGCCGTCGGGGCCGGTCGCTTCGCCTTCGCCCATGAGGACCAGGGCGCAGTGGGACAGCGGCGCGAGGTCGCCGGAGCAGCCGAGCGAACCGAATTCGCGGACCACCGGCGTGATGCCGGCGTTGAGGACATCCACCATGGTCTGCAGGACCACGGGGCGGACGCCTGTGCGGCCCGAGGCGAGGGTCTTGGCGCGCAGGAACATGATGCCGCGGACCACTTCGCGTTCCACGGCCGGGCCCATGCCGGCGGCGTGGCTGCGGATCAGGGACTTCTGCAGTTGGGTGCGCAGCTCGTTGGGGATGTGCCGGTTGGCCAGGGCACCGAAGCCCGTGGAGATGCCGTAGGCCGGGATCTCGCTGTGGGCGAGGCCGTCGATGTGGGCGCGGACCTTGGCGACCGTGTCCAGGGCTTCCTGGGCGACGGTCACCTTGGCATCATGGCGGGCGACGGCGACGACGTCCTCGGGGCTGACACCGCTGGAGCCGAGGGTAACGGTGAGCGGTTCGTGAGTCGTAAGAGTCATTGAAATCTACCTAGGTCTAAGTGTTGGTTCGGCGTCCCCGTCGATTGCTCCGTTGCGGCCCTTTTCAAGGCTCAAAACGGCGTTTACGGAGCAATCGACGAGGTTTTGCGGGCTGGTTAGCGCGACTCTGACATGGGGATGCGGACGCCGCGTTCCTTGGCGACCTCGACGGCGCGGTCGTAGCCGGCGTCGACGTGGCGGATGACGCCCATGCCGGGGTCATTGGTGAGCAGGCGCTCCAGCTTTTCCGCGGCGAGGTCGGTGCCGTCGGCGACGGAGACCTGGCCTGCGTGGATCGAGCGGCCGATGCCGACGCCGCCGCCGTGGTGGATGGAGACCCAGGTGGCGCCGGAGGCGGTGTTGAGCAGGGCGTTGAGCAGCGGCCAGTCGGCGATCGCGTCGGATCCGTCGGCCATGGCCTCAGTCTCGCGGTACGGGGATGCAACGGAGCCGGAGTCCAGGTGGTCGCGGCCGATGACGATTGGCGCCTTGACCTTGCCCTCCTTGACGAGCTGGTTGAACAGCAGCCCGGCCTTGGCACGTTCGCCGTAGCCCAGCCAGCAGATGCGGGCGGGCAGTCCTTCGAATTCAACGCGGTCCTGCGCCGCGTCGATCCAGCGGTGCAGGTGCTTGTTCTCGGGGAAGAGCTCCTTGATGGCCTTGTCCGTGACCGCGATGTCCTCGGGGTCGCCGGAGAGGGCCACCCAGCGGAACGGGCCCAGGCCCTCGCAGAACAGCGGGCGGATGTAGGCCGGGACGAAGCCGGGGAACTCGAAGGCGCGGTTGTAGCCGCCCATGCGGGCCTCGTCGCGGATGGAGTTGCCGTAGTCGAAGACCTCGGCGCCGGCATCCTGGAACTCGACCATGGCCTGGACGTGCTTGGCCATCGAGGCCTGCGCCTTCTTGGTGAAGCCTTCCGGGTCCGCCGCGGCCTCGCGGTGCCATTCCTCCACCGTGATGCCCTCGGGCAGGTAGCTCAGGGGATCATGTGCGGAGGTCTGGTCCGTGACGATGTCCACGGTGAGCTCGCCCGCATTGTGGCGGCGCAGGATTTCGGGGAACACCGTGGCGGCGTTGCCGACGTAGCCGACGGACCAGCCGCGGCCCTCCTCCTTGGCCTTGAGCACCTTGGCGATCGCGGCGTCAAGGTCGGTCTCCACCTCGTCGAGGTAGCGCTTGCCGAGCCGCCTCCGGAGGTGGCTTTCGTCGACGTCGACGATCAGGCAGGCGCCGTCGTTCAGCGTGACGGCGAGCGGCTGGGCGCCGCCCATGCCGCCGCAGCCGCCGGTGAGCGTCAGGGTGCCGGCCAGCGTGCCGTTTTCGTCCCCGGTGAGCTTGCGGGCGATCGCGGCGAACGTCTCGAACGTGCCCTGCAGGATGCCCTGGGTGCCGATGTAGATCCAGGATCCGGCGGTCATCTGGCCGTACATCATGAGGCCCTCGGCCTCGAGCCGGCGGAATTCGGGCCAGTTCGCCCAGTCGCCGACGAGGTTGGAGTTGGCCAGCAGCACGCGCGGGGCCCACTCGTTGGTGCGGAAGACGCCGACCGGCTTGCCCGACTGGACCAGCAGGGTCTCGTCCTTCTCCATGGTTTCCAGGGTGCGGGTGATGGCGTCGAACGCGGCCCAGCTGCGGACCGCGCGCCCGGTGCCGCCGTAGACGACGAGGTCATCGGGGCGCTCGGCGACCTCGGGGTCGAGGTTGTTCATGAGCATGCGCAGCGGGGCTTCCGTCTGCCAGCTCTTGGCGGTGAGCGCGGTGCCGCGGGCTGCTTTGACCGGGCGGGCACCGGTGGTGAAATCGGCGGGTGCCATGAGGGGCTCCTTTGTGGCTGGATATGGTGCTGGATGTTGTCTGTGCTGGAGGGTGAAGGGTGTTTGCTGAATGAATCGGGGCAATGAGCTTCTGTATCTACTAAAGCCTGTTCGCGGCCCCGTAAACAGGGCCTGCGGAAGGGTGCTGTCCGGGATTTCAGACGCCTCCGGGGACCCTCCGTTACCGCTCACGCTCCCCCGTTGCGCTATGAGTTATCGCGCCCAAAACGCCCGAATAGGAGCGATACGTGACAGAGCAACAGGAAGGGTGGGGCGGGGCGGCGGGTCAGGCGGGGCGGCCGTGGATCCGGATCGAGAGCTCGTCGGCGACTTTCTGGATCCGGGCGGCCAGGACCGGCCACTGGTCCGCGGGCAGCTTGTCCTCGAGGAAGGTCACGGCGACGGCGGCGGTCGGCCACCCGACGTGGTCCGTCACGGCGGCGGCGATCGAGCCGAAACCGGGCGTGACCTCGCCGTGCTCGGTGGCGTAGCCGCGCTGCCGGACCTGGTCCAGGTGCGAGGACAAGGCGGAGTACTTCATGATGGGCGACTCGGTTTCGTGCCGGGCGGTGAACGCGGCGGCGTTCGGGTACAGCGCCCGCACCTGCGACTTCGGCAATGCGGCAAGAATTGCGCGGCCGCTCGCGGTGAGATGGCTGGGTAGCCGGACCCCGACGTCGGTCACGAGGGACGGCCGGTTCTTGGCCCGCTCCTCCACGATGTAGAGCACGTCGCGGCCATGCAGCACGGCCAGATGCGCGCTTTCGCCGATCGCATCCACGAGCGAGGCGAGCATGGGACGGCCCAGCCGGGACAGCGGCTCCTGGCGGGAGTACGCCGAACTGAGCTCGAAGGCGCTGATGCCCAGGCCGTAGCGCTGCTCCTCGTGCAGGTGCAGCACGAAGCCGTTCGCCTCCATGACCCCGAGCAGGTGGTACACGCTGGAGCGCGGCAGGTCCAACGCTGTGGCAATGTTCGACGCCGCCATCGGCCCCCGCTTGGAGGCCAGCAGTTTGAGGATGCGCAGGGTGTTTTCCGCCGCCGGCACCTTCGAGGCCACTTTGGCGCCAGCGGCCCGGCGGGCCGCTTTGGGCGCCGTCGGGGCCGCTGGCCCCGCGACAGCGACCACGGGGACGGTCTCAGCAACGGTCTCAGCAGCAGTCTCAGCAACGATCCCGGCTACGGTCCCGGCCTCGGGGACGGTCTCGGCGGCGCTTTGGGCTGCAGGCCTTGGGGCGGGGGTGCTCTGCGTGGCCTCGGGCTGGTGGCTCACGGCGGGGCTGATGGCTGGCATGGGTCCTCTTCGAAAAATCCGGCGGTGTCCGGTATCCCGTACTTAAGCATGCGCCCGGCAGGAGGGCCCCGCCAGACCTTTGCCCGCACGCGCTGTCTGGAATCCCGGACAATTGTCATTTTCGCAGGTCCGCCCGCGCTGGCCCACGCGGCCCGGCGGAAGGACTACGATCTGGAACATGGAGCAGACGTGGGAGCCATCCCAGGACGGCGTCCTGGTGCTTCCGTCGGGCAGGAGCGTCCGCGGCCGCGGGCTGCATTACTCGCTGCCCCCGGGCCCGCTTCCTGAGTTCGGCCTCTACCTGCTGGGCCAACAACCGCCTCGGGTGGAGTGGGAGTCCAGATGGCTGCTCTGGCCCGACCTGCTGCTGCCGGCCGACCGGCAAGACGCCCTGGACGCCTTCCGGGAGGCGTGGCGCCGGGCCGAGTCCGAACGGGTTGAGGTGGCCTGCTGGCGCGGCATCGGCAGGACCGGCACCGCGCTGGCGTGCATCGCCATCCTGGACGGAGTCCCGCCGGGCAAGGCGGTGGCCTACGTGCGCCGCCAGTACCGGCGTCGGACGGTGGAAACTCCGTGGCAGCGACGGTATGTGGCCCGCTTCCGGGCGGAAACCGCTTAGTCCGCATCCAAGCCGGGGCGCCGCTCAAATGGTGACGACTGCCTTCCCGCGGACCTTGCCGTCACGCAGGTCCCGGATCGCTGCCGGCGCGTCGGCCAGGGCGTAGCACTTGCCGACGACGGGCGTCACCGAGCCCGCCTCGATGAGCCCGGTAAGGACCCGGAGGTCCTCCCCGCGCTCGACTGACATCACGCCCTTGAGCCGTTGGCCGACGAACGCGGACAGCAGTCCCGCGCGGAGGGAGCGTTCAAACCCGCCTGTCAGGCGGCCGCCGCCCTCCCCGCCGACGATGGCGAGTGTTCCTTTCGGCGCGAGCGCCCGCCGCAGGACGGAGAGCGGCCGGTTGCCGGCGGTGTCGACAATCAGGTCGTATTGCCTGGCCCCGTCGGCGAAGTCGTCGTGGTTGTAGTCGATGACATGGTCCGCGCCGATCGACAGGACCAGATCGGTTTTCACGGTGCTGCACACCCCGGTCACCTGCGCCCCGAACGCCTTGGCGAGCTGCACCGCGTACGTGCCGACGCCGCCGGCCGCGCCGATGACCAGGACCTCCTGCCCGGCCTGGACCCTGCCGGCGTCCCGGAGCGCCTGCAGGGCCGTAACAGCCGAGATCGGGACCGCGGCCGCCTGCTCGAAGCTGAGGTTCTTCGGCTTCAGGGCCAGCTTGTCTTCCTTCGCGCATGCGTATTCGGCGAAGGAACCCTCGCAGGTGCCGTACACCTCATCGCCCGGCCGAAAGCCGACCACATTCCTTCCGACGGCTTCCACCCGGCCCGCCACGGCCCGGCCCCGGATGCGGGTCTTCGGTTTCGTCAGCCCGAAGCCGATCATGCGGGTCAGGTACGGCAGCCCCGTCATGAGGTGCCAGACCCCCTGGTCGACGCCGGCGGCCCGGACCCTGACCAGCAC
Source organism: Arthrobacter sp. YAF34 (assembly GCF_052113245.1). Taxonomy (NCBI): domain Bacteria; kingdom Bacillati; phylum Actinomycetota; class Actinomycetes; order Micrococcales; family Micrococcaceae; genus Arthrobacter; species Arthrobacter sp. YAF34. The sequence continues at coordinate 88,334 of NZ_JBFRCV010000004.1, forward strand.
GTCGTCATCGCCGGGCACGGGAGCGTCAACGTCACGCAGTGCCAGCACCTCAACGGAACCGTAAACATCCTGGACGATCGCTTTCATGGTGCTTCTCCTTCAGAGTCGGGCCGATGTTCGCGCCGAAGCGGCAGATCTCCTTGTCCCGCTGGTCCTTCAGGCCGGCATCCTTCCCGGACAGGGCTCGGATCACAATGTACTCCGCCCGTGCCTGCTCCCCGAGGGGGTTTCCCCACCTTTGCCACCACGACGCCGGAACGCGCCGCTGTCGCGGGACCACACGCCGTCGGGCCCCGGCAAAGGTGGGGAATCCCGGCGGCGGGGTGCCGCATAGTCTGAAATCGAAGACACGAGCTTCCGGTGAGCCTCATCACAGCCGCCCCGGACATGGTCTGCTGGATGGCGATCCCCCTCCCAATGACGAGAAGGTATTCGCATGCAACAAGCCAACACCGCCGCGAGGCCGGCACCTGCCGCAGAGGCCGCCGTCGGCGCCACCGCCCTCGGCGCAGCCGTCGATTCAGTACTAAGCCGGGGCCTGAACGTCCGCCACATCCGCTTCATGGCCCTGGGCTCAGCGATTGGCACGGGGCTGTTCTACGGCTCCGCGTCCGCCATCCAGAAGGCCGGACCTGCCGTCTTGTTCGCCTACATGATTGGCGGCGCCGCCGTTTTCATGGTGATGCGGGCCTTGGGTGAAATGGCGGTGCGGCATCCGGTGTCCGGGTCCTTCGGCCAGTACGCAAGCCGTTACCTGGGACCGCTGGCCGGGTTCGTGACGGGCTGGACCTACGTTTTCGAAATGGCGATCGTGGCCATCGCGGATGTCACCGCCTTCAGCATCTACATGGGGTTCTGGTTCCCGGGCGTGGAGCGCTGGGTGTGGGTCCTGGCCATCATCTTCTTCCTGGCGGCCCTGAACCTGCTCAGTGTCAAGGTCTTCGGCGAGTTGGAGTTCTGGTTCTCCCTGATCAAGGTGGCGGCCATCATCGCCATGATCGCCGGCGGCGCCGCGATCATCGTCTTCGGCTTCCAGACCGGCGGCGCCACCGTGGCACCCGGGCTCGGCAACCTCGTGGATCATGGGGGCCTCTTCCCCCACGGATTCGAAGGGCTCCTGGCCTCCTTCGCGGTGGTGATGTTCGCGTTTGGCGGGGTGGAAACCCTGGGCATCACCGCCGGTGAAGCCGCCGACCCCAAAAAGGTCATCCCCAAGGCCGTCAACACCGTCCCCGTGCGGGTCCTGCTGTTCTACGTCCTGACCCTGGGCGTGCTGATGAGCCTGTTCCCGTGGGACGAGATCGGCAGCAACGGCAGCCCCTTCGTGCAGATCTTCAGCAGCCTGGGCATTCCGGCCGCGCCCCACATCCTCAACGCCGTGGTCATCACGGCGGCGCTCTCGGCCGTCAACAGCGACATCTTCGGCGCCGGCCGGATCCTCTTCGGCCTGGCCCGGCAGGGCCACGCTCCGGCGAGCTTCGGCAAGGTCTCCCGGCACGGCGTGCCGTGGATGACCGTGGTGATGATGACAGGCATCCTGCTGGTGGGGGTGGTCCTGAACGCCGTAATCCCGGAGGACGTGTTCCTGATCATCGCCTCGATCGCGACCTTCGCCACCGTCTGGGTCTGGGCCATGATCCTGGCCTCCCATGTCGCCATGAAGCGTGAGATCGCGCGCAAGGGCCTGCCGGCGTCGGAGTTCCCCTCCCCGTGGTGGCCCGCCTCTTCCGTGCTGACCATCGCGTTCATGGCCCTCGTGATCGTGATCCTGGGCGCCTTCGAGGACACCCGCGTGGCGTTGTATGTGGGCGCGGTCTGGCTCGGTGTCCTGGTGGTTGCTTACCGGCTTTGGGTCCGCGGCCACGGCCGGGTCCGGGCCGAACTCGCCGACGAGACGACGCAGCTTCCGCAGGTCTCCGCGGGGCAGTAATGGCGCAGCTCCCCCGACGTCCCGGCGGCGTTCCGGTGCCCAGCAGCACAACGCGGGGTCAACTGGGTCAACTAGCGCCCGTTAATGCCCTTCGAATGGGCCGTAGCTGACCCCGCGTTGGTTTGAGCGGCGACGGTCTACCGTGCCGACCAGCCGCCGTCCATCGTGTAGCTGGCGCCGGTGACCATGCCGGCGTCGTCCGAAGCCAGCCACGCCACCAGTGACGCCACTTCCGCCGGCTCCACGAGGCGTTTGACCGCTGATTCGGTCAGCATGATCTTGGCGAGGACCTCGGATTCCGGGATGCCGTGCACCTTGGCCTGATCCGCGATCTGCGACTCGACCAGCGGGGTGCGGACGTAGCCGGGATTGATGCAGTTGGAGGTGACCCCGTGCGCGCCGCCCTCGAGGGCGGTCACCTTGCTCAGTCCCTCCAGTCCGTGCTTCGCCGCGACGTAGGCGCTCTTGAACGGCGATGCGCGGAGCCCGTGGACGGAGGACAGGTTGATGATGCGGCCGAAGTTGTTGGCGTACATGTGCGGCAGCGCGGCCCGGATCAGCAGGAACGGCGCCTCGAGCATGAGGGTGATGATGCGGCGGAAGTCGGCCGGATCGAACTCCTCGATGGGGCTGATCCGCTGGATTCCGGCGTTGTTGACGAGGATGTCGCAGTCCAGGCTGAGCGTCTGGAGGGATTCGACGTCGAGCAGGTTGACGGCCCAGGAGGTGCCGCCGATCTCGTCGGCGAGGGCTGCGGCGGCGGACTCGTCCACATCCGCGATCACCACCTTGGCCCCGCGTGCGGCCAGGGCGCGGGCGCTGGCTGCGCCGATCCCGCTGGCCCCTCCGGTAACCAGTGCCTGACGTCCGTTCAGCGTGTTTTCCATAACTCAGCCTTCCGTTTCAAAAATTCAATGAGGCGGCCGGCTCCAGCGTGGCTGGAGCCGGCCCAAACTCAAGCGGCCCAATTACTCAAGCAACCCAGTTACGCAGGCAGCTCAGTAACTCAAGCAGCTCAGCGTGCGACTGCTACGGCCAGGCCTTCGCGTTCGGCGTCGACCCTGTCCACTTCCTCGAGGGCGATCCCCTTGGTTTCCTTCAGGGTGAGCACGGCGACGATGGTGATGGCGCAGGCAATGAGAAGGTAAATCGCGGTGGGCACCCACGAGCCGGTGTCCTTCAGCCACTGCGTGGCCAGGAGCGGCGCCAGCGAGCCGGCGAAGATCGAGGTGACCTGCGAGCCGAGCGAGACGCCGGCGTAGCGCATCCGGGTCGGGAAGAGCTCGGACATGATGGCCGGCTGGCCGGCGTACATGAAGCCGTGCAGGCACAGGCCGACAGTCACGGCCAGGACGATGATCACCGGGTTGCGGGTGTCGAACATCGGGAAGGCGAAGAAGGGCCAGGTGGCGCCGCTGATGGCACCGATCAGGTAGACCGGCTTGCGGCCCCAGCTGTCCGCCAGGCGGCCGATCTGCGGGATGATCAGGAAGTGCACGAGGTGCGCGATCAGCAGGGCAAGCAGCAGCGAGGACGTGTCGTACTTGTCCACCGTCTTGAGGTAGACAATCGAGAAGCTGACCACGAGGTAGTACATGATGTTTTCCGCGAACCGGAGGCCCATGGACTGCAGGATGCCCTTGGGGTACTTGCGGATGACCTCGCGCACGCCGTAGCTGACCGCCTGCTCCTTCTCCATCTGCGCCTTGGCTTCCAGGAAGATCGGCGATTCGGAGACGTTGGTGCGGATGTAGTAGCCGACGAAGACGATCACGGCCGAGAGCCAGAAGGCCACGCGCCAGCCCCAGCTCAGGAACTCGGCACTGCTAAGCACGTTGGACATGATGTAGAGGACCAGGGTTGCCAGCAGGTTTCCCACCGGCACTGCGGCCTGGGGCCAGCTGGACCAGAAGCCGCGGGACTCGTTGGGGCTCTGCTCTGCCACGAGCAGCACGGCGCCGCCCCATTCGCCGCCCAGGGCGAAGCCCTGGATGAAGCGCAGGAGGACCAGCAGGGCCGGTGCGAGGTAGCCGATGGTGGCGAAGCCGGGGAGGCAGCCCATCAGGAAAGTCGATACGCCGATGATGACGATGGTGAGCTGCAGGGTGGGCTTGCGGCCCAGCTTGTCGCCGATCTGGCCGAAGACGATGCCGCCCAGCGGGCGGGCCACGAAGCCGACGGCGTAGGTCAGGAACGCCTGGATGATGCCGTCCAGGTCATTGCCGGTGGCGGGGAAGAAGTATTTGCCGAACACCAGGGTGGCGGCGGTGGCATAGAGGAAGAATTCGTACCACTCGACGACGGTTCCCACCATCGATGCTGCGACGATTTTCTTGAGCCCGGAACCCTTGGATGCGGGTACGGCCGGGGTTGTTGCAGAGCGTTCGTTTACGCTCATCTGGTTCTCCTTTAGTGTCCACGGTGACACGCGCTGTGACGCACAGCACTGAAATGGCTCCATTGAGTATCGCTGCACATTTACGGCGATTCAATGACCAAACCGGCACCCCATGTGTGCAGAATTGCAGATATGAACGCCAATCCCGATGACCTGCTGGTCCTGCTGGCAGTCTCCCGTTCAGCGAAATTCACGACGGCGGCCCAGACCCTCGGCCTCAACCACACAACGGTGTCGCGGAGGATCGGCGCCCTGGAGAAGGCCCTGGGCGGCCGGGTGCTCTCACGCGCGGCGGGCGGCTGGGAGCTCACCGAGCTCGGCGTCGAGGCCGTGCGGGTGGCCGAGCAGGTGGAAAGTGCTGTGCGCACCCTGGACCAGCCCGGCCACACTCCGGACCTCATCACCGGCGTGGTCCGGATGACCGCCACGGACGGCTTCAGCGCCTACATCGCTGCACCGGCCGTGGCCCGGCTCCGCCGCGACCACCCCGGCCTCAGCGTGGAGATCATCACCGTGACCCGCCGGGCCCTCCAGCAGCGTTCCGGCCTGGACATCGAGGTGGTGGTCGGCGAGCCCCAGGTGCACCGGGCAGAAGCCGCGCAACTCGGGGAGTACATGCTCGGAATGTACGCCTCCCGCAGCTACCTGGCCGAGTACGGAACCCCGACCACCGTCGAGGAGCTGACGGCCCACTCACTCGTGTACTTCGTCGATTCGATGCTGCAGGTGGACGACCTGGATGCCCCGCGGCGGCTGGTGCCCGCCATGCGGGACGGGCTGAGCTCCACCAACGTCTTTGTCCACGTGGAGGCCACGCGTGCCGGCGCCGGCATCGGGTTCCTGCCCTGCTTCGCGGCCGACCTTCATCCGGACCTCGTCCGGCTCCTGCCGGAGGAATTCGCGGAGATGCTCCCCTACTGGATGGTGCTCCGGCCGGACTCGATGCGCCGGCCGGCCGTGGCAGCCCTCGTGCAGGCGCTTCGGGAGCAGACGGCCGCGCACCGCGATGCCCTGCTGGGCCGGGGCGGTACCGCACCGACTGCGACCCCATCGACTGCTCCGTAGGCGCCGCTATGGGGCCCCAAAATGGCCGTTATGGAGCAGTCGACGAGTCGGGCGGGGTCTCGGCCGGGGCCGGGGTCTCGGCCGGGGCGGAGCCTGCCGGGTCGTGGCGGACGGCGGCGCCGGCCGCGAACGCCCGCACCTTCTCGTCGTTCCAGATGTGAGCCGGCACGGCACCGCCGAGCAGGCGGCGCGCGAGGCCGGGATCGTCGTCGAACGGGCGGTCGCTCCCGGCCATGATCATGTTGCCGTAGCGCCGGCCCTTGAGCATGGCCGGGTCCGCGATGATCACGGTGTGCGCGAAGGCCTCCGCGATGGTGGCGGCGTCCTCGCGGGCATTCTTCAAATCAGGGGCATCACCGGAATTAGCCACGTACACGCCGCCCGGTGCCAGGACGCGCTTGGCGTGCCCGGCAAATTCAAGGGTGGTGAGCGGCCGCGGGGTCAGCGAACCGGCGAAGACGTCACGGATGATCAGGTCCCGGGTCTCCGGGGTCAAGGTCTCGGTGACTTCCCGCGCCTCGCCCACGCGCAGGCGCAGCAGCGGGGCTTTGGGCAGGTCAAACCAGCCCCGGACGTAGTCGGCCAGCTTGCCGTCCAGTTCCACCACCACCTGGCGGGCGTCGGGGTAGGCCGCGTGGAAATAGCGCGCCAGTGAGCATGCTCCCCCGCCGAGGTGCAGGGCGCGCAGCTTGGGCTTGGACTCCCGCGGCCAGCGCGACTCCACGAGGGCGGCGATCCAGCGCATGTACTCGAAGTCCAGGAACAGCGGATCCGCGAGGTCAATGTGCGAGCTCATGACGCCGTTGATGCGCAGGAGCCAGCCGCTGGAATTGTCCTGGTCCGGGATCAGCTCGCAGTCCCCGGTGTCGATGTAATACACCCCGGCCACGGGACCGGACGGGCGGGACCCTTTAGGCACGTCCACCACTCCCCGCTCGGCGGTTCCGGCGCTCCGGCCCCTCCCCCGCTTGGCCATCAGAGATCCCCCGCAGTGTCCATGCTTCAACCCTAGTTCACCTGCCGGGGCGGGCTTCACTGTCGGCGAGCCTGAGCCGATGGGCCCGACGCGGACCGGAGCGGAACGCGCCACCGGCGTCGTCCCCGGCTCAGCGCAGGTGACGCCGCAGGTCAGGGCGCAGGCCGGGGCCGATCGGCGTCGCTCAGCCGCCCCGACCTGTCCCCGCCGGAGGAAAAATAAACAAAGGATGCTTACTATTTTTTAGTAATCATGCTTACTATTTAATCTCCAGTTACTGCTGGTTGTGATCAACAGCCGATCGTGAAATGAGAGCGAAGATGACAGAGAACCAATGGCCACAAGACGGTAGCTACGGCACTCCTGTGGCCGCCCAGCAGACGTCCCTCCGGCCGGAAACCACCTTCCCGGCGGCCGCCAACGGCGGAACCTCGAAGACTGACGTAGCCAGGGACGAGGCAGCCGACGTGAAGCGGCATGCCGCGGATTCAGCGCAGAACGTGGCCGAAACAGCCAAGACCGAAGCCGCCAACGTGGCAACCGAGGTCAAGACGAACGCCCGGGACCTGCTCATTCAGGCCAAGTCCGACCTCACGGAACAGGCCGGTGCGCAGCAGCAGAAGGTTGCCGAGGGCCTGCGCTCGGTCTCGACCGAACTGCACACGATGGCGTCCGCGTCGGATCAGCCCGGCGTGGCCACCGACCTCGTGCGCCAGGCCGCCGAGCGGTCCTCCGCCGTGGCAACGTGGCTGGACGGCCGGGATCCCGGTTCGCTCCTGAACGAAGTGAAGTCCTTTGCCCGGCAGAAGCCCGGCACCTTCCTGCTGCTTGCCGCGGGAGCGGGCGTCCTGGCCGGCCGGCTGAGCCGCAGCCTCAGCGCGGGCGCCCCCGAGCCGACCGGAGCCGCAGCCGGCGGCACCGCCGCACCGGTCACCCGGGTTCCCGACACCGGGAGGGCGGTTCCGCCGCCGCCAGTGCAGATGCCGGCCCCGGAAACGACGACGGCGGGCTTCGCGGACACCTACCCGCCGAACCCGCTGGACGCCGACCCGCTTGGTAACGGCAGCCGGCAGGATCCCTGGGCCTCCGAACCGGTCGCCTCCGAACCCGTCGTGAGCGAACCGCTCCGGCAGGATCCGCTCCGCAGTGACCCCTATGGCAGCGACCCCTTTGACGGCGGCCGTCGATGAGCGAGATGCCACCTACTGCTGCGCACGCCAAGGCTGAAGCCTCGTCCTTGGGCGATCTCCTGGGCGAGGTCACGCGGGACATGTCCACCCTGATGCGGCAGGAAGTCGAGCTGGCCAAGGTCGAACTCAGGCAGTCCGCAACCCGGGCCGGCAAGGGCAGCGGCATGCTGGCCGGAGCCGGCGTGGCCGGCCACTTTGTCCTGCTGTTCCTGTCCCTGGCGCTCTGGTGGGCGCTCGGGGCAATCATGGGACTGGGCTGGTCCGGCGTCGTCATCGCCGTGATCTGGGCAATCGTTGCCGCCGTCCTGGCCTCGATGGGCCGCAAGGAACTCAAGGCGATCAAGGGCATGCCGCAGACCACGGAGACCCTGCAGGAAATCCCGCCCACGCTCAAACCCAACACCTAAATCCAGCGAGGAAACACGATGAGTGAAAACCCGGATGTCATCCGAGCAGATATCGAAGCAACCCGCGCGCGGCTCGGCACCAACGTCGACGCCGTAGCGGACAAGGTCACCCCGTCGCACATCGTCCAGCGGCAGAGTGACAAAGTGAAAGATGCCGTCTTCGGAGTGAAGGAGAAAGTCATGGGAGCAGCCGATGGGACCGCGGCCGGCATGCACTCCGCCGCCGGAAGCACCGGTGCGCACTTGGGTGACGCCGGCGCCGCGATCGGGGACGCCCCCGCGCAGGTCAAGACGAAGACCCAGGGCAACCCCCTGGCGGCGGGCCTCATTGCCTTCGGGGCGGGCCTCCTGGTCTCCTCCCTGATCCCGGCCAGCCAGAAGGAACGCGAAGCCGCGGATGCCCTGAAGACCGCGGCCGAACCGCTCACCACGGAACTGACCGAGGCCGCCAAGCACGTGGCTGAAGGACTCAAAGAGCCCGCCCAGGCCGCCATGGAGAACGTCAAGGCCACCGCCGCTGACGCCACCGAGCACGTCAAAGCCGAGGGCCAGGGCGCCGTCACCGACGTCAAAGATCGGACGGTCGAGGCCAAGGACAACGTCCAGCAGGTCTAGTCCCGCTTGAATCCGGCCGGGCGSCCGGCCGACGCGCTTAACCCGATGAAGGAAGATTTCCCATGGCCCAATACCCTGCCAAGGCAGAAAATGACACTATGAACTACGCCGAAAGCCAGGAAAGCAGCACCGCCAAGGCCCGCACGGCGCCAGCCCCGGACGACTCCCGCAAACCGGACAGCCCCACCGATGTGACCAAGCCATCGTGGAAGTACATCGCCAAAAAGACTCTGCGCGAATTCACGAAAGACCAGTGCCCCGATCTCGCCGCGGCCCTGACCTACTATTCGGTCCTCTCAATTTTCCCGGCGCTCTTGGCCCTCATATCCCTGCTGGGCATTTTTGGCCAGGCCCAGCAGACCACGTCCGCGCTCCTGGAAATCGTCCAGGGTTTCGCGCCCGCGGAAACAGTGAACGCCATCCGCCAGCCGATCGAGCAGCTCAGCAACTCCTCCGCAGCCGGGTTTGCGCTCGTGATCGGCATCCTCACCGCGCTCTGGTCTGCCTCCGGCTATGTCGGGGCGTTCGGCCGGGCCATGAACCGGATCTACGAAATTGACGAGGGGCGGCCGTTCATCAAGCTTCGGGGCACGATGCTCCTTGTCACCATTGCCACCATGCTGATCGTCCTCGTGCTTTCCGCCATGCTCGTCCTGAGCGGGCCGGTGGCCGAGTCCGTCGGTAATTTCATCGGCCTGGGCGGGGCGGTCCTGACGGCGTGGAACATTCTCAAGTGGCCGGTGATCCTGTTGCTCGTGATCCTGGCAATCGCCATCCTCTACTACGCCACCCCCAACGTGAAACAACCCAAGTTCCGCTGGATGAGCCTGGGCTCAGCCATCGCCCTGGTGATCTTCCTGCTGGCCTCAACTGCCTTCGGGTTCTATCTGGCCTTCTCCAACAGCTACGAAAAGACCTATGGTGCGATCGGCGGCGTCATCATCTCGCTGCTGTGGCTCTGGATCCTGAACATGTCCCTGCTGTTCGGCGCGGAGTTCGACGCCGAGACGGAGCGCGGCCGGCAGCTGCAGGCCGGGATCGCGGCCGAGGAGACCATCCAGTTGCCTCCCCGGGATACCAAACAGAGCGACAAGCTGCAGGCACGCGAAGAGGAGGACATCCAACGGGGCCGCGAACTGCGCGAGCAGCACGCCCCGGGGGACCAAAGCCCCTAGCCATTCCCGGCCCGCGGCGGTCTACTGGGCCTGCACGTACAGCCGGGCGAATGGGAGGCGTCCGCCGAGCCGGGAGGAACGATGGCGTCACCCGCGGGCCATGAAGCCGGCATCGTGGCGGTCGGCTACAGCGGGTCAGAGGCCGCCCGGCTTGCCGTCCGCTGGGCGGCCAGCTACGCCGCCGCGACCGGGCTCGCCCTCCGGGTGGTCCACGCTTGGGTGTGGCCGGTCTTCACCAAGAATCTGGGCCCCGTCAAAGGTGTGGCAGGCAGCGGGCTGCGCCACTCCGCCGAGGCCATCCTCGCCGAGGGTCTTGAGCTGGCCCGCAGCGCCCTGGAAGCATCCGGCGCCGCAACCGCCACGGCACCCGCGTCCGTCCCCGGGCCGGACCACACAACGCCGGCAGTCGAGGGCGTCATCGAGCCAGGGCTCGCGGCCCCCGTGCTGCGCCAGGCCGCCCGTGGCGCCCGGTTGCTGGTGGTCGGCAGCCGGGGACTTGGCGCCGTCCTGGACCAGGTGGCGGGCTCGGTGGGCATCGATCTGGCCGGGTCCGCCCCCTGCCCCGTGTTGGTGGTCCGGCGCGCACGCAATCCGGGGCACCCGGTCGTGGTGGGCGTTGACGCCTCGCCACGCAGCCCGGCCACGCTGGCCGAGGCCGTCCGGCTGGCGGAAGTCCTCGGCGCCCCGCTGCACCTGGTCCATGTGGACCGCGGCTCGGCACGGGAGGACCATGGCCGGCACGCCGTGCTCCCCGGCCAGGAACTGCTGGACCATGCCATCGACGAGGCACGGAGCCTGGCATCCGGGCTGAAGGTTTCCGGCGCCCTGCGCGGGGGCCATGCCGCCGCCCGGGAACTCCTCGCCGCCGCGGCCGACGCCGACGTCCTGGTGCTTGGGACCCACGATCCCGGGGCGGGCCTCGGGAACACGGTCTCCGCCGTCCTGCACAAGGCACCCTGCAACGTGCTGGTCAGCCGTTAGCCGCCGCGAAGCCGATTCCGGAGAGCAGAGACTGCAGAGAAGGAGGCCGCGGTGCGAGCCTGGCGGGTTGAACGTCCGGGGCCGATGTCCGGCGGACCCCTTGTGGCCGGCGACTGCCCCGAGCCCCGACCGGAGCGCGGGGAGATCCTGCTAAGGGTGCGGGTGTGCGGCGTGTGCCGCACCGACCTGCACCTGGCCGAGGGCGATCTTACGCCGCGGCACCCCGGCACCATCCCGGGCCACGAAGTGGTGGGCGAGGTGATCGGGCTCGGCCCGGAAGCGGCCAGGTTCGGCCTCGGCGAACGGGTGGGCGTGGCCTGGCTGGGCGGCACCTGCGGCACCTGCCGGTTCTGCGTACGCGGCCAGGAGAACCTCTGCTTGTCCCCCACGTTCACCGGCTGGGACCGCGACGGCGGGTATGCCGAACTCATCACGGTGGCCGAGAACTTCGCTTACCGGATCCCGGAATCGTTCAGCGACGAGCAGGCCGCGCCGCTCCTGTGCGCGGGCATCATCGGCTACCGGGCCCTGAGCCGGGCCGAGCTGCCGATCGGGGGCCGGCTGGGCATCTACGGTTTCGGCGGCTCGGCGCACCTGGCCGCACAGATCGCCCTCTACCGCGGGGCCCGCGTGTACGTCATGACCCGGTCCGCGGAGGCCCGCCGGCTGGCCCTGGAACTCGGCGCCACCTTCGTCGGCGGGGCTGAGGAGCAGCCGCCGGATCCGCTGGATGCCGCGATCCTCTTTGCCCCGGCCGGCGGCCTGGTGCCGGTGGGGCTGCGCGCCCTGGACCGCGGCGGGACACTCGCTGTCGCCGGCATCCACCTGAGCGACATCCCGCCCCTGCACTACAGCGAGGAGCTTTTCCAGGAGCGCCAGTTGCGCAGCGTCACGGCCAATACCAGGGCCGACGGCGAGGAGTTCTTCCGGATCGCCGCCGAGATCCCGCTGCGTGCCACGACGGTGGCGTACCCGTTCGACGCCGCCGATCAGGCCCTGCGGGACCTGGCGGCGGACCGGATCACGGGGGCGGCCGTGCTGCACATGGATCCGGCCCGTCAACGTGACCGCACGTAACGCGGCAGCCCCCTGAAGTAGCTGGCAGCAGGGGCCGTTCTGAGCCCCCAAAACGGCCCCTGCTGCGAGCTAGTTGGGCGGGCCGCCGCCGCGGAGGAACTCGTGCTCCTGGCCCGCCCGGAGCAGCACTTTCTCCGCGCCGACCCGCACCAGCACCGGCGGGGCGTCCCCGGGCGCCGCGGCGACCCGCAGCCGGTCCCTCCCGAGGTGCACGGCCAGCATCTGGTCGCGGTAGCGGACCTGGAATTCCACCCGGGACAGCTCGGCCGGCAGCCGCGGAGTGAAGTCCAAGGCGTCGCGGGTCACCCGGAGCCCGGCGAAGCTGCGCTGAACCACGTCGATCGACCCCGCCATGGCGCCCAGGTGGATGCCTGCGCGCGTGGTGCCGCCCTGGGTATCGTCCAGGTCCGTGTCCAGGGCTTCCCGGAAGGTCGCCCACGCCCGCTCCGGATCGTGCTGCGCCAGCACGGAGGCGTGGGTGACCCGGCTCAGGGTGGAGCCGTGCGCGGTGCGGGCCAGGTAGAAGTCCACGGTGGCCGCAATTTGCGCTGACTCGACGTCGTAGCCCATCCGGCGCAGGAACCCGAGGAGCTGCTCCTCGCCCAGGACATACAGAAGCATCAGGACGTCCGCCTGTTTGGCCAGCCGGTAGTGGTTGGCGCTGTCCCCTTCGGCTTCGAGGATCAGGTCGAGCCGCTCAATGTTCCGGTAGGCGCGGCGGTAGTGCTTCCAGTCAAGCTCCCGGAGTGCGCCGTAACCGTCAAACTGGCTGATGATGCCGCCGTCGTGGAAGGGCACGAACATGCGCCGGCTCAGGTGCGCCCAGTCATCGATTTCCGCTCCCGTGATGCCCAAACGGGACCGCAGCTCCTCCATGTCGAACCCCTGCACGGAATGCATGATCCAGACGGCCTGGTCGAACACCCAGGCGGCCATGATGTTGGTGTAGGCATTGTCGTCCAGGCCGCCGCCGGGGTTACCCGGATAGCCGGTGTGATACTCATCGGGCCCCATGACGCCCCTGATGTGGAACCGGTCCTCCGCGGAGTCGTGCACGGCCAGGGAGGCGAACAGCCTGGCGACGTCCACCACGATTTCGGCACCGTGCCGCGTCAGCCAGCCCCGGTCCTGGGTCGCTTCGAAGTACTGCCAGGCGTTGTAGGCGACCGCCAGGCCGACATGCCGCTGCAGGTGCGAGTAATCCGGCACCCAGTGCCCGGAGAGCTTGTTGAACAGGAACTTGGGTGTCTGCTCGGTGCCGTCGCTGCCGCTCTGCCAGGGAAAGAGAGCGCCGCTCAGTCCGGCCTTCCGGGCCGCGTCCCGCGCCGTCCCCAGCCGGCGCCAGCGGTAGTCGATCAGCTCGCGGGCCACCGCGGGCAGCCGGGAGTTCAGGACCGGCAGCACGAACAGTTCATCCCAGAAAACGTGTCCCCGGTAGCCTTCGCCGTGGAGACCGCGGGCCGGGACCCCGGCGTCGAGCTCGGCCGTGTGGGTGGTGAGGGTCTGCAGCAGGTGGAAGACGTGGAGGTTCAGGATGAGCTGGGCCTGGGACGGTGCGTCGGATTCGATGATGAACGGCGCCAGCAGGAGGCTCCACGCCGCCTCATGGTCCGCCAGCAGCGCGTCGAAGCCCTGGGGTGCGCGCGCCAGCACGGCGAGTGCCGCCGAGACCGGGGAGGCGATGGCGTGGTCCCGAGACGTGGCGACGGCCACCGTCTTGGTCACCGTGACGGGCACGGCGTCCGTGACCGGCAGGTCGAAGCGGTGGCCGTGCATGCCCCCGGCCGGCTCGGGAAGCCCGGCGGGAGTCCAGCCGGCCCCGGACCCCGGCTGCGGCGGCACGCCCCCGGAAATCCGGGTCCGCAGCGCCAGTGCGATCCCGATCCGGCTCCCGCTCGTCCGGGCTTGGACCGTCAGTTCCGCGGCGTCCGGGCCGGCCTCCGAGGAGGACACCGTCACCGCGGTCAGGTGGCGGTTGGCCAGCTGGGCGTCCTCGGGCACGTTGGAGTTGGTGACGCCGGTGTCGCAGCCGCTGCGGACGCTGAGGGTCCCGCTCCACCCCACGGCGGTCAGTGTGGTTTCCAGCGCGGCCAGGTGCGGCTCGGCCATGGACACGATCCGGCGCTGGAGTACCCGGAGCTGCCGCCCGGTGTCGTCTTCCAGGAGCGCGTCCCGGTTCAGCAGGGCGCGCTTGAGGTCCAGCGTGCGGCGTTCGCTGCGGAGGGTCAGCCCGCCGTCGGACCACCAGGGGCCGTCGCCTATCCTGACATCCAGCGGGAGCCAGTCCGGAACGTTGACCATGTGCTCGTCCACCGTCTCCTCGCCTTGGACGGTGCTCGCGAGGCTGTTGTAAACGCCCGCCAGGTAACTGCCGGGATAGTGGATTTCCCCCGCGCGGTGCTCGGGGGCGGCGCCGCGGGTGGCCAGGTAGCCGTTGCCGAGGGTGGTCAGCGCCTCCCGGTGGCCTTCATGGGCGGGGTCGAATCCTTCGTAGACCAGCAGCCACGGGTGGGTGATGACCAGCCCGATGTCCAGTTCGCTGACGTCTTCAACCACGACGTCGGCGCCCGCGGCTTCCAGCGCCGCCCGCCGCTCCCCGGCCCGGTCGAGGCCGACCACGAGCCCGAACCCTCCGCGCCGCCCGGCTTCCACGCCGGCTGCGGCGTCGGCGATCACCATGGCCCGGGCGGGGGTGATCTCCAGCCGGCGCACGGCTTCGAGGACCAAAGCCGGCGCCGGCATTCCGGCGACATCATGGTCCAGGGCCGTCTGGCCATCCACGATGTGGTCAAAGATCTCGCCAAGGCCCGCGGCGGCTACGATCGCGGCGGCGTTCCGGCTGGACGTGGCGAGGACCACGGGGATCCGGCCGGCCCGGAGCCGCTCGAGCAGCGCCACGGTGCCGGGGAAAACGGGCACGGGCCGGCCCGCGAGCATGGCTTCGAAAATTCCGTTCTGGCGCTGCGCGAGTCCGAACGTCGTCCATTCGGCCGGGCCGTCCGCGGGCGAGCCGCGGGGAATGGAAACGCCGCGCGAGGCCAGGAATACGGCCACGCCGTCCTCCCAGGTCCGGCCCTCGATCCAGCGTGCGAAGTCATCGTCCGCGAACGGCGCGCGCCGCGCGGCGGCGGGAAGCCGGGGGTCGATCATGACGTCGTCAAAGAGTTGTTTCCAGGCTGCCGCGCGGAGCTCTCCGGTGTCGGTCACGACGCCGTCGAGGTCAAAGATCACGGCATCGACGGGAGCCAGCGCGGCTGCAACTGTGGGCGACTCCGTCATGGCCCTGTCCTATCAGCGATCGGTGCGCCGCGACAGTGGCGTTCGGCCCGCTCTTAGCCCAGGAGTGCGTCGAGGGTGGTGAAGCCGTAGCCGGCCCGGCGGATGCGGCTGATCAGCTGGGGCAGGGCAGCGGCGTCCAGGGTGGTGCCGTCGTCGGGGTTGGAACCGATGTGCATCAGGACAATTTCCCCCGGCTGCAGGCCCGCCAGGACGCGGTCCGCCACGATCTGCGCCGTCACTCCGCCGCTGGTGCCTTTCCAGCCCAGGGTGTCGACGCTCCAGCGCACCGGAAGGTAGCCAAGGTTGTTGACGGTGGCGATGGTCCTGGCATCGCGGTCGCCGAAGGGAAACCGGAAGAGCGGCCGCGGGTCCGCCCCGGCCGCCCGGATGGCCTGTTCGGCCGATCGGACCTGGTCCTTGATGCCGGCGTCGGGCAGCCCGGTGAAGGCCGGATGCGTCATGGAATGGTTGCCCACCCGGTGCCCGCCGGCGACGATCGCCGCCACGCCTCCGGGGTTCGCGGCGGCCCAGCTGCCGGTGAGGAAGAACGTGGCCCGCACACCCGCGGCGTCGAGACTCTGCAGGATGCTGGGCAGTCCGGCAGCGTTGGCGCCGGCGTCGAAGGTCAGGGCCACTACGGCCCCGGCGCCCGGGATGGTCTCGACGTCGTGGCCCGCGAGCGCGGCGGGGAACCGCGCCGCGGGCGGTACCGGAGCGGGAGCCGTCGGCGCGGGGACCGTCGGTGCCCGGGCCGGCGGTGCCGGCGGCGGGACGGGAACCGGCTCGGCCGGAACTGGCACGCTGGTGTCCGGGGCCGGCGATGCCGAGGCCGGTTCGGGGGACGGGGAAGGAAGGGGCGCGGTCCCGGAGGAACTTGCGCTGGCGGGTCCGGATGCCGGTGCGGTGACGGGCGCGGATGGGGGCGGTGACGCCGTCGGCGCCCCCTGAAGCAGCACGACCGCGGCCCAGCCGGCCAGCAGCAGCGCAACCACCATGGCCGCGATTACCAACAGCCGGCGGCGCCGGCCCGCGGTCATGGACCCCATGCTTCACCTTGGCACCGCGCGCCACGGCAGGCTAGGGCTCAAAGGCCCCGCCCGTGCCGCAGTCTAGGAGGCCGCCGGAATCAGGCCGTCCGCCCGGTACCGGTCGAACAGCTGCAGGAAGGAGTCTTCCGTGCGGCGGTACCCGGTGAAACCGGCGAGCCTGCTCTTGCTCATGTCCGTGACCACCTCGAGGTTCCGGCCCAGGTCGCCGTCCGTGTGCCACCATGATGCCACCCGTGCCACATCGGGCTCGGCCAGCCCATGGCGGGCGGCGATGTCCGCCCACACGCCTTCCATGCCGCGCATCTGCTGCTCCAGGGGGCGGGGTTCGTTGGCGTAGCCCACCGGCTCGACACCGAAATAATCGGCCAGCGCGGGCCACATGCGCCGCCAGCGGAAGACGTCGCCGTTGACGATGTTGTAGGCCTCGTCGCCAGCGTTGTCCGCTGTGGCCGCCCAGATCATGTGGTCCGCCAGCAGCCCGCTGTCGGTCATGTCCGTGAGGCTGTTCCACTGCGTCTCGGAGCCCGGGAAGATGAACGGTTGGCCCAGTTCCTTGCAGATGGATGCCTGAACGGCGAGGGTGAGTCCCATGTTCATGGCGTTCCCGACTGCATGCCCGATCACCGTGTGGGCCCGGTGCACGGACCAGCCAAAGCCCTGCCTCGCGGCCGCCGCCCACAACTCGTCTTCCTGGGCGTAGTAGAAGTTCGGCGTCGGCAGCCTGGGCTCGCTCTCCCGGAAGGGGGTGTCCGGCATTTCCCCGGCCGCGTACGCTTCGAACGGGCCCAGATAGTGCTTCAGCCCGGTCATGAGGGCGACGTGCTTGACGGGCTTGCCGCTGAGGCTGGCGAGGACGTTCCGCAGCATGCCCGCGTTGGTGTCGATGTTCTCTTGTTCGGTATTTCTCCTGGACCAGGCGGTGTAGAACACGTGGGTGGGTGAAACACCCGCCAGGGCCCCGCGGAGGTCCTCCTCGGACGTCAGGTCCGCGCTCACATGGCGTACGTCGCGGCGGCGGAGGGGATTGCGGGAGAGCCCCACCACGTCCCACCCCTCCTCGGCGAGCCGGCCCACCAGGGCGGATCCGGCAATTCCGCTTGCTCCCACCACGAGAGCCCTCCGTGTGTCGACGGTGTTGGAACTGCTTCGCACGTCATTCCTCCTGGCATCGCTTGTACTGCGCCGCGGGCCCGCTACAATTATTGGGCTCCTGCGCGCCGGCCCGCTTGGTCGGGACGGGTGCTCCTCCAGCCTCTCATGCCGAGGTTCGGGGACGGTCCGCGAGGCCGTCGCGGCAAGCCGGCCGTGGCCGCGCAGTAGGATTCAGGGAGACGCCAAACCTGATACGAAGCTAAGGCGGAACATCCGTGAAATTCGTGCTCCGGTATCCGCTCGTGGCCGGGACCCTCCTTGTCCTGCTGGCGGTGCTGGTCTTGCTGTTCGCCGGGCAGGAAGGCATAGCCCGGGCCGCTGCGAGCGTCTATGCCCTGGCCGTGGCGGCCTACCTCGCCGTCGGAATGGTGCGCCGGCTCGCTGGCGGACAGTGGGGCATCGACATCCTCGCCGTCACGGCCATCGTCAGCACCGTGCTCGTGGGTGAGTACGTCGCCTCGATGATCATCGTGCTCATGCTCGCCGGCGGCACGGCCCTGGAGGACTACGCTGCTGGCCGGGCCAAGGGCGAGCTGACGGCCCTGCTGGAGCGGGTGCCGCAAACGGCCCACCGGGAGCGCAACGGCCCCGCCGCCGCCGGAATCGACACAGGCGGAACAGACACAGCCGGAACCGACACAGGCGGTTCCCCCGCCGCCGGAATCAATACCAACGGAACCCGCACAGACGGCCAGCAGGAGGACGTGGCGGCCACCGACGTCGAAATCGGCGACATCCTGCTGGTCAGGCCCGGCGAGGTGGTGCCGCTGGACGGCATCCTGCTCTCCGAGTCCGGATCCTTCGATGAATCCTCGCTCACCGGGGAAAGCCTGCCGGTGGAGCGCTCCGCCGGGGAAGGCCTCATGAGCGGGTCATTGAACGGTGAGGCGGCGGTCCGGATGCGGGTCACGGCACGCATGGAGGATTCGCAGTACAGCCGGATCGTCGCCCTCGTGAAGGAGGCGGCGGAGAGCAAGGCGCCCATGGTCCGGCTGGCGGACCGCTACGCCGTGCCGTTCACGGCCCTCGCCTACGTGCTCGGCGCCGCGGGCTGGATCATCAGCGGCAGCCCGGAACGCTTCGCCGAGGTCCTGGTGGTGGCCACGCCGTGCCCCCTGCTGATCGCCGCCCCCGTGGCCTTCCTGGGCGGGATGAGCCGCGCCGCCCGCTCCGGCGTCATCGTCAAGTACGCCGGAGTGCTCGAACAGCTGAGCCGGATCAAGACGGTCGCCTTCGACAAGACGGGAACCCTGACCTACGGCCGCCCGGCCCTGGTGGCCATCCGCACTGCCGGGACCCTCTCGGAAGATGAGGTCCTGGAGCTGGCGGCGTCCGCTGAACAGTATTCCTCGCACGTGCTGGCCGCTTCGGTGATGGACGCCGCCCGGTCCCGGGGCCTGTCCTTCGCGTCCGCCACCGAGGCCACCGAATTCGCCACCCACGGGGTGCGGGCCTGGTTCGACGGCCAGGACGTGGTGGTGGGCAAGCCCGCGTTCGTTGCGGAATGGGCGTCCGGCGTAGCTGAGGCGGAGCTGGCCAGCGGCGAGCTCGCCATTTACGTCGGGGCCGGCGGCAAGTTTGCCGGCGCCCTGGTGATGAGCGATCCCATCCGCAAGGAGACCCGCCGCACCCTCGGCGAACTCAAGGCCCTGGGCGTGGGACGGACAGTCATGCTGACCGGCGACGCGCTGGCCACCGCCCGGCACATCGCGGACGAGGCGGGCCTCACCGACGTCCGCGCCGAGTGCCTGCCGCCGGACAAGGTCGAGGCCGTGAAAACCCTGCCGGACCGTCCGGTCATGATGGTCGGCGACGGCGTCAACGATGCCCCCGTCCTTGCCGTGGCCGACGTCGGAATCGCCATGGGCGCCCGCGGCTCGACGGCGGCCGGCGAGTCCGCCGACGTCGTGATCATCATCGATGACCTCTCCAAGGTGGCGTCGGCCGTCCGGATCGGACAACGCACCGTGCAGGTGGCCCTGCAGAGCATCTGGATCGGCATCGGACTGAGCGTGGCCCTCATGCTGGCCGCGGCCGCGGGCTACGTGCCGGCCATCGTCGGCGCCCTGACCCAGGAACTGGTGGACCTCGCCACGATCCTCAACGCCCTGCGCTCCCTCGGACCCGGCCGCCGCAGCGCGGGCAGCCCGGTGCGGCGGGAGGAAGGCGCGCGGCGTGCCCCGCTACGGGGCTGACTCTGTTCCGGCTGGCGCCGGGGCTGACTCTGTTCTGGCTGACGCCATTTCCGCCTCCGCGATCCGCGGCACGGTCTTGAGGTAGCTGTCCGGGTTCAGCGAGATCGAATCGATCCCTTCCCGCACCAGGAACGCGGCGAATTCCGGGTGGTTGCTGGGGCCCTGGCCGCAGATGCCGATCTTGATGCCGGCGGCGTGGGCCTTCCGGATGGCCTCGCTGATCATGGTCATCACGGCCTCGTCCCGCTCATCGAATAGCGCCGCGAGCTGGCCGGAATCGCGGTCCACGCCCAGGACCAGCTGCGTGAGGTCGTTGGAGCCGATCGAGAACCCGTCGAAACGCGTGGCGAACTTCTCGGCCAGGACCACGTTGGACGGGATTTCGCACATCATGTAGACCTGCAGCCCGTTGCTGCCGCGGACCAGGCCGTGCTCGGCCATCACGGCAAGGACCTTGTCCGCCTCCTGCGGCGTGCGGCAAAACGGCACCATGACGATCACGTTGGCGAACCCGAGCTTCTCGCGGACCCGCTTGAGCGCGGCGCATTCGAGCGCGAAGCCCTCCCGGTAGCGGGCATCGTAGTACCTCGAAGCGCCGCGGAAGCCAAGCATGGGGTTCTCTTCCGGCTCCTCGAAAGCGGCCCCGCCGAGCAGGTGGGCGTATTCGTTGGTCTTGAAGTCGCTGAGCCGGACAATCACGGGGCGGGGATAGTACGGTGCGGCAATCTTGGCGATGCCCAGCGACAGGGCATCCACGAAGTACTCGGCCGGGTCCGCATAGGCCTGCGCCAGTTCCCGGATCTGCCGTGCCTCGGCGGGGTCCGAGACCCGTTCGGGATGGACCAGCGCCATGGGATGCACCCGGATCAGGCTGCTGATGATGAACTCCATCCGGGCGAGCCCGACGCCGTCGGCCGGCAGCCGCCACCACTGGAATGCCGCGGCCGGGCTGGCGATGTTGACCATGACGGCGGTGCGCGTTTCGGGCAGCGCGCCGAGATCCACGTCTTCCGTTTCGAACGCCAGGGTGCCGTCGTAGACGCGGCCCAGATCGCCCTCGGCGCAGGAGATGGTCACGGCCCGGCCCTCGGCCAGGACGGCCGTCGCGTTGCCGGTTCCGACGACGGCGGGCACGCCCAGCTCGCGGCTGACGATCGCCGCGTGGCTCGTGGGGCCGCCGTGGTCCGTGACGATCCCGGCCGCCCGTTTCATGATGGGCACCCAGTCGGGGTCGGTCATTTCGGTCACGAGGATGGCGCCGTCGCGGAACTTGGCGATGTCCGCCGCAGTCCGGATGACGCAGGCCGTGCCGTGCGCGATCGAGTCGCCGATGGCCGATCCGGCGGCCAGCACCGTCCCCTGTTCCAGCAGGTGGTGGATGGTGAAGTGCGGCCCGGTCCGGCGCGACTGGACCGTCTCGGGCCGGGCCTGGACCATGAAGAGTTCCCCGGTCTCCCCGTCGCGGGCCCACTCCATGTCCATCGGCCGGCCGTAGTGGTTTTCGACCGTGACGGCCCAGCGGGCGAGGGCGAGAATCTCGGCGTCGCCCAGCACGAAATCCCGGCGCTCGGCCGCCGAGGTGTCCACCATCCGGGTGCGGGCGCTGCCGCCGCGGGCGTAGACCATTTTCCGGGCCTTGGAGCCGAGGGATTTTTCGATGATCGGCGTGATGCCTTCCGCTGCCGCGGAGTCCGTGAGGAGCGGCTTGAAGACCAGGTACTTATCCGGGTTGATGGTGCCCTGGACCACGGTTTCGCCGAGGCCCCAGGCCGCACTGATGACGGCGGCCCGGGGAAAGCCCGAATCGGTGTCGATCGAGAACATCACCCCGGAGGCCCCGACGTCGGAGCGCACCATCCGCTGAATGCCGATCGAGAGGGCGACGTCCATGTGGTCGAAGCCTTTGACCTCACGGTAGCTGATGGCCCGGTCCGTAAAAAGGGAGGCGTAGCAGCGGCGGCAGGCGTCCAGCAGTTCCCGCTCTCCCGTGACGTTCAGGAAGGTCTCCTGCTGCCCGGCGAAGCTCGCATCCGGCAGGTCCTCCGCGGTCGCGCTGCTGCGCACGGCGACGGAGAGCCGGTCCAGCCCGGCCCGCTCCCCCAGGCTCCGGTAATGGGCACGGATGGATGCGGCAATGTCGTCGGGGAACTCGCTGGCCAGAAACATCTCCCGGACGGCCTCGCCGGTGGCACGCAGAGTGGCGTCCCCGGACCGGTAGGCAGCGATGCGCGCCCGCATGGCGGCGTCGATCCCGTTGGCCGCGATGAACGTGCGGTAGGCAGCGGCCGTGGTGGCGAACCCGTCGGGGACGCGTACCCCCCGGCTTTGGAGGGTCCGGATGAGCTCGCCGAGGGAGGCGTTCTTGCCGCCCACCCGCGGGACGTCCGCCATGCCGATCTCGTCAAACCACATCACGGGCGATTCAGCCATGTCAGCACTCCTGTGCGTTGTCGATGGACCCATCCTGCGTGGGACGGGCGCCCGGGGTCAGGGGCTTTGGACCCGCGTGCCGCCGGTTCCGGTGCCGCGGGGCCCGGCGCCGCCGCGGGGTCCGGCGCCGTCGGCGGACCCCGCCCGGCGGTGACGGACGATCTTGTACAGCCAGTCGGCGACCAGGACGACGGGGATCGCAGCCAGCGCCACCGCCAGCCCTCCCGGCGTCGGAGGGGCCTGGCCCAGCAGCGTCGCCAACGGCCCGAGGAACAGGAACACGCACAGCAGCCCCAGCTCTGCCAGCACAGCCCACAGCAACAGCCTGTTGGTGAACCAGCCCAACCGCCAGGGCGGGACGGTAGCGCTGCGGCAGGCGAAGGCGTTCGCCAGTTGGGCCAGGACAACCGTGGTGAAGGCCGCGCCGGACGCCGCCATGAGCACGTCGGCGGGCGGCAGTTCCGCGCCGAGCCGCCATCCCGCGCCGAGCAGCACCACCGTGTACGCCGTCATCTCCATCACCGCCTCCACCGGCCCCAGGAGCCCAAACACCCGGAACATGAGGGCGCGGTCCATCAGGTGCCGGCGTTCGGGCGGCCGTTTCAGCGTCCCCTTGCTGGGCGCCTCGCTGCCCAGGGCCAGGGCGGGCAGCAGGTCGGTGCCGATGTCCAGGGCCAGGATTTGCAGCACGCCCAGTGCCAGGGGGAAGCTTCCGCCGGACAAGGCCCAGATGACAAAGGGGGTGAGCTCGGCGACGTTGTCTGTCAGGTGGTATGTCAGGAAGCGCCGGATGTTCGCATAGGTGGCGCGGCCCTGCTCCACCGCGGCGATAATCGTGGCGAAGTCATCGTCCAGCAGCACGAGGTCGGCGGCCTCACGGGCGACGTCGGTCCCGCTCAGTCCCATCGCGACCCCGATGTCGGCCTGCTGCAGGGCCGGCCCGTCGTTGACGCCGTCGCCGGTCATGGCCAGGACATGCCCGCGGCCCTGCAGCAGACGTGCCACCCGGAGTTTTTGTTCCGGCGTCACCCGGCTGACCACCACTCCGTCGCGGTCCAGCAGCTCTGCCAGGACGGCGTCGTCCTCGGGCAGGTCCGGTCCCTGCAGGACGGTCTCCGTGGGACCGAGCAGCCCCGTCTCCCGGGCAATCGCGGCGGCGGTAAAGGCGTGGTCGCCGGTCACCATCGCCACCTTTATTCCGGCGTCGCGGGCCGCGGCGAGGGCCACCTTCACTTCCGCCCGGGGAGGATCGTGCAAGCCCATCAGGCCCAGCAGCGTCAGTCCGGTCTCAGCGTCTTCCAACCTGAACGTGGCGCCCGGCGGCCCCGGCAGGCCGCGCTGGGCGACGGCGAGCACGCGCAGGCCATGCGAAGCCATCTCATCGACCATGTCCCGCGCCCGGGCCTGTTCCGGGTCCGGGACCGGGACCCGGGCCCCGGTTGCCGTGCCGCTGCCAGCGCACTGCGGGATCACGGACTCCGGGGCCCCCTTCACGTAGAGGGTGGTGCCAACGATTGCCGACTCCCGCAGCCTGCGGGGGTCGAACGCGAACCGGTGCGACGGCGTCGGCTGCTCCGCGTGTCCGCCCCCGTCAGGGAGACCGGCCGCGAGGCGGGCGGCGAGCGCGTCAATGGCGGCCTCCATTGGGTCCCCCTCCGCAATCCACCGGCCCTCGTGGAGGACGGCCCGACCCACCGAGGCGGCGCGCGCCGCCACGCTGAGCTGCCGGGCCGCTTCCCCGCCGTCGCCGGCAATATCGGCTTCGGGGCCGTAGCCCTGACCGTTGACGGTCAGCAGCCCGGCCGGCGTCCAGACCTCGACGACGTTCATCCGGTTCTGTGTCAGGGTGCCGGTCTTGTCAGTGCAAATGAAGGTCGTGGAGCCGAGGGTCTCTACGGCCTGGAGGTTGCGCACGAGCGCGTTGCGCTTGGCCATTCGCTGCGCGCCGACAGCCAGCGAGAGCGTGACCGTCGGCAGCAGGCCCTCGGGGACCAGCGCAACGGCCACCCCGATGGCGAACAGGAAGGCATCGCGCCAGGAAATGCCGACAAAGAGGGAGATGACGAAGAACAGGGCGCCGATGCCCAGGGCCATGGTGGCGATGATGCGGACGATTCTTTGCAGCTCCAGTGCCAGCGGGCTGGTCGGGGCTTCGACTTTGCCCGTCAGTGCTGCGATCTCCGCGAGGCGGGTCTGGCCGCCTGTCACCGAGACCACGCCTTCAGCCTGCCCGTTGACCAGGAATGTCCCGCCGAAAGCGGTATCGCCCGGGGATTTGCTGACGGCCTCGCTTTCGCCCGTGAGCATCGACTCGTCGACCTCGCAGCTGGCGGCAACGGCCAGTCTGAGGTCCGCGGGAATGCGGTCGCCGGCTACCAGCACCACGACGTCGTCCGGCACGAGTTCGGTGGAGTGGACTTTGATCACGCGGCTGTCCCGGCGGACCGAAACCATGGCCGGGAGCAGTTCGCGGAGCTTGGCGGCGGCGTGCTGGGCCCGCTCCTGCTGGATGTAGGCGAACACCCCGTTAACCACGATCACCACCACGACGGCGATGCCCAGTTCCGGCAAGCCGGCAACGAACGCGAAGACGGCCGCCACCCAGAGCATGATCGCGAAGAAGTGCGTGAACTCGGCCAGGAGCCTCCGCCAGCCGGGCACCGGACGGGGCTCGGGCAGCTTGTTGGCGCCGAATTGTTTCAGCCGCCGGGTGGCTTCGTCGGCGCTGAGGCCGGCCAGGGCTGACAGCGAGTCCTGCCCCGCCGCGGGGTTCACGCCTGCGCTCCGCCCCTCACGGGCGCCGCCGGCCACCGGCACTGACCAGGTACCTCATGGATTGAGCATTCCTCCGGCCGCATCGGCGGGTAAGGGCCAAAGGTCATCTCGCGCCGGGCCCGGGCGCTGCGCAGTTCTTGGAGAATGCTGCGCTAGTCGCCGCTGGAGCCCGTCCCGAACTCGCTTTGGATCCGCGCCCGGGCGCCGCGTTCAACCAGGGTGGGGATGAAGGTCCGGATCCGCCCGCTTTCCAGGGCCCGAAACTCCTCCCTGACGATCGAGGCGACGTGCAGCCGCGGAACGTGCGGAAAGCGGGCCGCCAGGCGGTCAACAACCTGGTCAATGCTGGGTTCTTTCGCAGCGTCGGTCACTTCATCAGTGTGGAGCGGGCCAGTCCGGGCGTCAATGAGTCCCTGCGTCAAGGACTTTCTGCCTCAATGAGTCCAGCGCCAATGGATCGTTAGCCGGCAGGCGGCAGCAACCGGCCCAGGCTTTGGAGGTAGGTGCCAAAGCCGTGCGGTGCCCGGGCGTGGATGCGGCCGGAGGTCATGACCCGGGCGCTGTCCGTCGCCGTGACGGTGAAGGCCCGGCTCCGGAGGTTGTGGACCAGTGTGCGGTCCTCTTCGGACGTGACCCGGGCGAACCCTCCGGCGGCCAGGTAAGCGGAAGCACGGACCCCGAAATTCGCGCCGTAAATGTGGGGGTGGTCCTCGTGGAAGGGATGGCGTTCGCGCCAGTGCCGGAGCAGTTCGGGGTCCATCCCCTCGGGGTCCGGTTCCACGGACCCGAGCACGGCGTCGGCCCCCGCCTCGGCGAATTCAAGCTGACGGACCAGCCAGTTCTCCGGCACCCTGGAATCGGCGTCGGTGTTGGCTAGCCAGATCCGGGCGGGCCAAAGCGGCTGCGCCCAGCGCTGCCCCTGCGGCCGCAGCCGGGGCACGCCGATGCCCGAGGCCTGGACGCCGGCGGCCCGGCTCGCGCCGGCGCTGCGGAAGCTGACCTCCAGGGCACTGAACCGCGGATCCGCGGCCACATAGCCCGCCGCGATAGCGGCGGAGCCGTCCGTGCAGCTATCCAGCACCACAGTGACTCGAACGTCGACGTCGGGCCGGGCCCGGCGCAGGGCATCAGCGGACCCCTGCAAGGCCCGCAGCGCCAACTCAAGGTGTTCTTCCTCGTTGTGTGCGGGCATCACGACGGCGACCCGCTCGACGCGGTGCCCACGTGGCAACGGGAACGGCAGTGCCGCCATCCCGGTCACCGCCCCCGTTCCTCGGGGACGCGGTCCGGCGAAGAGTCTGGCGCTGGGCCCGGCGCAGGGTCCGGCGCAAGAAGGATCTCGAGGACAAAATCGCGTTCCAGGTAGATCCCGCCGCCGGTCCAGCCCAGCTGCTGCCGGGCCGCAGCATGGACCGAGTCGCCGTCGAGTTCCCAGCCGGAGACCGGGTGCCGCCAGTGGCACAGGACGAGGGTTCCGCCGGGCATGAGCGCGCCCTCGATCCGGTCAAACAAGCCGGCGAGCTCTGCCGGTGAGAGGTAGTAGCCCACCTCTGAGACGACAATCAGGTCGAAGGATCCGTCCGGCCACTCGTTCGGGACGGTCAGGTGGCGCGTTCGCGCGGCGGGCAGGTGGGCGAGGCGCCTCGCGGCACGGTCCACGGCCGTGCTGCTGGCGTCAACGGCAAGGAAGCGTCCGCACCGCGGCGCGAGCTCCGCGCTCAGGGTCCCGATCGAGCAGCCAATCTCCAGCCCGGCCGTGTAGCTGCCGGCCGGAAGCGCGGCCAGGGTGAGGGTCCGCTTGCGGTGCTCATACCAGCTCGAGGTGTAGTGCCAGGGATCCTCGTCCCGGGCGTGGACGGCATCGAAGAGGCGCTCAGCGTCTTCCGCGGCGTAGGGGCGCCGCTCCCCGTCGTCGCCGTGGGACGGGACACTGGCCGGATGCCAGGCGAATGTCTCCCAGGTCCGTTCGAAGTGCGTCAGGAAGGCCGGAGGCAGGAGCACCTCATCGCCCGGTAGCCCGGAGAGGGGCTGCACCTGGGAGACATGCGCGGCCATGGCCGTAGCCTTGGCTTGTTGCTCGGCGGGGCGCAGCGGCAGCCTGAACCAGCCCTGCCATACCGGGCCAGCCGGCGCGTCAGGTGCGGCCCACAACCAGTACCAGATGGGGTATTCGAGGAGGGCCTGGCCGGCAGCGGTGCTGAGCTCAGCGGCAACGGACCCGAGGACGTCGTGGTCGGTGTGGCCGTCCGAACGGTACGGTGCCACGAGAACGACCTCCCTGGCCGGGCGCCCACAGCCCGCGGCCGCTTCGAGGACTGCGTTGCGGATCTGCTCCCGGTGTTCGGCGAGTTTGCCGTCCGGCAGGCCCAGGAACCTCCATTCCCATTCACCGTCACCGGCCCGCTCCCGGCCGCCGCGCAGGTGCGTCAGGGCGTCGCCGAATTCCCGCAGCCGGACCGCGGCGAGCTGATCCGGCGTCGTGGTTGCGGAGCCGGGGTGCGAGGCCTCCCCCGCAGTGCACAACAGCACCCGGACGGTGGCGCCGACGGCGTGCAGCCGGGCCAGCAGGCCGCCGGCGCCGAGCGATTCGTCGTCCGGGTGGGCCGCAAGGACAACGAAGGCCCTGCCGGCGAGCTCCGCGTCATCCAGCGGCAACTCCGGCAGTTCCGCCGCGCCGCTGGCGGCCCAGGCGGCCTCGCTGGTTCCGGGGTCGTTGTGGGTGAAGCTCACCACGGGGTGTCACCTGCCAGCGTCAGGGAGCCCAGCTGCGCGTCGTCGCGCATGGCGTGGTGCTGGCGGACGTACAGTGCAAGGTCCGCCATCCGTTTGCCGTAGCGCTCATCAAAGGCCAGCGGGGCCGGCCCCAGGTTCTGGCTCACGAGCGTCTGGATGCGTTCCACGGCCGTGGCCACGCTTCCCCGAACGCGCAGTGCCTCCCGCCATGCGCCGCCGCCGGAAAGGCCGCCGGCATCGATCCGCGCGGCAGTCTGCGCGAGGTACCCGGTCAGGGCGGCCAGGGTGCGGTCAATCTCGCCGACGTGGGCCAGGGCAATTTGGTCCGGTTCCCGTCCGCCGTCGGCGGACCTCTGCAGGGATGCGGTGAAGCTGCGGGCCACGGCGACGGCGCCGCCCAGCCAGCAGGCCGCCACGCCCATGCCGCCCCAGGCGAAACCCGGGCGCTGGTAGTACCAGCCGGCTCCGCCGAGCGGAACGGCCGGGACGGCGTCGAAGTGCACCGTGCCGCTGCGGATTTCCCGCAGGCCCCGGCTGGTCCACTCCGGGTCCGCAAAGCTCACGCCGTCTGCGTGGAGGTCGACGGCGAACGCGGCACGGCCGCCGCCTTCGACCTGCGCGGTCAGCACCGCATGGTCCAGCTGCGCAGCCAGCGAACACCAGGGCTTGGAGCCGTGGAGCAGGAAGCCTCCGTTGGCGGCTTTTGCCTCAAGCCGGAGCCCGGGGGCCTCGGCGGCGAACACCCCCCAAGCACCGTCAAAGCGGATCCCGTCAAGCTCCGGGAAGTCCCGGCCTTCCCCAGCGGCCAGACCGGCGGCCTGCCCCAGGATCGCGGCTGCGTCCAGGTGCGGTTCCAGCACACGTCCGGCGGCCACGTCGACGGCGGTCACGGAGGCCAGCATCTCCCACAGGAAAGCGGTGCGGCCTTCGCCCGGCTTTGGCGCCGTCGTCCCCACCGTTTTGGCCAGGTCCAACAACGCCGGGACATCGCCGACGGCGGCCTGCGCCTCGGAAAGCAGGGGGCCGATGGCGTCCAAGTCTGCTGCCCCGGAGCTGATCCTGACAGGGCGGATCATGGCAGGGAGGGGGCTGTGGGAGGGGGAGTTCCCGTTCATTTCGACTGCCTGTATTCCTTCGGACTGGATGGATGGGCGGGCCGCGGCGCCTCGGCCGCCGCCAAGCAATCTAAGCATACTTAGCACTTTGTGCCGGCCGCCCGCGCCCGCTGCCCGCGCCCAGTGCCTGACTGCCTGGCTGAGGGTCCTCCCCTAGCTAGCGGACGATCGCGAGGGCGAAGCCGTCCCACCCTTTCGAGCCCACGGTTTGCATGACGGTGCCGTCCAGCCGCGGGTCGCCTCCGATCATCTGGAGCGCGCTGATGATTCCCGGTGCGTTCACCGTGTCCATCGACGCGTCCAGCACGGCGCCTTCCCACACGACGTTGTCCACCACGATGGTGGTGCCGGGCCGGCCAAGCCGGATGGCCCAGTCCAGATAGTGGGAGTTGTTTTCCTTGTCGGCGTCGATGAACACGAAATCGAACGGCGGTCCCGCCTCACTTTCCAGCTCGCGCAGGGTATCCAGCGCCGCGCCGACCCTGATGTCCACCTTGTGGCCCAGCCCGGCGTCGTCGATGTTCGCGCGCGCGACGCGGGCGTGCCTGGGGAGATATTCGCAGGTGACCAGCCGGCCGTCGTCGGGCAGCCCTTGGGCCATCCAGATGGTGCTGAAGCCCGCCAGCGTGCCGATTTCCAGGACGCGGCGGGCGCCGGAGAGCTGGACCAACAGTTTCAGGAGTTTGCCGGCGTTCGGCGCCACTTCGATAGCCGGCATTCCCGCCTTAAGGGCCGTGTCCACGGTGCGTTGGAGTGCCTGGTCCGGCCGGACCACGACGTCGGAGAGGAACTTCTCGACGGCGACCCAGCCGGGGGCCGACTGATGCTCGATCATGTCCCCAGTGTCCCAGCCGCGCCAGCCCAGCGGTAGCCTCCCCGCAGCCGGATCACGGCGGGGTTCCTGCCGGATTTAAGCCCGGGTCGCGGTTCCGCCGGGTCCGTGCCCGCCGCTCCCCGGCCCCGTTGCCTGACTGCCGATGGCCTCTTCGAGGCGCTCCACCTTGCCCGTCAGCTCGCCAGCGTATCCGGGCCGGATATCCGCCTTCAGCACCAGCGAAACCCTCGATCCATAGGCGCCGACGGCCTCCGTCGCCCGCTTGACGACGTCCATGACCTCATCCCAATCGCCCTCGATCTCCGTGAACATCGAACTCGTCCGGTTGGGCAGACCGGATTCGCGGACAATCCGGACGGCGGCCGCGACGGCGTCGTGGACCGACGCGTCCCCGGGCGCCTGGCCGTTGGCGGGGTCACCGGAGGGTGCTACGGAGAATGCGACCAGCATGTAATGGTTCCCTTCACTCAGTCCGGACAGCGCGGCAGAAAATCTTTGGAGCCGTCCCACATCAGTCTTTCACGGGATCCAGACATCGGACCGCCCGATTTGGCCGCCGAATTACCCCGAAATTGCCCCGGAACCCGTCACATAACGAACTCCCCGTGCGGGAACGGCTCCACCGGCCCCGCGCGTTGCTACCCTAAGCAAATGAACCGGGCAGTAGACCGCAGGCCGCTCCGCG
Source organism: Arthrobacter sp. YAF34 (assembly GCF_052113245.1). NCBI lineage: Bacteria > Bacillati > Actinomycetota > Actinomycetes > Micrococcales > Micrococcaceae > Arthrobacter > Arthrobacter sp. YAF34. The sequence goes on from NZ_JBFRCV010000004.1 coordinate 118,396, forward strand.
CCGACGCCGCGCGCAACGTGGACAAGATCATCTCCGCGGCCCGGCAGTGCTTCCGCGAGCACGGCCCCGAAGTGCCGCTGCAGACCATCGCCACCACCGCCGGGGTGGGCCCGGCCACGCTCTTCCGGAACTTCGCGGACAAGGAAGAACTCGTGCTCGCCGCCTTGAACCGGCAGCTCCGGCTCCAGGTGGATCCGGCCATCGATGAGGCCCTGGCCGATTCCGACGCCGCCGCCGGGCTCTTTCGGGTCATCGACGCCACGATGCGTGTTGCCAGCGAGGAAGCCAACCTGCTGGGGGCTGTCGCAGGACGGCGCGGGCTGCTGACCGGGATCACCGGGGGCCTCATTGAATCCATCGCCGTGCTGCTGGGCCGCGGGCAGGGCCAGGGCACCCTTCGCAGCGATATTTCGATGACGGACATGATCCGCCTGCTGGCCATGCTGATCGGCGTTGTGGACACGATGGAGCCGGGTTCCGACGCGTGGCGGCGTCCCGTGGCGCTGGTGGAGGACGCCATCCGGACGGAGCGCCCGGACCGGGCCCTGCCGCCCCAGGCTCCGTTCCCGGGCACCGCGTTCGACGCCGTGCTTGGCTAGTGCCGATCTTGGTGGGTCCGTTCGTGGTTGGGTCCGTAGGATCTAGCCATGGGATGGGAAACTCTTGCCGGGGTCATCGGCGGCGTGCTGGTGGTCTACGCGGTCTTGTTGCTGCTGCTGTGGGCCTATGCCCGGCGTCACCCCGAGACCGTCACCATGAAGGACGCCTTGCGGCTGTTGCCGGACCTGCTTCGGCTCATCCGGCGCCTGCTGGCCGACCGCTCGGTGGCGGTGGGCGTCCGGGTCCGCCTGGCACTCCTGCTCCTCTACCTGGCCTCCCCGATCGATCTCGTTCCGGACTTCATTCCGGTGATCGGTTACGCGGACGACGTCGTGATCGTGGCGCTGGTGCTGCGCTCGGTGATCTCCCGGGCCGGAGCTGACGCCGTCCGGCGGCACTGGCCGGGCACCCCGGAGGGCCTGGCGGTCATGCTGCGGCTCGCCGGACTCGGGACGCCGGCCTGAGAGCTGGAATACGACCGGCGGGCCCGCGGTTGGTGTAAGTCATGAAAGCGATCACTTACAGCCAGTACGGAAATCCGGATGTCCTCGAACTCACCGAGCAGCCAATGCCGAAAGTAGGGCCCGGAATGGTCCTGGTGAAGGTCAAGGCGGCGTCCGTGAACCCCGTCGACTGGAAGATCATGGCGGGCTACCTCGATTCCATGATGGACCTTCAGTTCCCGGCCATTCCAGGCTGGGACGTCGCGGGCGTCGTGGAGTCCGTGGGCATCGACGCCCCGGAGTTCCGGCCCGGCGATGAAGTCATCTCCTACGGCCGCAAGGACTTCGTCCACGGCGGCAGTTTCGCCGAGTACATTGCGTTGCCGGAGCGGCTCCTGGCCCGGAAACCGGAATCCCTGGACTGGGACGAGTCGGCAGGGCTTCCGCTCGCCGGGCTGACCGCGTATCAGGTCCTGACCCGGCTGGGCGTCACGGCCGCAGACACCGTGCTGATCCACGGCGGCGCCGGCGGCGTGGGCTCGTTGGGAATCCAGATCGCGGCGGCGCTCGGCGCCCGCGTGATTGCGACCGCCTCCGAAAAGAACCATGATTTCCTCCGTTCCCTCGGCGCGGAACCGGTCGCCTATGGCGAGGGCCTGGCGGACCGTGTCCGCGCGCTGGCTCCCGGCGGCGCCGACGTCGTGGCCGACTTCGTGGGTGACAACCTTGACACCACCCTGGCGGTCCTCGCCGAGGGCGGCCGGCATGCCTCCATCGCGGACAGCGCGGTGGAGCAACACGGCGGCACGTGGATGTGGGTGAATCCCGTCGGGGCCGACCTGGAGCGCCTGGCGCGGCTCGTGGACGAGCGCCGACTCAAGGTCGAGGTGGCCCGGACGTTCCCGCTGGATCAGGCCGCCGAGGCGTTCCGGCTCAACATGGAGGGCCACACCCGGGGGAAGATCATCGTGAAAGTCGACGACGCCGGCTGATCGGCTGGCAGCTCGCCCCCGCTGTTTCCTGCTGCCGGCGTCAGGCCCGGGTGCCGAAGCCGGCCGAGCAGGGCCCGGGATCGAACCTGCGCAGGATCTCCTCGGCCACCAGCCGGAGCTTGACGTTGCGGTTGTTGGAGACCTTGCTGAGCAGGGTAAAGGCCTCGGCCTGTGAGCACCTGCTCTGGGCCATGAGGATCCCGGACGCAAGGTTGATACTGGTCCGGGAATTCATGGCCTGGAGCAGATCCCGGTTCATTTCCTGGACCGATCCGAGGCGCACGGCCAGCCGCATGGACTTCCCGGCCGTGGCGGCAAACGCCTCGCAGGTTGCGGCCGCTCCGGCGTCGAAAGCATCCGGGCCCGTGGCCAGATACGTCAGGGCCGCGGCGGCCCCCTCGTCCAGGGCCACCGGGACGCTCAGGACGCTCCGGATACCCCACCGGGCAGCAGTGCGCCGGTAGCGGTCCAGCCGCGGCTCAACCTGGCCACCATCAAGCAAGGCGGCCCGGCCGGTCTCCAGTGCCACCACGGCCGGTCCCGCGGTCTGGCGCTGCAACTGCTCCAGCGCCAGCGCCGCGGGATCGCTGCCGGCCGTGACGGCAGGCTTCGGGTTGCGGAGGAGGCGGACCGAACTCAGCATCCGGCAGCCGGCCACGGACGCACCAAACTCGGCGATTGCGCCGGACAGTTCCTGCAGAAACTCGTCAATGCTGGCATTTTCAAGCACCAGCTCCTGCAAGTGCTCCGACAGCCTGGCGCCCGGCATTAGTCCTCGACCGGTTTTTCTTTAGCTTCAAGGAGGTGTTGCTGCAGCTTCTCTTCGGCGTCCCGACGACGGCGGGCCATCTCGCGCAGTTCCCGGGTGGATTCGGCTCCTGCGGAAACAAACGGCTCGTGCGGCTTGGCATGAGGATGCTTGCGTGGCACCTCGGCCTCCGGGTCGTCATGTTCACTCATCTTCGAATGCTCCCATGCTGTCCGTGCCGCAAGTAGGGACTAAAGACCGTTCCCGGCACGGCCGGAACCGCCTATCTGTTGCCGACGGCGGGTCAGTTCCAGCCCAGCAGCCGGAGCCCGGCCGCGGCGGCCGCGCCGGCGATCACCACCACCAGGAACGGGGCGCGGAACCACAAGGCGACGGCCGCAGCGGCCAGGGCGCCCAGCCGCGCGTCCAGTGCGAGCGACTGACCTGTCGCCACCGCGTTGACCACGGTCAGGGACGCCAGCAGCCCGATCGTCATGGTCCCGGCAATCCTGGACATCCGCGGGTTGCGGAGCAGGCTGGCCGGCACCAGGTAGCCGAGCAGCTTCCAGGCGTACGCAAGCAGGCAGGAGAGCAGCAGCCACACCCAGAGGTTCATGCGGGGTCCCCGGGGCGTTCTCCAGAGTGGTCGCGGTGCTGCGCGTGCTCCTCGGCGTAGGGGTCGACGTCGGGTTCGAGGCCCTCGTCGCTGCGGCCGTGGCTGAACCAGCCGATGCCGGCCGCGACGACGGCGGCGACGAGGATCGGGACGCCCGGCGGCACGAACGGCACGGCCAGGACGGTGGCCAGAGCACAGACCACGGCGATGGCCACGGGTTCCCTGCCCTTGAGCCGCGGCCAGAGCAAGCCCAGGAAGGCTGCCACGGCGGCGCCGTCGAGCCCCCACTGTTTGGGATCCCCGAGCGCCCCGCCCGCCAGCGCGCCCAGGGCCGTGAACAGGTTCCAGAGGACGAAGACGCCGATGCCGGCGGTCCAGAAGCCGCGCTTTTGCTCTGCCGGGTCTGTCTGTCCGGTGCTGGTGGCGGTCGATTCGTCGATGGTCAGCTGGGCGGCGGCGAACCGGCGCCACCCGCGCGGCTGAAGCAGGGCGTTGATCTGCATGCCGTAGATGCCGTTGCGCATGCCCAGAAGGGTCGCGGCGCTCATCGCGGCCACTCCGGACCCGCCTCCGGCCACCACGCCGATGAACGCGAACTGCGACCCGCCGCTGAACAGCAGCAGGCTCAGGGCCATGGTCTGCCAGAAATCGAGGCCGGACGTGACTGCCAACGCGCCGAAGGAGACGCCGTACAGACCGGTGGCAATGCTGATCGACAACCCGATCCGCACTGCCGGCGACTGCAGGATTTTCACGAGCGCCGGTTCCGCCGCGTCAGGGTCCAGGCCCACGCGATGAGTGGCGCCTGCAGCGGAAGGCGCAGGGTGTGCACCGTCCGCTGGCGCGGCGTGCCCGCGGGCCCGTAGGCGGTGCGCAAGGCCCCGACGTGGCCGACGAGGAACGCGGTGAACATCGCCGTGACGCAGCCGGCGGTGGCCGGCCGTGCGGCCGGGATCAGGAGCCCGACGGCGGCGGCGGCTTCCAGCAGCCCGCTCGCTGCCACCCATTCCTCACGGGACAGCACGGCCAGCGGGCCGTTGGGCCGCTGGCCGGAGTCGTCACGGCACAGGATCTCGGGAACCACCGGGTGGAAGAATTCGGGTTCCCGGAAGTGCTTGGCGGCGCTGGTGAGCAGCAGCGCACTCATCGCTGCCGCGGACAGCGTCTGGAGGTCCCGGCCGGACCAGCGAAATGGCATGGAACCACTCAACCACAGCGGCCCCGCCCGCCGTAATTCGCCCGGTATCCTCCCCTACGGGAGAGGCTGGCTGGCCGCCATCAGCTGGGACAGGACTCGGGCCGGGCAATTGGTGGTGATCTCGTGGATCCCGAGTTCCCTGCAGAGCTCGACGTCGCCGGCGTCGTCAACGGTCCACACCCGGAACTTTCGTCCCGAGCCGAGCCAGCGCTGCACGGTCCCGGGATGCGCGCGGACGTACCCGATGCCCGGGCCGGCAAGGCCTGCCTCGGCCGCGTCCAGGATCCGTTCGCCCTCCGTCTGGGCGGCCTTCATGACGTTGGCCAGGGCCCCGCCGGTGAGGGCGCCCAGGCCCAGTTCCTCACGGATTTCCGCCACGTTGACGTCGTCCACAAGCTGGCAGACGGCCTCGGCGGGCACCGACTCGAGCAGGTGTTTGACGGCGTCGGGGCTGAAGCTCATGAAGGAAACCCTGATGTTGTCCAGCTTCGACGTTCCCGGATCCCAGCCCTCGTCCCTCAGGAGTTCCAGGACCCGGTCCTCGAGGCCGAGGTGGAAGGGGCTGGGGTGCTTGAACTCAATCGCCAGGCCGATCCCGCGGCCCGCAGCGCGCAGGATGTCAAGCAGGTCCGGCAGGGTCAGGAACTGCTCGGACCTGGCACCATAGGCTTCCGGGATGCGTGCCCCCTTCCAGGAGGAGAAGTCCAGGAGCCGGAGCTCGTCCAGCGTCCGGTCCGCGACCTGCCCGGTGCCGTCCGAGGTACGGTCCAGGGTGGCGTCGTGCAGCAGGACGGCGTGCTGGTCCCGGCTCAGGTGGACATCGCACTCCACACCGTCGGCGCCGTCGGCGATGGCCTGCAGGTACGCGGCCCGGGTGTGCTCGGCGAAGGCTTCGCTGGAGCCCCGGTGGGCGTAGACCAGAGGCCGGGCGGAGGCGGACTCGTCAGTCGTCATGGTGCCACGTTAGCGGACGGCCGCTTCCCCGGCGGGGCTAGGCTGGGCTCATGCAGGTGAATACTGAGCCAACTCACGTGACCGGTGCCGCGGAACAGCCGGGCCGCGCTCCGGACAGCCCCGCCGGACGGCGTCCCGCAGCCAACGACGCCGAGAAGGCGGCCGCACTGCGCAGGATGAAACTCCTGGCCCTCTCGCTCCTGATCGTCATGGCCGTGATCTTTGTGGTCGCGTTCGCGCTGCAGAAGTACTATCCGGGGCTCGAATACGTCCGCGCCGCAGCCGAGGGCGGCATGGTGGGTGCCCTCGCCGACTGGTTCGCCGTCACGGCCTTGTTCAAATACCCCATGGGCATCAAGATCCCGCACACGGCAATCATCCCGCGCCGCAAGGACCAGATCGGCGCCTCGCTGGGCGACTTCGTGGAGACAAATTTCCTTTCCGAAGACGTGGTTCAGGAGAAGTTGGCGTCGGCGGACATCGCGCGCAAGGCCGGGGCCTGGCTGTGCAGCCCCGGCGGCCCGGACCGCGTCGCCAAGGAAGGTGCCGCGGTCATCCGCGGCGCGTTCAAGGTCCTCAACGACGACGACGTCCAGGCCGTGATCGAGGCCATGGTCCGCAAGCACCTGCTCGCCCCGCCGTGGGGACCGCCCGTAGGCCGGCTCGCGGAGCGGATCTTCGCCGACGGCCACCACCACGCACTGGTGGACCTGCTCGTGGACCGCACCGTCGACTGGGTGCGTGACAACCAGGAAACGGTCAACCGGCTGGTCACCGACCGGTCGCCGACGTGGGTGCCGTCGTTCGTGGACGGGCTGGTGGGCGACAAGGTGTACGTGGAGATCCTGAAGTTCACCCGTGCCGTGCAGTCCGATCCGCAGCACCAGGTCCGGCAGTCGATCGACAAGTACCTCAAGGAACTCGCGCAGGACCTTCAGCACGATCCGGTGATGATCGCCCGCGCCGAGGGAGTCAAGGCGCAGGTGCTCGGCGACCCCGAGGTCCGGGAGCTCGCCTCCCGCACGTGGGAGACCATCAAGACGGCCCTGCTCAGCGCCGTCGATGATCCGCACAGCGAACTGACCATCAAATTCAAGGCGGCCGTGCATGACTTCGGCACCCGGCTGCTGGTCGATCCCGAGCTCGCCGGCAAGGTGAACGCCTGGATCGGCGATGCGGCCGGCTACCTGGTGAAGACCTACCGTTCGGACATCGCCGGGGTCATCACGGACACCGTGGCCCGCTGGGACGCCGAGGAGACGTCGCAGAAGATCGAGCTCCAGGTGGGCAGGGACCTGCAGTTCATCCGGATCAACGGCACGGTGGTGGGCGCCCTGGCCGGGCTGGCCATCTTCACGGTGGCGACCCTGCTGTTCGGCTAGCCGAGCCCCGCGTGGGGCCGCACCGGGACAGGCAGGGACAGCCCGGGACCGTCAGTTAGGCGAAGCTCTCCAGTTCGACGCCGGCGGCCTCCAGGGCCGTCCGGATCGCGGTGGCCGTCGCGATGGACCCGGGGGTGTCCCCGTGCAGGCACAGCGAGTGCGCCTCGATCCGCAGCACGGTGCCGTCGACCGCCTCGACCTCGCCCTTGGTGGCCAGGCGCACCGCCCGCTCGGCGATCTGGCCGGCGTCGTGCAGCACGGCACCGTCCTGGGAGCGCGGCACCAGGGTGCCGTCGGGGAGGTAGGCGCGGTCGGCGAACGCCTCGGCGAAGACAGGGTGCCCGGCTTCCTCGGCGATGCCCAGCAGGGCGGAGCCGGGGAACCCGAGAACGGGAAGCCCCGGATCGTAGGCCTGAATGGCGGCGATCACGGCCGATGACTGCTCGGCGTCGCGGACGGTGCGCTCGTAGAGAGCCCCGTGCAGTTTGACGTAGTCCACGGACGCGCCGACCGCGTGGGCGACGCCGTCGAGGGCGCCGAGCTGGTACAGCACCGCGCCGAAGAGATCATCAAAGGTCATGTCCAGGGACCGGAGGCCGAACCCGGCGAGGTCCGGGTAGCCGAGGTGGGCGCCGACTTTGACGTCGAGTTCGTAGGCCGCGCGGCAGGTGTCCAGCATGGTCACCGGGTCGCCGGCGTGCAGCCCGCAGGCCACGCTGGCGCTCGTGACGAGCGGAAACATGGCCGCGTCGTCACCCATGGTCCAGGTCCCGAAGGACTCTCCCAGGTCAGCGTTCAGATCCAAAACGCGCCGCCGTCCTTCGTTGGGGCTTTCGTAGACGTCCCCGCGGTGCCGGCGGCCGGGTCCAGGGCAGTGTCCGGCTCGGATTCGTAGAGCGCGGCCGGCCCGGTGGTGTCCGCAAGGGCCCGCAGTTCGCCCGGAATGGTGTCCGGCATCGGCCCGAATGCTTCCTTGGCGTTCGCGACGACGGCGCGGGCCATCAGCCGGTTGCCGACGCCGCCAACGACGGCGCCGATGCCGAAGGGCAGGGCCCGGCCCAGCCACGCCGTGCCCTGCTGTTTCATCAGGGTCCGGAGGAACATCGTCTGGATTTTGGCGCGCACCGTGCCGAAGCCGGCCGCGGGGACGCGGCGGGTCAAGGCCGTCGTCCAGGCCTCGGCCGGGCCTTTGCCCCGGCCGGCGGCTTGTCCGCTGAGCGAGCTCAACAGCTCGGTACCTTCCTCGCCCAGCATGACCGCCATGACCAGGGTGCTGGCCCGGTCCGGATCCACCATCCGCACGCCGTGCAGTTCGGCCAGCGCGGTGGAGTACAGTGCCGTGGCTTCGAGGAACCCGACCGCCGCGGCGGCCGAAAGACCCAGTGCGGCCGCCGTGCCCACGCCGGGAATCACGGCCGCTCCGCCCACGAGTGCACCGCCGCCGGTGACGGCCAGCAGGTAATCGCGTTCCAGGATGCCGGCGAGCTGCGCCGCCGAGGCCTGCGGGTGCTTGCGCTGGAGCCTGCGGATGTTGGCCAGCACCAGCGGGCGCTGGACTTCAACGGCCCGCAGGAGCACGTTGTGGAGGCCGGGCCGGGGCTGGCCGGCGGCGTCGAACATCGCGCTGTGGGCTGTCTGCTGGGCAATCTTCATTGCCGGGTTGCTGCGCTTGGCCATGATCGCCTCTCGTCGGAACCAAAAAAGTAAGTTCACTTAACACTAGGGCACGGCCCGGGCACACCCTTCCGAAGCAACGCGGGGTCACCTAGCGCCCATGTCCGTGGGGATTATGGGCGCCAAGTGACCCCGCGTTGCCTGGAACTGACTACCGCGGGGTGCGGATGAGCTTCTTGTTGACGAACTCATCCATGCCGAAGCGGCCCAGTTCGCGGCCGACGCCGGAGCGCTTGACGCCGCCGAACGGCAGGTCCGCCTGGGTCTGGGCCACCGAGTTGATGAACACCATGCCGGTGTCCAGCTGATCCGCGATCTCCTGCGCCTTGGCCACGTCGGTGCTGAACACCGAGCCGCCGAGGCCGTAGGGCGAGCCGTTGGCCAGTTCGATGGCCTCCGCCGCGTTCGCCACCTTGTAGATGACGGCGGCGGGACCGAAGAGCTCCTCGGAGAACGCGCGCATCCCCGGTGTCACATCGGTCAGTACGGTCGGTTCAACGAAGGCTCCGGGACCGTCCACGTGGTGGCCGCCCGTGCGGAGCGTGGCGCCCTTGTCCACCGCGTCCTGGATCTGCTCGACGAGGCCGTCGGCCGCGCTTTGGGAGGACAGGGGCCCGAAGGTGGTGTCTGCCTGGAGCGGGTCCCCCGGCTTGATCCTGGCCATGCGCGCCGTGAACTTCTCCACGAAGGCGTCGTAGAGGTCCTCCACCACAATGAACCGTTTGGACGCCGTGCAGGCCTGCCCGGCGTTGCCCATGCGTCCCCCGACGGCCGCCTTGACCGTGGCGTCCAGGTCGTCGGCATCGAGCACAATGAACGGATCGCTGCCGCCGAGTTCCAGGACGTATTTCTTCAGGTTCCGCCCTGCCACCTCGGCGACGGCGGAACCGGCCCGCTCGCTGCCGGTGAGTGAGACGCCCTGGAGCCGGTCGTCGGCGATAATGTCGGCAACCTGCTCGTTGGTCAGGAACAGGTTGATGTAGGCGCCGTCCGGAAGGCCGGCATCCTTGAAGATCTGTTCGATCGCCAGGGCGGACTGCGGGCAGCTGCCGGCGTGCTTGAGCAGGATCGTGTTGCCCAGGACCAGGTTCGGGGCGGCGAACCGTGCCACCTGGTAGTAGGGGTAATTCCAGGGCATGATGCCCAGCAGCGGTCCGACCGGAGCCGAGCGGACCACGGCATCGCCGCCGCCCTTGACGTTCAGCGGCTCATCCTTGAGGAATCCGGGGCCCTCGGTGGCGTAATAGGAGAAGATATCGGCCACAAGCTTCACTTCACCGCGGGACTGGGCCAACGGCTTACCCATTTCGGTGCTGATCAGCCGGGCCAGATCCTCCTGCCGTTCCAGGTAGAGTTCGGCAACGCGCGCCAGGATCTTCGCCCGGTCTTCGGCCGGGCCGGAGCGCCAGGCGCGGAACGCCTCCTGCGAGGCGGCGAGCGCCTGCTCCACCTCGGCCGCGGTAGCAACCGGGAATTCCTTCAGCGTTTCTCCGGTTGCGGGGTTCACTGTCTTGTAGGCAGTCATTGATCCACCATCTCCGTTTCGTGGCTAGTCGAGCCGATTCGGGCGCGGGCCCGCGGCGGCGCCGGGTACGGCGCCGGGTGCGGTCCCCGCCCAGTACGCGGGGCCGGCCTGCCCTCAGGAGCAGAACCGGTCCCGCTAGGCGGCAACCGGGACCTGGCCCGGACTATTCCCTGCGGTTCCCGCGGGGCGGTTCCGGCCATGACATTTGTCATGCCCGATCGGTGATGGATGTACGGGGGCGGGGGGCGGCGCCGCTGACAGGATCAAGGGGTACGCGGGGCAAGCCGCTCCGGCCACGAATCGAGAGAAACCCAGCACCCATGTCAGAACCCGTCCTGGTCCAGCCGCGGTTGGACACACCCGGCGCCGCCGCCCCTGCCGTTGAAGCCTCCGGTCTGCGCAAGTCCTTTGGAAAGGTGCGGGCGGTCGACGGCGTCGACCTGCACATCCGGCCCGGCGAGATTGTGGCATTCCTCGGCCCGAACGGCGCCGGCAAGACCACCACTATCGACATGCTCCTCGGTCTGGGCACTCCGGACAGCGGCGATATCCGCATTTACGGGTCAACGCCGCGTGCCGCCATTGCCCGCGGCCAGGTCTCTGCCGTGATGCAGACCGGCGGCCTGCTCAAGGATCTCACCGTCCGGGAGACCGTCCGCCTGACCGCATCCCTGTTCGCTGACAGCCGCCCTGTGGACGAGGTACTCGAGCGGGCCGGCATCCTGGAAATCGCCGACCGCCTCGTGGAGAAGTGCTCGGGCGGCCAGCAGCAGCGCCTCCGCTTCGCCATGGCGCTGCTCTCTGACCCGGGCCTGCTGATTCTGGATGAGCCCACCACGGGGATGGATGTGGAAGGCCGCCGGGACTTCTGGTCCGCGATCCGCAGCGACGCCGCGCGCGGCAGGACCGTGATTTTTGCCACCCACTACCTCGATGAGGCCGATGCCTACGCGGACCGCATCATCATGATCCGCCGGGGCCGGATCGTCGCCGACGGCACGGCCGCCGAAATCAAGGCCCTGGCCGCCGGCCGCACCGTGCGTGCCACCGTGGCCGACCTCGACCAGGCCGCCGTGGCCGCCGTCGACGGGGTGGACTCCGTTGCGCTGCGCGGCGGGCAGTTGACGGTCCGGACCCGCAATTCGGACGCCGTCGCCCGCTACCTGCTGACCAGGACCGACGCCGTCGACCTGGAAATTACCTCACACAACCTCGAGGACGCCTTCCTGGCGCTGACCTCGGACGACCCCGGCGCGGCCGGAGAAGAGCGCGGAGACCATTCCTGACATGAGCACAACTCCCCTTCCCGGCAGCATCGCCGTCGAGCGCCGCGTCCCGCCGTTGGGCGGTTTCAACCTCACGCTGCTCCGGATTGAGCTGCGGCGCCGGCTGCGCAACAAGCGCACCGTGTTCTTCACCGTCGCGTTCCCCGTCATCATGTTCCTGATGGTCGGGGCGAAGTACGTCAATGACCCCCTGGACCCGGGCCAGCCGGTCGGTGCCGGCGGAACGTCCCTGGCCGCCTACGCGATGATTTCGTTCGCCGTGTACGGGGCCATGCTCGCCTCCACAGCAGCCGGCGGCGCTGTCGCGCTGGAACGCGCCCAGGGCTGGAGCCGGCAGCTGCGAATCACCCCGCTGACGCCCGCCGCGAATATCGCCGTGAAGATCCTGGGCGGCTTGGTGCTGGGCCTGCTGGCCGTGCTGGCCACCTTTGCCGCCGGCGTCGCTACCGGGGTGCGGATGCCCTGGCAGGTATGGGTCCTGGCCGGACTGACCGCATGGCTGGGTTCGCTCGTGTTCACGGCCCTAGGTTTGCTGGTCGGTTACCTGGTGCCGTCCGAAAACGTCATGCAGTTTATGGGCCCGGTGCTGGCCTTCCTTGCCTTCTTCGGCGGGATCTTCATACCGCTGAGCCAGCTGCCGGAGCTGCTGCAGGCCGTCGGGGTGTGGACGCCGACGTACGGGATCGGTGAGATCGCCCGGGCCCCGCTGTCAGGCGAAGCGTTCAACTGGCTCGCGGTCGGGAATGTGCTGCTTTGGCTGGTGCTCTTCGGCGCCGGCGCCGCGCTGGCCTTCCGGCGCGACACCAAACGCGTTTAGCCCCCGGCAGCGCCCGGCGGTCCTAAGGTATCCGTATGTCTTGCTTGAACGAGGTGGGGACCGCCCCGGCGCCGGCCATGGGCGCCGGGTGGCGGTCCGCACTCACGCAACCCCGCGCCCGGCGCTGGTACGTCGGCGCGGTCCTGGCCTCCCTGCTGTGGGGCACCGGCGCGTGGACCACCCGCATTGTCGACGACACCCCGGTCCTGCTGAAGATCGCCATCGGCGGCAACATGATCGCGATGCTCGCCCTGTACGCCCTGCTTCCCCCGTTGAGCTGGGGCCGTTCGGTGCGCTTCAAACTTGCGGCGGTCGGCGTGTTGCTCGCCGTCGACCTCCCGCTTCTCCTCACCCTCGGCCCGGACGCCGTCTGGACGTGGACTTTCGTCGGGGTGGCGGCTGCGATGCAGGCGTATCCGGGCCGGATCGGCTACGCCTTGATCGCCGGGCTCGGCGGCGCTGCCGTCCTCGTGCAGCTGTCCCGCGGGGAGGCCCTGGAGCAGTCCCTGGTGCAGCCGGCCATCATCCTCTCGGTCGGATTCATGATGCACGCCTTTGGCCGCCAGGCCGAGACCGTCCGGCAACTGCGCAGCGCCCAGGACGAGCTGGCCGGGCTCGCGGTCGCGGAGGAGCGGAACCGGGTGGCCAGGGACATGCATGACATCCTGGGCCATTCACTGACGGTGATCGCGGTGAAAGCCGAACTCGCCGGCCGCCTGATCGCGGTTGCGCCCGAAAGGGCCGCCGCGGAGGTCGCCGAGCTGGAGGACCTGGCCCGTGGCGCACTCGCCGACGTCCGGGCCACGGTCAGCGGCTACAGAGGGGTGAACATCAGCTCCGAGCTGGCGAGCGCCCGCAGCGCGCTGGAGGCGGCCGGGATTGAACCGCAGCTACCGGGCGCCGCGGACGAGGTTCCGGCGAAGTCCCGTGAGCTGTTCGGCTGGGTGCTGCGCGAAGCGGTGACCAATGTCGTCCGGCATTCCGGCGCGTCCCGCTGCACCGTCACCCTGAGCCGGCGGTCCATCCAAGTCGACGACGACGGCCGCGGCCCGGGCGGGCCCTCTGCGGGCGGGGGCCTGCGGGGGCTCCGCGAACGCGCGGCCGCCCAGGGTGCCACGCTCAGCCTCGGCCGGTCGGCCATGGGCGGCTTCCGGGTGCGGGTGAGCGCGTGATCCGGCTGCTGATCGCCGACGACCAGGCCCTGGTGCGGGGCGCCATCGCAGCCCTGCTGGGACTCGAGACCGACATTGAGGTGGTGGCGGAGGTGGGCCGGGGCGACGAAGTGGTGGACGCCGTGCTCGGATCCGGCGCCGACGTGGCCCTGCTGGACGTGGACATGCCCGGCCTGGACGGGATTGCCGCGGCAGCCGCGGTGCGGGCCGCGGCCCCGGACTGCCGGGTGCTGATGGTGACGACGTTCGGCCGTCCGGGCTACCTCCGGCGCGCCTTGCAGGCCGGCGCCGGGGGCTTCGTGGTCAAGGACACTCCGGCCCGGCAGCTGGCGGATGCCGTGCGCCGGATCCACCGGGGGCTTCGCGTGGTGGATCCGGCGCTGGCGGCGGAGACCCTCGCCAGCGGGGAGAGCCCGTTGACCGAGCGGGAGACCGAAGTGCTGCGCGCCGCCTCCAGCGGTGGGACGGTGGCGTGGATCGCCCGGTCCACGTTCCTGAGCGAGGGAACCGTCCGCAACTACCTGTCCAGCGCCATGGGAAAGACCGGCGCCCGGACCCGGGCCGAGGCGGTCCGGGTGGCCGAGGAGAACGGCTGGCTGCTCTAGGCAGCCTCTCAGACCGCGGCTCAGACCGCGGCGCGCACCACCGGGATCGACGCCGTCGGCAGGCCGCTCGGGAAGATGGTCTGTTCCGGGGCCGCGACGGGCGCGAGCGGGACCCGGACCGGGTCCCCGCCCACGGTGAGGAGTTCACCGCGCACGTCGACCTCCAGCGGCGCGCCGTCACGGACGGTCAGGCTGATCGAGCCCTGTTCCAGCCCGATGTGCAGGAGCCGGCCCTGGATCTTCAGGTGGAACTCGAGTCCGTCCCATTCGGCGGGCAGCCGCGGGTCGAAGTACGGCACCGCGCCCTGGTCGCGCAGCCCGGCGAAGCCGCTGACCAGCGAGCTCCACACGCCGCCGGTGGAGGCGATGTGGACGCCGTCGATCGTGTTGCCGTGGGTGTCGTCGAGATCGATGAACAGGGCGTGGGTGAAGTGGTCCAGCGCGGCTTTGCCGTAGCCGACCTCTGCGGCCATAATGCCCTGGACGCAGGCTGACAGGGTGGAGTCGCCGGTGGTGATGGGATCGTAGAAATCGAAGGCGCGGCGCTTTTCCTCGGCCGTGAAGTCCTGCCACTGCAGGAACATGGCCAGCACGCTGTCGGCCTGCTTCAGGACCTGGTGCCGGTAGATCACCAGCGGGTGGAAGTGCAGCAGGAGCGGGTACTTGGACCGGGGTGTGGTCCAGTCCCACGGTTCCAGGGTCATGAAGTCGTTGTCCTGGGAGTAGACCTGAAGGTCCTCGTCGTAGGGCAGCTGCATCCGGTTGGCAGCCTGCTCCCAGAACTCGCGTTCGGCGTCGTCGATCTCCGGGGACTCCAGCGCCGCCGCGGCGCGCAGGTTAAAGCGCGCCATGACGTTCGTGTACAGGTTGTCGTTGACGACGGCGGTGTACTCGTCCGGGCCCGTGACGCCGTGGATGTGGAACAGCCCGTCCTTGCCGAAGAAGCCCAGGGACGCCCACATCCGGGCGGTTTCGATCAGCAGCTCGGAGCCCAGGGTGGCCTGGAAGTCGGTGTCCCCGCTGGCCCAGATGTAGCGGTTGGTCGCGAACGCGATCGCGGCGGCGATGTGGAACTGGGCGGTGCCGGCGGCGTAGTAGGCGCTGGCCTCGAGGCCGTTGATAGTGCGCCAGGGGAACAGGGCGCCGTCGACGCTGAGTTCCTTGGCACGGATCTTGGCCTCGGGCAGGAGGTCGTGGCGGAACTCGAGGACCTGGCGGGCGTTGCCCGGGTTCGTGTAGGTCAGGTAGGGCAGCAGGTACACCTCCTGGTCCCAGAAGTAGTGGCCGTCGTAGCCGGACCCGGACACGCCCTTGGCCGGGATGCCGGCCACATCGGCGCAGGCTGTGGCCTGCGCGAGCTGGAAGAGGTTCCAGCGCACGCCCTGCTGGAGCTCGGTCTGGCCCGCCACCACGATGTCGCTCGTGCTCCAGTAGGCGCGGTAGTGGGCCTCGCTCTGGGCGAAGATCTCGCTGACCGGTTTGAGGCCGGCTTCGGCGTTGTCCGCGAGGTCCTCGGCCCCCTGGCCGACGGCGTAGCTGACGCTCTTCTCCAGGACGAACGGCTCCTCCGCGCTCACGGCGAGGACGTAGCGAACGCTGCTGTCGTCCTGGTCCACCTGCGTGTCGAACGGCTGCACGCCGGCGGAGGTCCAGTGGTCCACGGCCATTCCGAGCCGCTGCTTGGATTCCGAGGCTTCCCAGGCCAGGCGCAGGGAGCCGTCCCCGCCGTCGAGCCGCAACGGCAGCAGCACGCGCCCGGCGTGGCGGCCGGCGCGGCGCGGATCGTGGGCGGAATGGTCCTCCACCGGCTGGTCCTGGCGGTTGATCACCGAGGACGTGACGTCCGCGGAGATGTCCCGGTCGGCCGCCACCTCGAGGCTGATGCCCAGTGCGCCGCGGGATTCGTAGCCCACGGCACGGCGTTCGGTGGTGGTCACGGTCGCGCCGGAACGGCACTGCCAGGTGATCCGGCACTCATAGACGCCGGTGGCGAAGTCCACGCTGCGGCGGTAGTCCAGCACCGTGGATTCGTCCAGGCTCAGCTGCTCGCCGTCGATGATGACGGTGAAGTTGTTGGCGTCCGGGACGTAGAGGATCCGCTGCCCGGTGCGGGCGAAGCCGTAGGCGTTTTCCGCGTGTTTGATGTCCCACGTCTCGTGGAAGCCGTTGATGAAGCTGCCGGGAAGTTCGGCGTCGGCGGCCGCCCAGTGGGCGCCGCGGATGCCCAGGTGCCCGTTGCCGAGGCTGAACAGGGTCTCCAGGGTCCCGGCGTTGCCGGGAAGGTGGACGGTCTCGACCAGCTGCCAGGGATCGTTGGGGAACCGGGCGCGGTCCGAAGTGATGAGGGCCATGGTTTGGGGGTTCTTTCGGCGGGAGTGGGGGGTGAGTGTGGGCGGTGTGGCTAGAACAGTTCGGCGAGGTCGTTGACCACTACCGTGGCGCCGGCGTCGAGCAGGGTCTGCCGCCCGGCACCACGGTCCACGCCGATGACCGAAAGGAAGTTTCCCGCGCTGCCGGCCTGGACGCCGGAGACCGCGTCCTCGACCACGACGCATTCCTCGCTGGGCAGGCCCAGCAGCCGCGCGGCGTATTCGTAGGTGGCCGGGCTGGGCTTGCCGGGCAGCCCCTCGGCGACGGCGACAACGCCGTCGACCACCACGGGGAAGTAGTCGGACAGCCCGGCGGCCTTGAGCACGGCCGGGGCGTTGCGGGAGGAAGAGACGACGGCGAGCTTGAGCCCGCGGGCCAGAGCGGCGTCAACAAACCGGACCGACCCCTCGTACGGCTGGACTCCGCCGGCCTCGACGATGTCGTTGAAGACCTTGTTCTTTCGGTTGCCGAGCCCGTGGACGGTGTCGTGCGCGGGGTCGTCGTCGGCCGGTCCCTCGGGCAGCACAATCCCACGGGAGGCCAGGAAGTCCCGGACGCCGTCGAACCGCGGCTTGCCGTCGATGTGGTCGAAGTAGTCGCTCTCGCGGTACGGCGCGGCGTCGGGGACCGAGGCCAGGAACCCGTCGAAGAGTTGCTGCCAGGCGTGCTCATGCACCACCGCGGTGGGGGTCAGGACGCCGTCGAGGTCAAAAAGGATGGCGGAGGCGCCGGAAAGTGCACCGGCGAGGCCGGAGGTGTCGGGAACAGCAGTCATGGGTCGAAGTCCTTTCGGAGGACGGTCAGGCAAAACGGTCTTGTTCAAATCTTTGATTCTCAGGCAGCGGGGTCCCAGCCAGCCGCTTCAGGTCAGCCGGGCCAGCGCAACTGGTTCAGTGCAAGTGGTTCAGGGCAAGTGGTTCAGGGCCCGGCGCGACGGAAGCCGCTCCTGCTCCGCTTGGGGCTTCAGGCGGCGGGCGCCATCCGGTTCATCTGCTTCATGTCATCTGCTTCATGCGGTTCGGCGGCGGAGCGTGCTCTTGCTCTACCAGTTTCGTTTCCAGCAGATGGTTCGAGGGCGGCCCGGCAAGCGGCGGGTTGGGGAGGCCTGAGCGATGAAGTCTGTCAATCAGCAGGGTGGCCTCAAAAGCGCGTTGGCCGGCCACGGGCTGGGCCATGGTGGTCAGACCCAGGAACCAACTCATCTGATGATCGTCTATTCCCATGATGGACACGTTTTCCGACGCTGACAAACCGAACTCCCGCAATGCCGTAAGTGTGCCGGAGGCTGTCTCGTCGCTGGCGGCGAATATCGCGGACGGCGTTCGGCCGTTTTCGATGAGCTTCACCATGGCGAGCCGGCCGCCTTCGATGCCGGAGCTGGGGTCGGGGTCGTGGCCTGCGGCACGGGCTCAGCCCTTTCTTCCCCCTGAAGTAGTGGGCCCGGTTTTCATGGCCGAGGTCGATTGTAAGCGCTTACAAATTAGGCATGCAAGTGTAGTATCAGGCGCCGGACCGGCGGCTCGGGGGCATCTCGCGGACGCCCGGGCTGCGCCCGGAAATCACCCGGCCAGCGTCCGGTCAGCGCAGGACGTAGTGGCGCAGGAAGGCGCTGACGTCCACCAGTTCCGCCTTTGAAATCGAATGGCCCATGCCGGGGTAGGTCCTGGCTGTGAGCGCGGTGTTCCGGTTCAGCCACTCCGCGGTGTGTTCGGTGGCGGCGTCGTTGATGACCACGTCGTCCCGGT
Source organism: Arthrobacter sp. YAF34 (assembly GCF_052113245.1). Classification (NCBI taxonomy): domain Bacteria; kingdom Bacillati; phylum Actinomycetota; class Actinomycetes; order Micrococcales; family Micrococcaceae; genus Arthrobacter; species Arthrobacter sp. YAF34. Next base: position 136,523 of record NZ_JBFRCV010000004.1, read on the forward strand.
CCCGGCCCCAGAAGAACGGCGGCCGGGAGGTGAAGGATTCGCTCATGGCCAGGAGCTCGTTGTCCAGGACGAAGCCCGAGAGCCCGACGACGGCGCGGAACTGGGCCGGCCGGAGCCGCAGCAGCGTGCTGGCCATGGCCATGCCCTGCGAAAATCCAAGCAGGCTGACGCTGCTGTGCCGGGCCTTGACGGACTCGATCCAGCTGAAGACCTCGTTCGTGGAGGCGATGACGTCGGCAAAGTCATGGGTGAGGAAGTAGTCCAGCAGGAACCAGCCATAGTGGTCGCCGATATCCTTGGGTCCGCGCAGGGCCGCGCAGCTGAACTCCGGCGGCAGGGAACCAAAGAGCTTGGACATGCGGTACTCGTCCGTGCCGTAGCCGTGCAGCATCACCAGCAGCGGCGTGCCGGTGCGTTCGTATTCAGGTTTGGACCAGACGACCGTCTCCATCGGCCCAGCCTATCCAGTGCCGCCTTGTGCCTCGCGGCCCCCTTGCCCTCGCACCGGTTCCCGCGCCGGAACCGGACATTCGCGCCCCGGATCCCCGGTGCGGCCGCCCGGAAGTCGCGCGACTGTCCGGAAAGGACGCGGCCGTCCCCAAGTGGCGCGGCTGTCCGCAGACCGTAATAATTTCGGCGGGATTTCCCGGGACCAGAATCGTAGGGTGGGGGAATGGATGAGATGACGGGTGCCAGCGTCGATGTGGTCCTGCCCTGCCTCAACGAACGTGGCGCCCTGCCGTGGGTGCTCTCGCGAATTCCCGCCGGATACCGGGCCATCGTCGTGGACAACGGTTCCAGCGACGGCTCCGCGGAGCTCGCCGCGACCCTGGGCGCCATAGTAGTGCGGGAAGAACGGCGTGGTTTTGGCGCGGCGGCCCACGCCGGCCTGCTGGCAGCGACCGCGGAGTTCGTGGCGTTCTGCGATTGCGACGGATCGCTGGATCCGAGCCTTCTGCCCGGGCTCCTGGCGCCTGTCATGGCCGGCGCGACTGACCTCATGTTAGGCAGCCGCCAGCCGCAGCGCGGGTCCTGGCCGTTGCATGCCCGAATCGCGAACATCGTCCTTGCCTGGCGCCTGCGCCGCCTGACCGGGGAAAATGTGACGGATCTGGGTCCCATGCGGGTGGGCCGCCGCACGAAGCTGCTCTCCCTAAATTTGGTAGACCGTCGGAGCGGCTATCCGTTGGAGATGTTCCTCAAGGCCAGCCGCGCCGGTTGGGCCATCGCCGAAATGCCGGTCCCTTACGCGCCCCGCACCGGCCGGTCCAAGGTCACGGGCACCATCCGGGGCACCGTCACCGCCGTGCGGGACATGTCCCGGCAGCTCAAGTCGGCCGCTGCTTTGGCGGCCGACCCGGCGTCCGGACCGGTCCGCGCCCGGACCGGCAGCGAAGAGCAAGTATGAGCACTTCCACAAGCCTGACAGTCGCGGTCATCGCCAAAGAATGCGTGCCGGGTAAGGTCAAGACCCGGCTGAGCCCTCCCTTGACGCCCGCCGGGGCCGCCCAATTGGCCCAGGCCAGTCTGAGTCGGACGCTAGACACCGTCCGCACCCTGGCCGCAGCGCACCGCCTCCTGGTCATGGACGGAACGCCTGCCAGCGCCGACGCGGACCAGTTCGACGTCGTGGACCAGTCCGGCGGCGGCCTGGATGAACGACTCGCGGCGATCTGCGACGCCGTGCCCGGGCCGCTCCTGATTCTCGGCATGGACACCCCGCAGTTTTCGCAAAGCCACTTGGCCGCACTCCTGTCCGATTGGGACTCCGGGCAGCCAGCCCGGGACGCATGGCTGGGACCGGCGGCGGACGGGGGTTTCTGGGCACTGGCGATGCGCCGCCCGGACGGGAACCTCATCCGGGGCGTTCCTATGTCGACAGACCGCACAGGCGCGGCCCAACTGGACCGCCTGGAGTCAGCGGGACTTTGCGTTGGTCACCTGCCGCTGCTCCGCGACATGGACCGCTTCTCTGACGCCACGGCCATCGCACGGGAGATTCCGGGGACGGCTTTCGCCGCCGCCGTCGTGGAGGCCATGGCAGTGACCGGAGCGCTGAGATGACCGTCGTCGCCGGGCCCGCACCCGTTGCGGTATTCGGGCAAGGTACCCACGAGCCCTATGAACGCGCCCTGCGCTTGGGCGGCGGGACCCTAACCTTGCGTCCCGAGCAGGAAAACGGCTCCGAGCCTGTCAGCTATGACGTCCAGGGCTGGTGCGCGGACGCGACCCTCTTGGAAGTCCTCCTGCTGCGGAGCCTGAAGGGTCCCGTGCTCGACGTCGGCTGCGGCCCCGGGCGCCTGCTGGCAGCGGCCGAGTCGCTCGGACTGAGCGCCCTCGGCGTCGATACGAGCCTTGAAGCGGTTCGGCATGCGCGCGGCCGCGGAGCCCGGGCACTGAAACGCTCCGTCTTTTCACCGATCCCCCAGGCCGGTCATTGGTGTTCGGTCCTCCTTCTGGACGGAAACATCGGCATCGGCGGAAGCGTCACGGCGCTCCTGCGCCGCTGCCGCCAACTCATCGCCGACCACGGGACACTGCTGGTGGAAGTCGACGCGGACGACGCCGTTGACATCGCATTCCGAGCGGTGCTTGAGGGTGCCGATGGGCACATCAGCGAACCGTTCCACTGGGCCCGTGCTGGGTACACGGCCCTGGCGGCCAGGGCGCTCCGGAGCGGCTGGTCCGTAGTGTCCACCGAGCGCGTTCAGGGGCGGGTCTTCTGCCGGTTGCGGCCCGTGTAGGAGCCGCTGCTCGGGCGGTGTTCCAGGACCACGATCGCTGCCGCACTCACGGGCAGCAGGACCGCCCAGAACCAGGCCAGATACGCGGCGTAATCCCCTTCCAGGACGCTGACGTTTCGGGCCACCGATTGGGCCTTGAGCAACAGGGCCGCCAGCAGGGTCACCACGGTGCCCACCATCAGGGCGCCCCGAAGCACAGCGGAAGACGCGGGCCGCAGTCCGACGCCTGCCCGGGCCAGCCCTGCCCCGCTCAGAGTCGAGACCGGCACCACCACCCCGTCATGGAGAACCACGGCCGCCGCCAGCCACGCCAGCAGCCCCACCAACTGCGTAGGCCCCAACTGGGTCGGCAATCCGAGGAGCCCGTAGGCGATGCCCAGAACGCCGGCAACGGCGAGGACGCGGCGGATGATTTTCACTCGCCCGGACCGGTCGTTCCCGGACACCGCGGCAGGGACCGGACCGGGGTCGGGTTCCGGGTCTGGCGTCGTTTTCACAGGACCTCCACTGATTGCAGCCATTTGGTTTGCAGTACCCCGGGCCGGCCGGGGGCAATGATGCGGGCGGGGTACCCGTGGTCAATGTCCAGGGTTTCGCCGTTCAGTTCGAGGGCCACGAGCGTGCGTTCGTCTTGTACGTAGGCATTGGGCATGTCCATTTTCCGGTAGGCGCCCTCCGGTTCGAGGCTGGTGACGCGCAGCGCGGCGTCGGCGGGACCTCCGACCGCGGCAACCAAGTCCCGCAGTCGGACGCCGCGCCACTGGGCGGTCTGGCTCCAGCCTTCGACGCACGCGATCGGCAGCTCCTGGCCGTACTGCGGCAGCAAGCGCAGTTCGGCCAGGCTGAAGGCCCGTCGGTTCCCCTGGTACGCGACGGCCAGCCGCCAGCCGGGGTCCATCGCCTTCTCCGTGACGTTGGCCTGGTCCGCGGTCCGGTTCACCGGCACGGACTGGGGGCCGGTGCCCATCTTCCTTGGGGCGAAAAAGTTCAGCGGGCTTAGCCACGCAAACGACTGCCCGGCCGTCAGCAACACCAGGCCGCCCGCCGTCACGCCTGCACCGGCGAGGAAGGCGCGCCGGCTCCAGTGGCCCGCCGCGGCCGGCTCAGGCTCGCCGGCATCTGGCATGGGTGCTGAAGGCCGGCCCGTCCGCCGCCAGTTCGTCATGATGACCGGGAGCTTTATGGCGATGTGGAGGACCAGGGACCCTGAAATCACCCAGGCAAGCCAGTAATGCGTCTCCCGGAACGGGAACGGCCACGGATACCACTTATAGGTGTTGATCAGTCCGGTGGTCACTTGGAGCAGGGACGATGCGACAAACAGCGCAACGGAAGCCCGCTCGAGGCCGTGGAGCAGTGACTTTACCGGGGGCCATTTCAACAGCTCCGGGTACACAGACCAGAGCTTGGCCAGCAACAGGGGAATGGAGGCAAGTCCGGTGGTGACATGAATGCCCTGGCTGAGCTGGTAGATCCAGACCGGGCTGGTGGGGAAGAACATCCACGACGGCGGGTTCTGCAGTCCGTGACTGAACAGACCGGTTGCGAAGCAGACCAGGAAACTTAGCCCCAGCCACCGCCCCAGCACCACTGTCAGCCGCGAACTGCGCGTCGGCGACGCGAACCTGGCCGCCAAGGCATTCGTGAGCTTTTCCATAGTTAGATCACACCACCTTTCCGCGGCGCCGAGGGGCCACCAAATCTTTCCATTTGCGGAACGCTGCGGCCGCCGAACCTCTGGAGGCCCTGGCATGGGGCAGGATCGTAGTGTGGAAACCCGTGCAACCGACCCGGCCGAGACAGCCGGTCCCCCTCCGTTCAGACGGTATCTCGGTGCGGCTGCCCTGTTCCTGGCGAGTGCGGGGTTGCTGTGGTGGATGGTGGCGCCGAACAATGCGTACTCGGATGCCCCGATCGCCGGCTCGTTCATGTGGTGGCTGCTGCTCGCGGCCGCCGTCCGGGTCTTGCGGCATGTTCCCCCCCGCCGGATCGGCGCCGTCGTGGTCGGGGGCACCCTGCTCCTTGGGCTGGCCGGACTGAGCGCTCCCCCGCGGACCAGCAACGACTCCGCCCGCTACTCGTGGGACGGGATAGTGCAGAAGGCCGGCATCTCCCCCTATGCCTATGTCCCGATCGACGAGACCCTGGACCACCTGCGGCCGGCCTGGCTCTTCGCGCCAGGTACCACCGGCGCCACCGGCGAACCGGTATGCGCTCCAGGTCTGTTCGGGACGGAATCCGTGGCGGCGCGCGGCTATCCGTCACAAGACCCCCTGTGCACGGCGATCAACAGGCCTTACGTCCACACGATCTACCCACCCACCGCCGAAATCTACTTCTTGGGTGTGCGGGCGGCGGTTCCGGACGCCGTCGGTTTCCTGTCGTTCCAGCTTGCCGGGCTGCTTGTCAGTGCCGGTGTCACAGCGGTCCTGGTCCGGGTGCTGCGGCGCAGCGGCAAACCCGCCTACCTGGCCGCAGTCTGGGGCTGGAGCCCTTTGGTTCAGCTCGAAGCAGTGAACAATGCACACGTGGATGTTCTGGGCGGGGCCCTGATCCTTGCCGCCGGGCTGTTGTTGCTGGACGGCAAGCCGCTCCGCTCAGGGGCCGCGTTCGGGGCCGCCGTGGCCACCAAACTCATTCCGGTGATCGCGGCCCCGGCCCTGCTGTTCCGGCGCCCGGCCCGGTTCATCGCAGCCTCCGTCGCAACGTTCGTCCTGCTCTACATCCCGTATGTCCTTGGCGCCGGCGTGGGGGTCATCGGCTTCCTGCCGGGGTATCTGAAGGAGGAGGGGTACAGCGGGAACGGGGGCGTCCGTTTCGGTCTTGCCCAACTCGTCTCCACCGGCCCCTGGCCGGCGATCCTCAGCGCGGTGGTTCTGACCGCCGTCGCCTTCACGGTGCTCCGCCGGACGACGCCGGAGAATGCATGGGCGCAGCAGACCGTCATGATCGGACTGACCCTGCTGATCGTCAGCCCGACGTACCCCTGGTACTCACTGATGCTGCTGCCTTTCGTCGTCCTCAGCGGACGATGGGAGTACATCGCCGTGATCCTGGCCTTGGACGTCAACTACCTCACGCCCTCTCTCGGCCTTCCCGCCGATACCGTGAGGCTGGGCGGCCTGCTGGCTGCCGCGCTTGCCGTGGGGGCCGGCACGTGGCTCCGGCACCGGAAAGAACTGGCGACGGCAGCCCTGTCCGGGCTGGATACGGCCCCGCTGCAAGGCACACGCGACGGCGCCTGACGCCAGCCCCGTGGTCCGAGGGTCCGCCACGAACTGGCAGTATTGCCCTATGGACGAGACACCTCTGGACATCCACCGGCCGCGCGTAGGAATCATCGGAGGTTCGGGCACGTACCAGCTTCCCGGAGCCACCGTCCGGGCGACCATCGAGGTCGGCACGCCCTTCGGGCCGCCCTCCGCACCCGTTACTCTGGCAGAGATTGCGGGGCAGACAGTGGCCTTCCTTCCCCGCCACGGCGGTGGACACTCAGTGCCACCCCAGAAGATCAACTACCGGGCCAATCTCTGGGCGCTCAAAAGTCTCGGCGTCGAGGCCGTGCTCTCTTCTTCGGCCGTGGGCGGCCTCCGGGAAGGCTTCGGACCCGACACCTTTGTGGTGACGGACCAGTTCATCGACCGTACCCGGGGCCGGGCCGATACATTCTTCGACGGAACAGTAGCGGAAGGCGTCGCGCCGGCCGGGGTACAGCATCTTCCAGCCGCCGAGCCTTTCTGCCCGCAGCTGCGGTACTTCCTCGACTCCGCACTGGCCAAACACGGCCTCGCATACGTGCCCCGCGGTACGGTGGTGGTGATCGACGGGCCGCGCTTCTCCACCAAGGCCGAGTCCGCCTGGTATGTCGCTGGCGGCGCGGACATCATCAGCATGACCCAGTACCCGGAACCGGTCCTCGCGGCGGAACTGAACATGGGCTTCGCCAACCTGGCCTACATCACCGACTCGGATACCGGCCACGACGGTTCCGAACCCGTCACTGCGGCCGCAGTGTTTGCCAGGCTCAAGGATGCCCAGCACCATATTCTGGCCGTCCTGGAGGCCACGATACGGGCCGTCGACGGGGGATACGGGGCGCGCACCCTGATGGACCCGACCGCCGTCGAACGCATCATGGCCCTGCCGGTACTGCCGAACCCCGCCGACGCCCGATGAGGCTCCTGGTCACCGGCGGAGCCGGTTTCATCGGCACGCACATCGTCGACGCCGCCCTGGCCACGGGCTGGCAGGTCCGGGTCCTCGACTCGCTCGCGCCGGCCATCCATCCCCGGCCGCCCGTGTTCGACCCACGCGTGGAAGTCATCACCGGCGACGCCACCGATCCTGAGACGGCGGCTGCCGCGCTGGAGGGCGTCGACACCGTCTGCCATCAGAGCGCGAAAGTGGGCCTCGGGGTCAGCTTTGCCGACGCGCCCGACTACATCCGGAACAACGACTTTGCAACGGCGGTGCTCCTCGCCGGCATGGAACGCAGTCGCATCAGCAGGCTAGTGCTGGCCTCGTCGATGGTGGTTTACGGCGAGGGCGCCTACACGGATCCGGATACCGGGCTGCCGGTGCGGCCCGGGCCGCGCGCTGAATCCGACCTGATGGCGGCCATCTACGATCCGCGAAACCCGCAGACCGGCACCGTCCTGGAACCAGCTATGGTCACGGAAGACGCTCGACTCGACCCCCGGAACGTCTATGCTGCCTCGAAGCTGAGCCAGGAGCACCTCGCTTCTGCCTGGGCCAGGAGCACCGGCGGCACCGCCGTTGCATTGCGCTACCACAATGTTTACGGGCCGCGCATGCCCCGGGACACACCCTATGCAGGGGTCGCGTCACTGTTCCGCTCGGCCCTTGCCCGCGGCGAGGCGCCCCGGGTCTTTGAAGACGGAAATCAGCGGCGCAGCTTCATCCATGTGCGGGACGTGGCGGCAGCAAACCTCGCCGCGGCGGACTTCGTCTCCGGAATGCCCAGCGGCGGATTCCGCGCCTACAACGTGGGTGCGGACGAGGTTCACACGATCGGGGACGTCGCTGCGGCGCTCAGCCACTTCAGCAAGGGGCCGGAACCGGTGGTGACAGGCGACTACAGGCTCGGAGATGTCCGGCACATCACGGCTTCGTCCGCCCTGATAAAGCAGGAACTCGGTTGGGCCCCGCGCATAGGCTTCGATGAGGGGATGCGCGAGTTCGCCGCCGCTCCGCTGCGCGGGCAGGGCTGACGCCGCGTCCCGCTGCGCACGCACCCGGGAAAGCCACGCGCCTGTCGCGGCCCGTGGCTTGTCCTGGCGCGGGGCCGGTTCGTCCGTCGCATCGGACTGGCCGGCCACCTCGCGGGGTTACTTGGTGTTGACGGTGATCTTGGCGATGCCGACGAGCATGTCGGCCTTCACGGCGTCCGTCTTGAACGTCTTGTTCAGCAATCCGGCGGCGGTGTCCGAGATCAGGACGCGGGTGCCCTCGAGGATGGCGGTATCGCCGGACTTCTCCAGCGGCTTCAACGTCGAGCCATCCAAGTTGAAGATGTACGCCTGCTTCACAGCCGTTTTGCCGTTGACTGCCACGTCACCGTAGAGCTTCGAGGTGCCCGGATCAATCGTGAAGTTGGTCAGTTCCACCTTCGTGTCACCAGCGGTCAGGGAGAATCCGGAGCCCGCGTGGCTGATGAGGCCCTGGACGTAGGGGCGGTACTCCTTGGCCGGGTCATAGTAATCAACCTTGCCGCCCGTGATGGGGAACACCAGCGAACCGTCGGTCAACTGCGCCTTGCCGACCACGCCCGGGGTGAGCTTCAGCGTTTCCAGCGCCTTGGCGAAGGAAGCATCGAGCTTCACGGCCGTGCTGGTGCCGGTCAACGCGGGAATGGATGCCAGCGGCTTGGGCATCTCAGCGGCCGATGATGCCGATGATGCCGATGACGACGTGGCCGGGGCGGAAGAGGCGCTGCCCGATGGACCGCACGCAGCCAGGGAGAACATGAGGGAACCGGCGGCTGCAACGCCGAGGAAAGTCTTGATGGAAGTACGCATGGCCTGTAACTCCTAATAATCTTCGGGGATTTCCGGTCCGGTGCGCGAAATAGTCAGCCGGGCTGGCGTTTGTCTGTCATAGATGATTCGCACCGCCTGCAGCCGTGGATGGGCCCAATTCAGGCCGGGACCCGCTCGTTATGCTCCCGGTCCGATTTTGGGCGCGTCGCGCGCCAAGGCGTTGAAACAGCCCGGGCGGGGTTGTAGCGTGACGCTGGACAGCATGCTTAGCATCATCAATCCGTCCCGCCGGACATCAAGGAGCACCCATGAGAATCGGTTCCGCCATCTTCCTCATCGCCATCGGCGCCATCCTCGCCTGGGCCGTCGCCCCGGGGCTGATCCCCAATGTCGATCAGGCCATGATCGGCTACATCCTCATGGCGGTGGGCGTGATCGGACTCATCGCCTCGCTCATCCTCGCCTCCCCGGGACGCGGCCGCACGCGCCGGGTCAGCGAAAGCCGCACGGTGGTGGACCCCAACACCGGCGAGACCATCACCCGCAATGAGAGCCGCGACGCCGGCATCTGAGAATCACCCGCGCACCCTTCGCGGCGCGGAATGCAACGACCCGGAAGCCGGGCCGGACCTCCAGGTCGGGCCCGGCTTTCGCCATGTCCTGCCCAATGGACATGTCCCGCGTTCCCCGCCCCGACGACTGGACATGTCCCGCGCTGCCCGGCTCGAGCACTGGACATGCCCTATCCCCGGATGGAGCAACGGACATAATCCCAATGTGCCCATTCCCCGGCCCGACCACTGGACGCGTCCCTCGCTGCCCCGGCCCAACCACTGGACATGTCCCTCGCTGCCCGGCCCGAGCACTGGACATGTCCCCCGCCGTACCGCCATCCCGTCTGCGTTCATGTTGTTTCTCATTGACAAACCCACAAGAACAAAGATAAAGTCAAACAATTCCACTTCATGTGATGGGAGTCACTGAAGCAGCGGGACGAATCCGCGGGACCACCGCCCCGGTTTACGCCGGAGCAAGCGCCGCAGCAAACGCCGGGACAGACGCAGTACGCAATGGAGGGTAAGTGTTCGCCGAAGAACGCCAGCAGCTGATCGTGGGGCTCATCTACGCCAGCGGCCGGGCCAGTGTCACGGACCTCGCCGAGCGCTTCAGCATCACTACCGAAACCATCCGCCGGGACCTCGCCGCCTTGGAAGCCGCCGGCAGCGTCCGCCGGGTGCACGGCGGCGCGGTCTCCCCAGACCGTTTCAGCACCACTGAAGAAAGCATCCTGGAGCGGACCGTCCAGCGGAAGTCCGAGAAGACGCGCATCGCCGAGGCCGCCCTGGCCCTGATCCCCCAGGGCCAGGGCGGCAGCATCCTGATCGACGCCGGTTCCACCACGGAGGCCCTGGCCGAGCTCCTGTCGGCCCGGGCAGCCGGAACCGCCGCGCCGGGCATCCTGCCGGCATCCGCGGCCGACGCCGAACTCGTCGTCATCACGCACTCCCTGCCCATCGCCTCGCGGTTGTCCGGCGAACCCGGCATCGCCCTGCACCTGCTCGGCGGCAAGGTTCGCGGGCTGACCCAGGCCGCCGTCGGCCAGACCACGGTGGAGGCCGCCCGCCGGATCCGCCCGGACATCGCCTTCATCGGCACCAACGGCATCCATGCAGCCTTCGGGCTGAGCACCCCCGATCCTGAAGAAGCCGCCGTCAAAGCGGCCTTCGTCCAATCAGCGCGCCGCATCGTGGTGCTGGCTGATTCCTCCAAGCTGGACGCGGAGACGCTGGTCCAGTTCGCCTCGTTGAAAGATCTGGACACCGTGATCACTGACACGCAACCCAGCCGGGAACTCGCCAGCGCCCTTGCGGAAGCCGGAGTGGAGGTGGTGGTCGCGTGATTGTCACCCTCACCGCCAACCCCAGCCTGGACCGCACCGTAGCGCTGCCCGGCCCCCTCCTCCGCGGCGAAGTCCAGCGGGCCCTCTCTGTCCGCCAGGAATCCGGGGGCAAGGGCGTCAACGTCTCCCGCGCCCTCGTGGCCTCGGGGCTGAAGACCATCGCGGTCCTCCCCGGCGCCGAAGCCGATCCTGTCCTAGCCGGGCTGCGGGACACCGACGTTCCGTTCGCGGCGCTCCCGATCGGCGAGCCGCTGCGCAGCAACGTGGCCCTCACCGAGCCCGGCGGCGTCACCACCAAGATCAACGAACCCGGACCGGCCCTCAGCGAGGACCAGCAGGAGGCCCTGATCAGCCTGCTGCTGGACCACGCCCGCGGTGCCGCCTGGGTTGTCCTGGCCGGCTCGCTCCCACCCGGGGTTCCGGCCGACTTTTACGCAACCGTCACCCGGCGGCTGCGTTCGAAGTTTGATGGCGAGGCCGCACCACGGGTCGCCGTCGACTCCTCAGGCGAACCTCTCGCCGCAGCGGTCTCCGGCGACACCTCGGGAAAGCCGGACCTCTTGAAACCCAATGCCGAGGAACTGGCCGAACTGGCTGCCGCAGCCGGCTTTGCCACGAACAAATCCGCCGAGGAGCTCGAAGCGGACCCGGAAGCAGCAGCAGCAGCTGCCTCCGCCGTCGTGCGCTCCGGAGTGGGTGCTGTACTGGCCACCCTCGGCTCCAAGGGTGCCGTTCTTGTGACGGCCGACGGCGCGTGGCTAGCCACGCATCCGCCGGTCACCGCGGTCAGCACTGTCGGCGCCGGCGATTCCTCGCTGGCCGGATACCTGCTCGCCTCCAGCCAGGGCGCCGCCCCGGTTGATTGCCTCCGTCAGGCGGTAGCCCATGGTGCCGCCGCCGCTTCCCTGCCAGGCTCCACTGTCCCGGCAGTCAACCAAACCACCCCTGATGCCGTAACCATCACGGCCCTCCGGAAGGATTGACAGTGACACAGCTCATTACTACCGAACTGGTCGAGCTCGACCAGAATCTGGGCAGCACGCCCGAGGACGTGATCCGGCACCTGGCAGGCAGAGTTGCAGCCAACGGACGGGCCACCGAGGTCGAGGGCCTCTTCGCCGACGCCTTCGCCCGGGAGTCCAAGACCGCCACCGGCGTCCCCGGAGGCATCGCGATCCCGCACTGCCGTTCGACGGCGGTCACCGAACCCACCCTGGCGATGGCACGGCTGTCCCAGCCGGTCGATTTCGGCGCCAAGGACGGCCCCGCGGACCTGATCTTCTTCATTGCCGCTCCTGAGGGCGCGGACCAGGAGCATCTGAAGCTGCTGTCGAGGCTGGCACGGTCCCTGATCAAGAAGGACTTCACGGCCAGCCTGCGCGCCGCGACCTCCCAGGCGGAGATTGTGGAGCTCGTCGAAGCCGCGCTGGCCGACAAGCCCGCCACCCACGCCGCGGAAGCACCGGTTGCTGCAGCACCGGCGGCCGCGGCCGCCGCAACGGCGGACACCGGGGAGGGTGCCGGCGCCGCGAAGTCCAAGGGCCCCAAGCGTCTCGTCGCGGTGACGGCCTGCCCCACCGGCATCGCCCACACCTACATGGCCGCCGACTCGCTGGTCGCCGCGGCCAAGGAAGTCGGCGTGGACCTGCAGGTGGAAACCCAGGGGTCCTCCGGCGCTAAGGCCCTTGACCCCGCCGTGATCGCCGCCGCCGACGCCGTGATCTTCGCCGTGGACGTGGACGTGCGCGGCAAGGAGCGCTTCGCCGGCATGCCCGTGATCAACGCGCCGGTCAAGCGCGGCATCGACGAGCCGGACCAGATGGTCGCGGAAGCCCTCGCCGCCGCGGACAACCCGCATGCCCGCCGCGTGCCGCACTTCGGCGCAGAGGAACAGGCCGAACACGAGGCCGAGGAAAAGGGCGAGCACATCGGCACGAAGCTGAAGAAGGCGCTGCTCACGGGCGTCAGCTACATGATCCCGTTCGTCGCGGGCGGCGGTCTGCTGATCGCCCTCGGCTTCCTGCTGGGCGGCTACGACATCACCGGCTTCGCGGACAAGATCCTGGCGGAGAACAGCCTGTTCAACCTGCCCACGGTGTACCCGGCGCTGGCCTGGGGCCCGCTGGGCGCGTTCCTGGGTGCCGTGTTCTTCAAGATCGGCGCCCTGTCCCTCGGCTTCCTCGTGCCCGCCCTGGCCGGCTACATCGCCTACGCCATCGCTGACCGGCCGGGCATCGCCCCGGGCTTCGTGTCCGGCGCCGTTGCCGTCTTCATGGGTGCAGGGTTCCTTGGCGGCATCGTCGGCGGCCTGATCGCCGGTTACGTCGCACATTCGATTGGCAAGCTCCACGTGGCCCGCTGGCTGCGCGGCCTGATGCCGGTGGTCATTATCCCGCTCGTGGCGTCCATCGCTGCTTCCGGCCTGCTCTTCGTGTTCCTGGGCAGGTACGTCGCGGCGGTCACCGTCGGGCTCAACGAATTCCTGGCCGGCCTGACCGGTGCCAGCGCCATCGCCCTCGGCGTCATCCTGGGTCTGATGATGTGCTTCGATCTCGGCGGGCCCGTCAACAAGGTTGCCTACTCGTTCGCCGTCGCGGGCCTGGGAGCAGCTTCCCTCACCAACCAGGCCCCGTGGCAGATCATGGCGGCCGTCATGGCCTCCGGTATGGTCCCGCCGCTGGCCATGGCGCTGGCTGCGACCGTGCTGAACAGGCGGCTCTTCAGCCTGGCCGAAATTGAAAACGGCAAGGCCGCCTGGCTGCTGGGAGCCTCCTTCATCACCGAAGGCGCCATTCCCTTCGCCGCCGCGGACCCGCTCCGCGTCATCCCCGCCAGCATGCTGGGTGGTGCGGTGACCGGTGCCATCTCGATGGCGGCAGGCGTGGGGTCCAAGGCCCCGCACGGCGGAATCTTCGTCTTCTTCGCGATCGACAACTTCCTGATGTTCGTTGTCGCGATTGCGGCCGGTACGGTCGTGAGCGCGTTCGCCGTGATCGGGCTCAAGCGCTTCGCAGTCAAGAAGCAGGTTGATACGGTGGAAACTGTTCCAGTAGCCGCCTGAGCCAGTCGTCGCCGACAGTTCCAGACGATTTTTCCAAGCAGATATTCACAGCTGATATTCACAAGCTGACTTCAAGGAGCAGAAATGACCGAACGTAACGCCACCATTGCCAGCCGCGTTGGGCTGCACGCCCGTCCGGCCGCCATCTTCGCCGAGGCTGCGGGCGAGTTCGACAACCTCGAGATCACGATTGCCCGCCTGGGCGAGCCGGAGGACGAGGCCATGGACGCCGCCAGCATCCTGTCGCTGATGAGCCTGGGCGCCTCGCACGGCGAGGTTGTGGTGTTGCGTGCCGAAGGCGAAGGCGCCGACGCCGCCCTGGACCGTCTCGTCCAGATCCTCGAGACGGATCACGACGCCGAATAGCCCCGCCCTCCGGCGCCCGTGCCCGGAGACCTGGCAGTAACCCGGCAGCAGCAGAAAGCCCGGCCGCCCCCGCTCAGGGGTCGGCCGGGCTTTCGCGTTGCCGGGCGCTCAATTCAGACGCAACGCGGGGTCACCTACGGCCCGTGCCGGCAGGGAACTTGGGCGCTAAGTGACCCCGCGATGCTTGTCACCGCGCGGCGGCGCGGCTAGTTTGGAATCCCCGGCGGCCCCGTCCGCGGGCCGCCGCCCCACCGGTTCCCGGCCGAAGGAGATGATCGCAGCCATGCCAACGAAGAAGGGCGAGCCCCGCGGCTCAGAAAGCCCGAGCATCAAGGACCCAGAACTCTACGAGAAGCTGCTCGAGGACGGCGCTTCCAAGCAAAAGGCCGCCAGGGTCTCGAACGCGGCCGCCAAGCGGGGCCGCTCCGCAGTAGGCCGCAAGGGCGGCAAGGCCGGAGACTACGAGGACTGGACGGTGCCGCAGCTGAAGGAACGCGCCAAGGAGATCGGCCTCAAGGGATACTCGGCCAAGAAGAAAAGCGAGCTCATTTCCGTCCTGCGGAACTCCTGATTCGGGTGAACGACGGCGCCAGCCGGCTTCCGGCCTCAGGCCCCCTTGCGGGCCGACTTTGCGGCGGTCGCCTTGGACGTGGCAGCCGTTTTGGCGGCCGCCGTCGTTTTGGACGCGGCAGTCGTGGCAGAACCAGTCCCGCTGGATGCCGTCTTGGCGGTTCTGGACTTGGCCCCCGCGGACTTCGTAGCAGTGGATCTCGTACTAGTGGACCTCGTACTAGTGGACCTCGTACCTGCGGACTTGGCCGCCGTCGTCTTGGCGCCCTTGCCCGGGGCGGTCTTGGCCGCCGAACCGGGGCCCCGCACCGGAGTCTCCGCGGATCCTCCCCCACCTCCGCGCTTTTTTTCTATGCTGCGCTTGAGGGCTTCCATCAGATCAATCACTTCACCCTCGCCCGTCTGGGCCGGAGCCCCGAAGGTCTCCTCGGTATCCAGCGACTCCCCCTTGTCCAGTTTCGCCTCGATCAGCTGGCGCAGCTGCTGCTGGTATTCGTCGGTGAACTGGTCGGGTTCAAAGTCGGCGGCCATCGAATCAACCAGGGCCGCGGACATTTCGCGTTCCTGGGCCGAGATCCGGACGGAGGCCTCGAGGGCGGCAAAGCTGGCTTCACGGACTTCATCGGCCCACAACAGCGACTGCAGCACCAGGACCTCGTCGCGAATCCTCAGCGCGCCAAGCCGGGTCTTGTCGCGGAGCGCGAACTGCACAACGGCCACACGGTCCGTATCTTCCAGGGCACGCCGCAGCAGTACATAGGCTTTGGGCGACGCGGAGTCCGGTTCAAGGTAGTAGCTTTTTTCAAACATCATGGGATCGAGCTGGTCGGCCGGAACGAACTGGACCACTTCGATTTCGTGGCTGTTTTCCGCCGGGATGGACTTGAGCTCCTCGCGGGTCAGGACCACCGTGCGGCCATCGTCTTCATACGCCTTGTCGATGTCCTCGTAGTCGATGACCTTGCTGCAGACCTCGCAACGGCGCTGGTAGCGGATCCGGCCGCCGTCGGCGTTGTGGACCTGATGGAGGCTGATGTCGTGGTCCTCGGTGGCGCTGTAGACCTTGACCGGCACGTTGACCAGCCCAAACGCTATTGCGCCTTTCCAGATGGCTCTCATGGATCAAGTGAACATCACAGATGCGCGGAGGTGAAGAGTTTTGCCCAACGGTAAGGAGCGCGTCCGCGTGGACGGGCGCGAGCTGGTGCTCACCAACCTGGAAAAAGTCATGTACCCGGAGACGGGCACCACCAAGGCCGACGTGCTGGCCTACTACGCTGCCGTCGCGCCGGTGCTGATCCCCGCAGCCCTCAACCGGCCGGCCACGCGCAAGCGCTGGGTCCACGGCGTCGGGACCGCAGACGCCCCCGGGGAGATGTTCTTCCAGAAGAACCTGGACCATTCAACGCCCGGCTGGGTGCCCCGCGCCTCCATCACGCACAAGAACCGGACCATCCAGTACCCCCTGGTCAACGACCCCGCCACCCTCACCTGGCTGGCCCAGATCGCAGCCCTGGAGATCCACGTGCCGCAGTGGCGGGTGGATTCGCACGGCAACGCGTTCCCGCCCGACCGGCTGGTGCTGGACCTGGATCCCGGCGAGGGTGCGGGACTGGCGGAATGCGTGGAGGTGGCCCGGCTGGCCCGCGCCATCCTGCAGGACGTGGGCCTTGACCCCGTGCCCGTCACGAGCGGCAGCAAGGGCATCCACCTCTACGCGGCCCTGGACGGGTCCCAGAGCTCGGACCAGATTTCCGACTTCGCCCACGAACTGGCCCGGTCGCTCGAAGCGGACCACCCGGATCTTGCCGTCAGCGACATGAAGAAGACCCTGCGCGCCGGCCGGGTGCTCGTGGACTGGAGCCAGAACAATGCCGCCAAGACCACCATCGTGCCGTATTCGCTGCGCGGCCGGCTTAGGCCTACGGTGGCCGCTCCGCGCACGTGGCGGGAACTCGCTTCCCCTTCGCTGCACCACTTGGACTTTGAGGAGGTAATGAAGCGCGTCGCGGCCGGCAAGGACCCGTTCGCCCCGATCTCCGGCGGCCGGCACGATGCCGGAGCCGCAGCAGCACGCGCGGAGCACCGCCGGGCGGACCCCCGGGCCGCGCACCTCCCCGGCGGTCGGCCTGAAACGTCGGCCGAGCAGGCCGCCGACGGCGGCGACGCCGACCCGCGGCTGGAAACGTACCGCAGCAAACGGGACAGGGCAGGCACGCCCGAGCCCTTCACGGCGGACCGGCACCACGCCGGAAGCGACGGCGGGACACGGCGGGAAAGGTTCGTCATCCAGGAGCACCATGCCCGGCGGCTGCACTACGACTTCCGGCTCGAACGCGACGGCGTCCTGGTGTCCTGGGCACTGCCCAAGGGCGTCCCGACCAGCAAAACGAAGAACAACCTCGCGGTCCAGACCGAGGACCACCCGATGGACTACGCCGACTTTGAGGGTGTCATTCCCAAGGATCAGTACGGCGCCGGGACGGTCAGCATCTGGGACCGCGGATACTACGAATGCGAAAAGTGGATCGCCGGCAAGGAGGTCATCGCCACCCTGACCGGCGCGGACGACGGCGGGCTCGGCGGTGCCCGCAGGTTCGCCCTGATCCACACCGGCCAGGCCAACGACCAGTGGCTCATCCACCTGATGGACCCGGCGGGGGCACCCCACGGCACCGGCTCCGCACCGCCCCCCGACCCGGCCCCCGCGCCCGCCCCCGATGCCTCCGGCTTCAGCCCGATGCTGGCCAGCGCCGGGACCGCCGCCGACCTGGCGGACAAGGACTGGCAGCTCGAACTCAAATGGGACGGCGTGCGGGCGCTGATCGTCGGCGACGCTTCGCGGATCCGGCTCATCAGCCGCAACGGCAACGACATGTCCGCGAGCTACCCGGAGCTCACGGACCGGTCCGGCTGGCCGGACCAGAACTTCGTGGCCGACGGCGAGATCATCGCCGTCGGGGGCAACGGCAGGCCCGACTTCGGCCTGCTGCAGGGCCGCATGAAGCTCACCAGGGCCGCCGACGTCGCGAGGGCGCGGGAGTCGACGCCGGTCCGGCTGATGCTGTTCGACCTCCTGTCCGAAGCCGGCGAGGACCTGCGTCGCCTGCCGCTCAGCGAGCGCCGGGTGCGCCTCGAGCGCTTCTTCCGCCCCTCCGGCGGCCCGGTGGACCTCTCGGGCCTGATCGACGGCGACGCCGCGCACAACCTCGACGTCACGCACATCCTGGAAAGCGCCGCGGAGTTGGGGCTCGAAGGGGTCATGGCCAAGCGCACGGACGGCCGCTATGTAGGCCAGCGCAGCCGGTCCTGGCTCAAACTCAAGGTAGAGCGGACCCAAGAGGTGGTGGTCGGCGGCTGGCGGCCCGGGAATGGCGAGCGCCGGGAATCTGTGGGCTCACTGCTGCTGGGGATCCCGGACGGCCCGAAGCTGCGCTACGTGGGGCGGGTGGGCAGCGGCTTCAGCACCCGCGAACTCAAGGAACTCAGGCAACAGTTGGACGCCCTGCCGCGGAAGACGTCCCCGTTCCACGACGTACCGGCGGCTGACGCCGCAGACGCCCACTGGGTGAGCGCGAAACTTGTCGGCGAGGTCACCTTCGGGGAATGGACCGGCAGCGGAAAGCTGAGGCACCCGGTGTGGCGTGGCTGGCGCCTGGACAAGACGCCAGCCGACGTTGTGGTGGAAGCTGCTGCGGGCCCCTAATCGTGGTGGGGCATCTGCGGACGGCTCTGCCGGTGGATTGCCGACGCAGCCACCTGCTGGCCCTGCCGCCCGCGGCCGGCCTCGCGGTCCTTGGGATGACGGTGCTTGCCACTGCCGTCCGGCCATTGCTGTCCCTGCGCCGCCGGGGGAACGTGAGGCTGGGACTCCGGCCCGGGGGCCTCGGCCATGGACTCGGCCAGATGACTCGCGACCTCGGGCTGGATTTCTTCTCCGAACTGATGATCCGCCATTGATCTTCCTTTCCGCTGGAAATAACCGCTGTGAAATGAAGTGTTCATCAATCGTAGGACCGTAGGGATGAGATGTCTGTAGCAGGCTCCGGCGGACTCCCCTTCGACCCCGAAGCCGGCCGAAATCACCCATTTTTGCGGGTCCGCGCGGAATTTTTGTCCGCGGCGCCGCGGACAACATCGATTCCCAGTGTCCGCGCGGCGAAACAGGGCAAAAGAATCCCGCGGATTGCCCCATATAGCCGCCGAAATACTGGATGATACGCCACCGAACTCGGAAACTCCAGAGAAATCCCGTAAAATTGAAGGCCTGCCCGGAGCGGGGCAGCTACAAGTCGTAAGCAAATGACCTCCATAGGAGTGGCCCAAATGCCCATAGACCGAAGCACGACCGACTCTTCAGCAGGCGTTTTGAACGCCAGCGGAACCAACCAAAGCGCGCCCAAGGGTGTGAAGAAACCGAAGCTACGCCGCCGTCGGCTCCGCGAGTCCGACGTCAACGTTGTGGACCAGCCGATGCTGAAGAAGGCGCTCGGCGGCACCATCGTGGGTAACACCATGGAGTGGTACGACGTCGGCGTGTTCGGCTACCTGATCACCACCATGGGACCGGTCTTCCTGCCGGAAGCGGACAAGTCCGTCCAGACCCTGTTCCTCTTGGGTACCTTCGCCGCCACCTTCATCGCCCGCCCCCTCGGCGGCGTGGTGTTCGGCTGGCTCGGCGACAAGATCGGCCGCCAGAAGGTTCTCGCCGCGACCCTCATGATCATGGCGGCCAGCACCTTCGCCGTCGGGCTCCTGCCCGGTTATGCCCAGATCGGAATCTGGGCCGCGGTACTGCTGGTCCTGTTCAAGGTCATCCAGGGTTTCTCCACCGGCGGCGAGTACGCCGGTGCCACCACCTTCGTGAGCGAGTACGCCCCGGACAAGCGCCGCGGATTCTTCGCCAGCTTCCTGGACATGGGCAGCTACCTCGGCTTCGCCCTGGGCGCAGCCCTCGTCTCCGTGCTGCAGCTGACCCTCGGCCAGGACACCATGGAGCAGTGGGGCTGGCGCATCCCGTTCCTCGTTGCCGGACCGCTCGGCCTGATCGCCGTCTACTTCCGGAGCAAGATCGAGGAATCGCCGCAGTTCCAGGCCACCCTGGATGCCCAGGCGAACCTGGCCAAGGACGCAACCGCCTCGGACGCCGCAGCCTCCAAGGGCCCGGTGGGCATCGTGAAGGCCTACTGGCGCTCCATCATCGTCGCGATGATCCTGGTGGCGGCCGCAAACACCGCCGGCTACGCCCTGACCTCGTACATGCCGACCTACCTCACCGAGTCCAAGGGCTACGACGAGCTGCACGGCACACTGCTGACCATCCCCGTGCTGGTCATCATGAGCCTCTGCATCCCGCTGACGGGCAAGCTCTCTGACCGGATCGGCCGCCGGCCGGTGCTCTGGATCGGCGCTATCAGCACCGTGGTCCTGGCCACCCCGGCGTTCCTGCTGATCGGCATCGGCGAAATCTGGTCCACGCTGGCCGGCCTTTCCCTGATTGCCTTCCCGGTGACGTTCTACGTGGCCAACCTGGCCTCTGCCCTGCCGGCCCAGTTCCCGACGGCCAGCCGCTACGGCGCCATGGGCATCGCTTACAACTTCGCGGTTGCCATCTTTGGCGGCACCACCCCGTTCATCGTTGCAGCCCTCATCACGGCCACCGGCAATGACATGATGCCGGCCTACTACCTGATGGCTACCTCGGCGATCGGCGCCGTGGCGATCTACTTCCTCAAGGAATCGGCCCAGATGCCGCTGCCGGGCTCCATGCCCAGCGTGGACACCCAAGCCGAGGCCCGCGAGCTGGTCGAGAACCAGGACGAGAACCCGCTGATCGATCTCGAGCACATGGACATGCCGATGGTCGCACCGGCCGCGGACCCCGCCGCAGGACGCGGCGAAGCCGAGAAGGTCCCGGCCTCGGTCTGAGCCTGCCCGCCCCGGCAGCGCTAGTCCGGACACCGTAGCCACAGCCCCGCCCTTTAAGGCCTGGTCCGCATGCTTCCCCGTTGGGGCAGGCAGCCGGATCAGGCCTTAGGCGTGTCCGCCCCACCGCCACCACCAGAGTCGTCCCGAGAAACCGGAAAGGCAGTCGTGAAGCCCCTGCTGCGCCACGTCCGTTCGCTGCACAGCCTGGCACCACCCAACAAGGACCACGCCTCGGCGTGGCGGGTGGCCATCAGCGTGGCCGTCCCGTCCCTGGCACTGCTGGCGGCCGGGCGTCCCGAGCTGATCGGCTACGCCGTCTTCGGCGCCCTGACGGGCATGTACGGCCGCACCGAGCCCCATCAGCTCCGGCTCCGCCACCAGGGCCAGGCGGCTGTGCTGCTGCTCGCCGGCGTCGGGGTCGGGGTTTTCCTCTCCATCCAGCACATCCACTCGTGGGCGCTGGTGATCACGGAGGCCTTATTCGCCGGCGCGGGGTCGCTGTTCACGGACAGGACGGCCCTGAAACCCGCAGGCCCCTTCTTCGGAATTCTGGCCCTGGGCGCGTGCGCGTCCGTTCCCGCCGCCGTCCCCTGGGCCGCCGCCGTGCTGATCGCCGCGGGATCGGCCGCGTTTTCGATCCTGGTGGGCTTCGGCGGCTGGTTTCTGGGCCGTAACTGGCAGCGCGGCTGGCGGCGGGACGTCACGATGCTGCGCGGGGCGCGCCGCCGGGCGGCGTGGCTTCATGCCGCCCGCTACGTGGCGGCCGTTGGGGTTGCGGGGGCTGTTGGGGTCCTCAGCGGCAGCGGCCACCCGCATTGGGCCATGGCCGCGGCTGCCGTGCCGCTTGCGGGCGCCGATTTGCCCAGCAGCGTCTACCGCGGAATCCACCGCATTGTCGGCACGCTCCTCGGGCTCGTGGTGGTCGCGGCCATCCTGCTCCCCTGGCCAGGATCGCCGTTGCTGGCCTTCCCCGGCCACGAGGCCGCCGTCATGGCCTGCCTGGTGGTCGTCCTGCAGTTCAGCACGGAGCTGTTCATGACCCGGCACTACGGCCTGGCCATGGTCTCCTTCACTCCGGTCATCCTGATGATCGGACAGCTGGCGGCCCCGGCGGACCCCCGCGTCCTGGTGGCCGAACGAGCCGCCGAAACGCTGGTGGGCGCCGCCGTCGGAATCCTCGTGGTGGTGCTGATCCGGCGCAGGCGGCCGGCAGCTCCAGGCCGCCCCGCTCCGGGGCGCGCCGCGGCTACTTAGCGCGCCGCGGCGGCCCGGCGACAAGCCGGGCCGGGAGCACCCGCGAAACCGATGTCAGGACCTTGTAGCGCCTGCTGGGGATCGAGACGGCTTTGCCCTTGGCGTTGTCCGCCAGGGATTCACTGACCACTTGCCGGGCCTCGAGCCACATCCAGCGCGGTGCCACGGCCTTGTCCATCCCCATCCGGTCGTGGAACTCGGTGTGCGTGAAGCCGCGGCACACGGCGGTGACCTTGATCCCGCGGGCCGCGTAAGCCAGATTGGCCCAGCGCGAGAAGCTCAGCAGCCACGCCTTCGCGGCCGAGTATGTTCCGCGGGGCAGGAAGGCCGCCACGCTGGCGACGTTGATGATCCTGCCCGACTGCCGCGCGAGCATGCCCTGCAGGGCGGCGTGGCTGAGTTCCATGGCGGTTTCGACATGAAGTTTCAGGTGCTTCTTCTCTGCGGCGATGTCGTTGTCCTCGAAGGACCGCAGCAGGCCGATTCCCGCGTTGTTGACCAGGATTTCCACCGGCCGGGCCGGATCGGTCAGGCGCGCGACGACGGCGGCAACCCCGGCGTCGTCGGTCAGGTCCGCGGCGATCGTCTCGGTCGCGGCCCCGTACCGGTTCTCCAGCTCCGCCGCCGCGGCCGCGAGGCGGCCCGCGTCTCGGGCCACGAGCACCACGCGGTGGCCCTGTTCGGCAAGCTGGCGGGCGAACTCGGCGCCAAGGCCCGCAGTTCCGCCCGTGACGAGAGCGGTGCTGCCCGGCGCCGGTGAGGAGGCTGTGTGTGGGTTCATAGCCACAGCCTAACCGTGCCGGCTTAGGCCAAGGCCGTGTCCGGCTCCAATTCTTCCTCCGCCGGGCCGTCCCCGTCCGTCAGGTGGCGGGTCTGGATCTCTTCGGTCGCGAGCTCGTACCAGGTGTGCGCCCCAAACGAAGGGCTGCTGGTATCGAGGTGGCGGTAGAGGGCGTCCGCGAGCTGGCACAGCGCAGTGTCGGACAAGGCCCGCACCGTAGCCGCGGGATCCAGAGTCCCCTCGAAGTACTCCGAAAGCGCCAGCGCGTCAATGGCGCCAAGGTCGTTGACGCTCCCGGCCTCCGCGGCTAGCGGCGCGTTGGACTCCCCTAGCCCGGAGTCGAGCAGTCCGGGGGCTCCGCCGCTGCCGCCCGCGGCGACGGCCAGCGGGGCCGGGCGGTCATCGGAGTCGAGCCCGGCGAGCACCTCGGCGTCGGCGCCGACGTGCGTGAGGCAGATAGGCAGCTCAGCCGGCTCGTCCAGCGTGAGGACGAACGGCACAGCCGCTCCGGGCTCCCCGGCGTCGGGGCCAGGCAAAAGTGCGGCATCCGCGAGCCGGCGGAGGTCCAGCAGAACTTCCGGGTCCAGGTGCGAGGCGCCGTGGAGGTCGAGGACGACGTCGGCCCCCGCTCCGAGGCGGCCGGCGCGGCGCACAATATGCATCAGGGCAGCGGAATCGGACGGGGTGATGCAGCCGGTAATTTCAAGGGTGACCTGTACGGGATCGACGTCCACACGGACAAGCACACGCAGTTTATGGTTCATGGGTACTCCAAAGGGACCTGTCCAAGAGCCAACTGCATAACTCTGCTCAAACCTTACGAGGTTGTTGTCCGGCTCACAAGCCGGAGCTTATCTCCCCGGCTGCTGCTGCCCGCCCTTTCGCAGGAGTCAGGCGCCCTCCGGCAGCCGCTCCGGCCAGTCCACATATTGGTGGTACGACTCGTGCCTGCGCAGGTAGCGGTACATGAAGGGGCAATGCGGGATGATCCGCTTGCCGGATGCCACCACGTCATCGAGCGCGAAGTGCGCCAGCACCTTGGCGAGCCCCTGGCCCTGGAACTGCTCTGCCGTGTCCGTGTGGATAAAGTCGATATGGCCCGGCCTGTCGATGAAACGCACCTGGACGGCGAGCTTGCCGCCGGCATGGAGTTCATAGCGGTGCAACTCGTCGTTCCTCGTCGTGGAGACGTCCGGGCTGAAGGTGTCTTCCGTCGCTGCCGAGTTCTCCGTCATGGTTCGACATTGGCACTTAATGGCGGGCGTGGCAATGGCGGTTCCGATCCGCCGGGCCGGTCAGCCGATGCCGTGAGCCGGGCAGGAATCCGCCCCAAAAGCACCACCGCGAGCGCGAAACATGCGGCGCCGCCGCCCAGCAGACCGAGCGTGAGCCCATTGAGCGCCGCCTGGACGGCGGGGACAAAGACGGCGACGGCGGCCAGCAGCACGGCGGCCGCCGGCCGGCTCCGCGCGGGGCCCGGCGCCGTCGGCGGATCTTCGAGTCTGCCAAACAGCGCCAGCACCGGCAGTAACAGCGCGATGACACCCAAGAGCACCAGGGGCCGCGCCCACCACCATGCCGCGCTCCCGCCGGCCGGCTGCGGAACGTCGGTCAGCAGCAGCAGCCCGGACATCGCCGCCAGCAGGGGAAGGTGCCACAAATAGACGGTCATGGACCGCCGTCCGGCCACCCCCACCACCTTGCGCACCCAGGCCAGGGACGCGATGCGGACCAGCGCCGGCCGGAAGAGCTTCAGGGCAGCGGCCTGCGAGATGCCCAGGAGCAGCAGCGTCACATTGGGCGGGTTGAGGTTCACCAGCATGTTCCCGGAGTACAGCCCCAGCAGGACCAGCAGCCCCAGCACCGCGTTGCTGGCGACGATAATGCCAAACAGCGCCGGCCGGCTCGGGTGCAGCGGCCGGCTGTCAGCGACGATGAATCCGAGCTGCTGCACGGCGCACCACAGAAACACCATGTTGAGGTAGGCCAGCGCCGGCAGCACGCCGCGCAGGCAATCGACCGTCACCACCAGGGAGGTGAGCCCGGCGAGGGTCAGCCACGGGGCACGGCCGTGCAGGGCCGCCAGCCACGGAAGATTCAGCTGCGCGGCGAGGTACGCGGCGAGGAACCAGAGCGGCATGCCCGCTCCGCTGGTGAGCAGCTGGATGACCTGCGGATCCACCCCCGAGAGGAGGGCCAGGGACAGGCCGGTGAACATGACGGCCAGCAGGACCGCCGCCGGACGGATCAGGCGCAGCAGCCGGACCTGCATGAAATCACTGGCGTTGCCGCCCCTGGCCCGCAGCCGCCGCCAGGACTGCAGGCCCGTGATTCCGCCGGCCACGAAGAAGAGCGGCATGATCTGCAGGACCCACACGACAGGCTCAAACCAGTGTTGATTGCCGAGGGTGTTTTCGGTGGTCACGGTGCCGTCCCGGTGCAGGACGGGGCTGACCATCATGGTGTGCCCGACCACCACCAGGACCAGGCAGAAGAACCGGGCCAGATCGATCACCGGGTCGCGGTCCGGCATCACGGCCGGCCTGCCGGCTGCGCGCTGCTGTGAAACCATAGCGCCCCCTAGGAAGCCCGGCTCTGTTGCCTCCATTGTCGGCCTTGGAGACGCCTCACGGCGAGGGGTAATTCGGCCCGTCCGCTCGGAGCCGCGCCGGGCCGCACGGAGCCGCGCCGGGCCGCCGGCGCCGTCAGCGGGACAGCGTGGCCAACGCTGTGGCCGCGAATGTCCTGGCGGTGGAATCCCAGTGGCCGAGAAGGGCCTGGAGGTTCTCGCCGTCGGCCCGGTGTGCGGCGGTCTGGTCCTCAAGGACCGCGAGGACTCCGGTGCGCAGCTCGGTGTTGAAGTTGACCTTCCCCACGTTCATGGCCGCGGCCTTGACCAGTTCCTCCGCCGGAATCCCCGAGGCGCCATGCAGGACCAGGGGGATCCGGGTCCGCACGGCGATGTCCTGCAGCACGTCCCAGCGCAGCCGGGGCTCCCCCTTGTACTTTCCATGGACATTGCCGACGGCCACGGCCAGCAGCTGCGCCCCGGTGCGGGCCACGAAGTCCTCCACCTGGGCGGAGTCCGTGAGGCCGGCGGGCCCGTCCGCAGCCGTGCTGCCTGCGTCGTCCGCGCCGTCGGTCCCGAAAGCCCGGTCCTCGTCGCCGGCGAGTCCGCCCAGTTCGGCCTCAATCACGACGTCGGCCCTTCCTTGCGCCGTCAAGGCGGCGCGGACGCTCCGGACCAAGGCGATGTTGTCCTCGTACGGCAGCGATGACCCGTCGACCAGTACTGAGTCGGCCCCGGCGCCGACGGCGCGGGCGATGAGCTGCGGGTCGGTGGCATGATCGATCTGCACCGCAATCGGCACGCCGGCGGCGTCGGCGAGGCCGCGGAGCGCGGCGATCAGCCGCAGCCCGTTGGGCGTGGCCGCCGTCTTCGGCGCGACGAGCAGGATGGCGCCGCGGCCGGATTCCTCGGCCGCACCCACAACGGCGAGTGCGGTGGTGAAGTCGTAGCACGTGAACGCCGGCACGGCCGAGCCGTGTTGCAGGGCGCCGCTGACCAGGGTGTCGAGTCGGGCACGCATCAGGCGGTGCGCTTGGTGGGCGCGAGGACCTTGATGACGGCGGAGTCATCGGCGGCCGCGAGGCCCTGGGCCTGGCCGAGGAGGTAAAGCTGCTCGGCGGCGGTGGCCACCGGGGCGGCGAGGCCGGCTGCGCGGGTGGCCTTGCCGACGATCCCCATGTCCTTGACGAAGATGTCCAGGCGGCTGAGGACCTCGGCACCGTCTTCGGTGTAGGCCTCCAGGATGCGCGGGCCGCGGTTGGAGAGCATGAAGGAGCCGGCCGCGCCGGCCTCAAGCGCGGCGAGGGTCTTGGCCTGGTCCAGGCCGAGGGCGTCCGCCAGGGCCATTGCCTCGGCGGCCGCGGCGATGTGGATGCCGCAGAGCAGCTGGTTGACGGTCTTGAGGGCCTGGCCGTCGCCGGGGTTGTCGCCCACGACGGTCAGGGTGGAGGCCAGCAGCTCGAGGGCCGGGCGGGCCTTTTCCCGGGCCTCGGGCGATGCGCCCACCACAATCAGGAGGTCGCCGTCGCCGGCACGCTTGGGGCCGCCGGACAGCGGGGCGTCAACTAACTCGACGCCGTAGCCGGCCAGGCGCTCCACCGTGGCCGGGATGGCCTCGGTGCCCACGGTGCTGCCCAGAATCACGACGGCGCCCGGCTTGAGTACGGAGGCCACGCCGTTCTCGCCGAAGAGGACATCGGCCAGCTGTTCACCGTTGCGCACTGCCAGCAGCAGGGCGTCGGCGCCCTCCGAGGCTTCCCGTGCGGAGGCGAACGTGCGGATGCCGGCTTCTTCTGCCAGCTTCAGGCGCGGCTCGGCGATGTCGAAGCCGTGGACGGTGAGCTGGCTCGCCAGGCGCGTGGCCATGGGCAGGCCCATGGCGCCGAGGCCCAGGACGGTAATGGTGTAGTTGCAGGTCATGGTGTTCTCCATCGAATGACGTGGTGTGCCGTGCGGTGTTGGACGGTTTTGGGCGGGCCCTCGCCTGGGACAGGCGGGACGATTCAGAAGGCGCTGCTGAGCTTGCGGGTGACCTGGGCCAGGGACTGGTCATCGCCGACATTGCCGGCGAAGACGATGTACGGGATGCCCTTGGCGGGCCCGTCCACCGGCTCCCACAGGCTGACGATGCCCGGCAGCATGGGGCCACGGACAATCGCGTGCCGGATTTCCAGGCCGTGGGCGGCGACGTCCGAGGACGTGATGCCGCCCTTGGCGATCACGAAGCGGGGCGGGAAGGTCTTGAGCGTGCGGTTCACTACCGCGACGACGGCGGCGGACACGGTGCGGGCGATCCGCAGGCTTTCGGCGGCGTCGGCGGTCTTGATCAGCAGCCGGCTGGTGTGAACGATCACGTCGCCGCGACGGAGGGCCGCAACCACCGTGTCAACGGTCTCGTCGAGGTACTCCCCCGCGTTGTCGGCAAGGAGTTTTTCGACGTCGATCTCCACGATCCGTGCCGCGCGGTGCTGTTCGGTGAGGGCCTTGAGTTGGCGGGTGGTGACGCCGACATGCGAGCCGACGACGATCAGGCCACCGGCAGCCGAGGGGGTGTTGCCCGCATACGCTTCGTCGCTGCTGAGCTCGGTGCGGATGTCCTGGCCGATCCGCGCCCGGACAAACGGCGGTCCCACGCGGTAGAGCAGTTTCTTGCCGCGGCGTTCTGCCTCCTCCAGGCCCAGGGCCAGGGCGCGGAGATCGTTTTCGGTCACGATGTCCGCCACGATCGGTGTGGACCCGGTGGCTGGGTCGATGGCGTCGGCAATGGCCTTGGCGGAGATCAGCGGATCGGTGGAGGCCCGGATGAGGTTCAGGTCCAGCACGATCACCGAATCCGCGGGGAACCGGCCCTGCGACTTCTCCTCCACGTATTTGGCCATCTCCGAATTGGTGAAGCCGAAGCTGGCGTCGCGGGCGAATTCTGTCTCGGCGACGGGGGTGAGCTGGCTGGCATCCGCACCCGTGCCGCGCATGTAGTGCACGCCGCCGACTGTCACGCGGCCGGCGTCGGGGAAGGCGGGAACAATCACGACGCCGTCCGTCACCTCGCCGGTGACGGCCGTGACGGTGGCCGCAATGACGTCCGGCTCGAGCGGGTAGTGGCCCCGGAGGGTGGAATCGCTGCGGCTGACGAAGCTGAGCCGCAGCGTCCGGTCTGCCGAGGCGGCCATGAGGGCGTTCCGGACGATTTCCTCGTTGCGGGACGCCGCCTCCGCGGGGTCAAGGCTGCGGGTGTTGGTCAGCACGTAGACCGCGCGCTGGCGCTGGCCGTCGGCTTCGTAGGCAAAGGCCCAGGCGAAGTCGGCCACCTCCCACCGGGTGAGAACCGGAAGGTTCGCCACGGACTGCGTGCCGGTGGGGTCGTCGTCGAGCACTACCAGGATCCGGCGGGACACCTCGGACGAGGCGGCCACGCTATCTGCCACTAACCGGGCGGGGATCTGTACTTCCGCGGGGAAAGCGGCCAGCACGTCTGCTTCGAGGGGCACTATGCACTCCATTGTGTGGGATCGATCTGTGGAAAGCCGCGGTTCGCAGGGAGCCGCACCAAGGGCATAAATGTAAGATGTCAGACATCTTATTTATGGGTGTTAGTGTGGCATATGGCACAACGGTACGCAAGTAGACTTGGCCCTCAGGAAGACGCCATCAGAAAAGATCAGGCCAAGCATCCGGCACGGCATTATCAGGCAGGGCATCAGGAAAAGCGGAGCCGCTGGACGGGGAGAATTGGCTAGGAAATCGCTGGTCGGCGTAGTGGCCGACGAACTGCTGGACCGGATTATTGCCGGGGAATTTCCGCCCGGCGCGAGCGTCCCCGGCGAACTCGAACTCAGCTCCCGGCACGAGGTCAGCCGAATGACCGTGCGCGAGGCGATGAAGACTCTTGAAGCCCAGCGGATTCTCAGCGTGGAACGGGGCCGCGGCACCTTCGTCAACCCGGTGAACCGCTGGGGCTCGCTGGACGCCGTGCTGCGGGCCGCGTCGGAAGGCACGAACGACGCCTCGGCGGCGATTCAACTCATTGAGCTGCGCCGGATGCTGGAGACGGGCGCCTGCGAACTGGCTGCCGGGCGGATGTCCGACTCCGACCTCGGGCTTCTGGGCAGGGAGGTCGAGAAGATGAGGCGGGCGCACGAGGCGGACGATCTCGGCGCATTCGTGGAGGCTGACCTCGCCTTCCACGACCTCATCCTGCAGGCCTCGGAAAACGTCTTTGTCGCGGTGCTCTTCGAGCCGCTGCACCGCGTCCTGGAAAAGCGGCGGACGGAAACGTCCCAGGTGCCGGACATCCAGGAGCACGCCATCGGACACCACCAGAACATTCTGAATGCCCTGGCATCACGCGATCCGCACCGTGCCCGCGACGCCATGGACGCGCACATGCAACAGACACTTGATGATTTGAAGACCTACGTCCTGGCCGACGGCCCCGCCTGACGCGCCGGGCCGTCCGCGGCTCAGGCGAGCGAGAGGAAGAGCTTCTCGAGTTCGGCCCGGTCCAGGCTGGGGTCCTCCTGCTGCATGCACTGCTGCAGGCCCGTGGCGATGATGGAGAAACCCGCTTTGTCCAAGGCGCTGGAGACGGCGGCCAGCTGGGTCACGACGCTCTTGCAGTCACGGCCCTCCTCGATCATCCGGGTCACCGCCGCGAGCTGCCCCTGGGCACGGCGAAGCCGGTTGATGACAGGCTTCATGTCGGTGGGATCGAGTTCCATTGGCTCCTCCGGGATCGATGCGCTTGACTTACCATCATACCCCCCTGAGTATTTGGCCCGCCGTAGTGGACCCGGTCCGGCAGCGGGGCCCGTTAGGGCCCGCCGTCGAACCTGTTGGGGGCGCCTCTCCGGCACCCCGCTAGGGGCATAAGTACCTAGCGCGGCATGAATTATCAGCGTAATGCTGGTGATGTGAACGCCGCCAGGTTCCTTGAGCCGGGCGCCGGCCATACCGGCGCCAACATTCCCGCCGCGGGTCCGTGGCATCCGGGGGATCAGAGTACCGCGCGGGGGCGCCCGGACGATTGGCGCCCACAGCCGTGGAGCCGGTACGTCGCCATCGGGGATTCGTTCACGGCAGGCGTCGGCGACCCAGAGCCGCTGAGTCCGGGCGGCATGCGGGGGTGGGCGGACCGCATTGCGGAGGAACTCGGCGAAGGCCGCGGCGAGTTCGGCTACGCGAACCTGGCCATCAGCGGCATGGTCCTGCGCGACATCCTCGACCAGCAGCTCGGGCCGGCCCTGAACCTTATGCCGGACCTCGTCACCCTCTCGGCCGGCGGGAACGATCTCGTGTTTCATCGCGGCGACCCGGACCGGATGGCCGCCGCCCTCGACGACGCCGTCGTGACGCTCTCGGCCACCGGGGCCACGGTGATCCTGTTCACCGGACCGGACTGGGGCGAGACCGCCGTGTTCGGGCACATCCGGGGGAAAGTCGCCGTTTTCAACGAAAATATCCGCGTCATTGCCGCCCGGCACAATGCCGTGATCGCCGATTTGTGGGCGCTGCGGCAGCTGAGCGACCCGCGGATGTGGGACCCGGACCGGCTGCACTTCTCGCCGCTGGGGCACCACACCATAGCTGCCATGGTCCTGGACACGCTCAGCGTGCCGCACAGGCTGCAGCCCCTGGAGCCCAAGCCCATGCCGCCGGGCAATTGGCGCGAAACACGGGCCAGCGACCTGGCCTGGGTCGCGCACTACATGCTGCCCTGGATGGTGGGGCGGATCCGGCCCCGCGCCGACGTCGTGCCGCGGCAGGCCAAGCGCCCGCTGCCGGGGCCGCCCCCGGGTTCGGCGGCCCCGGGCGCAGGCCCCTAGTCCGGCCGGGGCCGGTGAGCTAGTCTGCAGGAACGGCCCGCAGCCGGGCATCGATGGCGATCACGAGGAGCGAAGTTGTCTAATCACACCTACAGCATTTCTGAAATTGTCGGAACCTCGGACGAGGGCGTCGATGCGGCCGTCCGGAACGGTATCGCCGAGGCCGCCAAGACCCTGCGGAACCTTGACTGGTTCGAAGTGAAAGAAATCCGCGGCCACCTGGAAAACGGGCAGATCGCCGACTGGCAGGTCACCATCAAGCTCGGGTTCCGCCTGGAACGCTGACGCCAGCCTTCGGGGCGGCGGCACGCGCCGGCCCGGACAACACAACCCGGGACAACACAACCGGCAACACGCCAGGACAGCAACGTCAGGACAGAGGAGGTCAGGACGGAGAGGAGCGCGTCATGCGCTATACGCATTTGGGCCGCTCCGGCCTGACAGTCTCACGCCTGTGCCTGGGGACCATGAACTTCGGCCAGCAGACCGAGGAGACTCAGGCCTTCGAAATCCTCGACACCGCCCAGGCCGCCGGCATCAATTTCATCGACACCGCCAATGTGTACGGCGGTTCGAGCCACCGCGGCTGGACGGAGGAAATCCTCGGCCGCTGGTTTGCCCAGGGTGGCGAGCGCCGCGAGCGCACGGTGCTCGCCACGAAACTGTTTGGCACCATGACGGACCGGCCGAATGAGTCCAAGCTTTCCGCGCTGCATATCCGCCGGGCGCTCGATGCCAGCTTGAAACGCCTGCAGACGGACTATGTCGACCTCTACCAGTTCCATCACGTGGACCGGAACACGCCCTGGGAAGAAATCTGGCAGGCCATCGAGGTCGCCGTCGGGCAAGGCAAAATCCTCTATACCGGCAGCAGCAACTTCGCCGGCTGGCACATAGCCCGCGCCCAGGAAACGGCAAACCGCCGCCACTACAACGGGCTGATCAGCGAGCAATCCATCTACAACCTGCTGACCCGGGATCTGGAACGGGAAGTGATCCCCGCTGCCCAGCAGTATGGCCTGGGGATCCTGCCGTGGTCACCGCTGCACGGCGGCGTGCTGGGCGGCGTGCTGAAGCAGGAGCACGACGGCGTCCGCCGCACCACCGGCCGCGCCCTCGAGGCGCTCAAGGCGCACCAGAAGCAGATCCGCAGATATGAGGACTTCGCCGAGGAACTGGGGCACGAACCTGCCGACGTGGCGCTGGCGTGGCTGCTCCATCAGCCGGCCGTGTCCGCCGCGATCATCGGCCCGCGGACCCTTAAGCAGCTCCAAGGCGCCATCAGGGCCCACAAACTGAAACTCGACGCGGCCGCCCTCAAGCGTCTCGACGAGATTTTCCCCGGCCACCGCGCGGCCCCCGAAGACTACGCGTGGTAGGCGACCGCCGGCGTCGGGCATCCAAATGACCCGTTGCCGCCCGATTACTACAGTTGCCCCGTGGATAATTCAGCAGCGAACGATTGGCCAACCACCACTTGAACACTGCCCGCACACGGCGTGAACTCCCGCAGACCGGCCCGCCACACGCGGCTGTTTTGACACCCGGCCGGCGACACCCCGAGAGAGTCGGGTGGCCCTTTGATACTAAGCATGATTAGTATTAGGGCAGAAGGATGTAGCGCACCCGGCGATCCGGGTGCCTCCTCAATGAAGAAGAAGGAACGACAAAATGGGTTTTTTCGCATTTCTGATTCTGGGCCTCATCGCCGGCGCAATCGCTAAGGCAATCCTCCCGGGCCGTCAGGGCGGTGGCATCATCATCACTCTGATTCTGGGCGTCGTCGGCGCTCTGCTGGGCGGATTCATCGGCAGTGCACTGTTCGGTGTGGGCATCAACGAGTTCTTCTCGCTGTCGACCTGGCTCCTGGCCATCGGCGGTGCGATCATCGTCCTGCTCGTTTACGGCATGATCAGCAAGCGCTCAGCCCGCTAAAGCGGAATCTGACCGAAAGCCGGTCCCGGGATTTCCCGGGGCCGGTTTTTTCGCATATTTTTTCCCGGCCGCAGCGGCATCAGCGCACATTTCAGCCACGCGGCCACTTTCAGGAACGTCCACTCGTCACGTAAGTCTTTTCACGTAAGACTTTTCACGTACAACTCACGGAACAGGAGCACAGCATGAAAGGCAAACTTCTTTTCGGCGCAGGGCTGGCCGCGGGCTACGTCCTGGGCTCACGGTCCGGCCGCGCGGCCTACGAAAATTTCAGGTCCCGGACCGCCGATCTCTGGCGCAGCAAGCCGGTGCAGGACAAGCTCTCGGCGGCCGCCGATGCGGTGAAGGACAAGGCCCCCGAGGTCTCCGAGCAGCTGGGTGAAGCCGCCCGCCGGGCGGGAACAATCATGAGCTCCGCAGTTCACCGCGATAGCGGCATTGAGCACCGCGATAGCGGGTCGGCGCACCGCGATAGCGGCCCGGAGCCCAAGGCCGCGAATACCCCCGGCGGCGCCCCGAAGACGACGGTGGCCCCCGACGTCCGCTCCGACCCGGCGCTCACCGACCAGGACGGGCAGGACTGGTCGGACGAAGGCGGCGCCACCCCCGCCGGTCCCGCCACCAACGTCGAGGCGGACAAGCTGCCCTAGCCGCCGGGAGCGGCGCCGGGACTGTTGCCTGCCACCTTCATTCGGTGGACGCCCGGCGCACTCCGGCCACCACCGTAGCTCCCAGCTCCTCCGAACGCAGCACGCGGGCCGCCAGGCCATGCCGGCGTAAGATCCGGGCCGTCCCGGCGGCCTGCCGGCGGCTCGTCTCGATCAGCACGTGCCCGCCGGGGGCCAGCCAGTGCAGCGCCCCGGCGGCGACCCGGCGCTGCACTTCCAGCCCGTCCACACCGCCGTCGAGGCAGGCCCGCGGTTCATGCAGCCGCGCCTCCTGCGGCATGGTTTCGATGTCCGCTGACGGAACGTACGGGGCATTGACGGCCAGCACCCGCACCCGGCCGCGGAGTCCCGGCGGGAGCGGAGCGTAGAGGTCACCTTCGTGCACCTGTCCGCCCAGCGGCAGGACGTTGGTCCGCGCACACGCCACGGCGGCCGGGTCTATGTCCGCGCAATGCAGTTCGGCTGGGCCGGCGAGCGCGGCAAGCGCAGCCCCAACAGCACCGGACCCGCAGCACAGATCGACCACGACCGGCGACGGAAGGGCGGCAACAGGCGATTCCCGGCGCCACCCATCCAGGAGGGCTGCGGCCTGCCGGACGAGAAACTCTGTCCGGCGCCGCGGCACGAAGACGCCCGTGTCCACGGCGATCCGGAGCCCGCAGAATTCCGCCCAGCCCAGAACGTGTTCAAGCGGTAGGCCGGCGGCCCTGCGGCTGGTCATCGATTCAAGGGCCTCCGGCGTCTGGGCGGCGGAGATCAGCAGGCGGGCCTCGTCCTCGGCAAACACGCAGCCGGCTGCGCGGAGCCGGGCCGTGAGCGCCTCGTGCGGGGAATCGTGACGGATTGATGGCATAGGAGCGCCTTTCGGTCTGGGGTCAGACGCCCTCAGCGGGAGCTGGCGGCGTCAGTCAGGCCGGCAGCGCTGGGAGGGCACCTTGTCTGGACTTGCGTGAACGGGACCCACCTCCTTCTGCTGCGTGTGCTCGGAGTCCCCATGCTACCCAACGCGGACCGGTGCGCGGGGCTCAATCCTGCGGTAATTGTGCGGCCGGATTGCGGCGGCGGTTGACCGCTTCTCGGAGCGCCCGGCTGGCAGGATGGCACCATGGATTCCTTCTCTGCACACGAGCTCATCTGGACCGGCAGTTATACGGCGGACTCCGGCGGCAGCGGCATCGGGATCGGCGCGGTCGCCCCGGCGGCGGACGGTACCCTGCGCTGGCTGGGTGTCGCGGCCGAGGCCGATTCTCCATCCTTCGTGGCGGTCCATCCCTCGCTGGCCGCCGTCTATGCCGTTGCCGAGCAGGCACGGACGGTCAGGGCGTACCGTCGGGCCGGTGCGTTTGGCTTGGAGCCCGCCGGCCCGGCATGGCCGGCCGGCGACGCCGCCTGCCATGTCGCGGTCGATCCTTCCGGCCGCTTCCTGGTGGTGTGCTGCTGGGGCGATGGCCAGGTGCTGTTCTACG
The DNA here is from genome assembly GCF_052113245.1 of Arthrobacter sp. YAF34. NCBI lineage: Bacteria > Bacillati > Actinomycetota > Actinomycetes > Micrococcales > Micrococcaceae > Arthrobacter > Arthrobacter sp. YAF34. The sequence continues at coordinate 171,586 of NZ_JBFRCV010000004.1, forward strand.
AACTCGACGCCGAGGGCCAGATCACGAGCCGGACCGCCGCCGCGGCGTCCCGCGATCCCTACGGCGACGCCCCCGGCGCTCAGGCTTCCGGCGGCGGGACTCCGGACCGCGAGGACCCAGACCGCGACCGCGCCAAGCGGCCCAGCCGGGCCCATGCCGCGCTCATGCTTTCGGACGAACGCGTGATGACCACAGACCTCGGGCACGACCTCCTGCGGATCTGGAACGTCCGGTCCGGGCCGGTGCCAGGGCTGGACCTGGACCACGAGGTGGTCATGCCCCGGGGCAGCGGACCGCGGCATCTGGTCCAGCACCCGGGCGGCAATGTCTTTGTGGTGACCGAGTATTCCGTTGAGGTGGCGGTGGCCATGGAATCGCCGGGCTCCGCGGACTTCCGGCTCGGCCACGTCGGGCCGGCCACCGCCGGCGGAGCTTTGCCGGGCGATGCGGCGGCCGAGATCGCGCTGGCGGGAGACGGCAGGCACGCCTACATCGGCGTCCGCGGCTCGAATCGGATCGGCGTGTTGCAGGTGGTGGACGGCGGTACGGCCCTGCGAGCGGTGGCCGATGTCCCCAGCGGAGGCAACTGGCCCCGGCACCACCTGGTCGGCAACGGATGGCTGCACGTGGCCCACGAACGATCCGGCGACGTCGTGACGTTCCCGTTGGACCCTGAGTCCGGGCTGCCCGGCGCCCCCGCGGGCAGGCTGGACGTGGCGTCCCCTACCGCGCTGGTGCCCGCGCGGGCCGGGCTCACGCGGCGGGGCTGAGCGTCTGGCGCCCGGGCGCCCGGGGTGCGCCCTTCCCGCTGCCGGCAAAGAGCCCGGCGGCGAAATCCCGCAGCGGCAGCGCGGGACGCTGGATCATCGCGGCGGCCCCGGCCGAGGCCTCTGCCGCAGAGGGCCGGTCAGCGGCCTCCATGGCAGTCATGGCCGTCAGCAGCGACACCCAGTGCGGGCCCAGCTCCTGCGGAATGACCGGCCCGCGCAAGGTGCGTGCCACGAGCGACTCCACGTGTGTCCCCGGAAAAGCCTTGGTTCCGGTCAGGCACTCCAGGAGAACCAGGCCCAAGGCGTAGACGTCCGTCGCCGGATCGGCCGGTCCCCCGTTGGCCTGCTGCGGGCTCATGTAGTGCACGGTACCCGAGGACATTCCCGGCTCGAGGGCCGTCCCCACGGGGACCGCGACGCCGAAATCCGCGATCCGCACCGGGGATCTGCGCAGCGCGCTAAGCAGGATGTTGGCGGGTTTGATGTCCTGGTGAACAAGTCCTCGCGCATGCACGTGGCCCAGCCCGGACAGTGCCGCCGCGGCCCAGCCGGCGACGTCCTGGGGATCGCCCGGGCCCGCGTGGATCCGCTCGGCCAGATTGCCGCCAAAGGCAAATTCCTCCACGAGGAAGGGGCGGCCCGCCCACGGGTGTCCGTCTGGAACCCGCCCCTTCCCTACGAAGGAGACCACCGCCGGGTGATTCAGGGCGGACAGTATGCCGGCTTCATCATGGATCCTGCGCGAATGCCTGCCGTCTGGCCCCTCGGCCACCTTGACGGCCACGGGCCGCTTCTCCGCGAGGTCAGTGCCGTGGAAGACCGTGGCGGTGGCACCTCGGCCCAGGAGTTCGTGGATCAGGAAGGACCCCTGTTCGCCCGTGGGGCGTTCTGCCTCGAGAACAGTGCCCGCGAACACCGGCCGTTCAGCCGCCGGAGCGGTCACCGGCTTTGCCAGTAGGCCGCAACAGGACCTGCGGCACGCTGATCGACCCCGTCCAGCTGGAACCCGCAGCGGCACCGCCACAGGGCAGGGAGGGTCAAGGACTGGTCGGCGGGTCCGAACGAGTAGGAGGACATTGCGGCCGGCTCCGGGGAGCGCCACTCCATGGCCGTTCCGCAGTGCCGCGGGACCTGGCTGTCGGGCATTTGCCATGCGGGGAGGGGACTGCCGCCGGAGCCCCCGGGAAGGGTTGCGGATTCAGTCACGACGCCTACTCTCGTTTTGATAGCGGGAAACAAGTAGTAAGCATACATATAACTAGTCCGGCTAACTAGTTAACCTAGCCAGTTTGTGAGGTGAGCGGGCCGGGGCTAGTGCCGCTCCTCGCTAATGGCCGCGCTCATCCGGCGCAGGAAGGTGATGACCACCCGGGCCTCTTCAACGCTCATGGACTCGGCCACGGCCATCATCTGCCGGTGCATGTGGCCCAGGGTGGCGCGGACCTCGGCATCGGTGGCGGCCGTCGGCACGATCACGAGCGAACGCCGGTCTGTCGGGTGCGGCTCCCGCCGGACATGCCCGCTGGCCACCAGCCGGTCGATCAGCGAGGTGGTGGAAGCGGTGGTGATTCCCAGGACGCGGCTGAGATCCTTCGGGCCCACCCGCTCACCGGTTGACTTGGCCCGCAGCAGGTAGCGCAAAGCCAGCAGGTCGGTCTCGCCCATTCCCATCGAGTCGCGGGTGGACCGCCTGGTCGCCACTTCCGAGGTCCTGTAGTCCCGGAGGGCCTGCAGGATGGCCGCCGGAGGGTCCAGCCGGTCATCGGGGCTATACCAGTACCCGGAGTCCGGGGCGCCATGGGATTCCATCCGCCAAGCCTAGCGGAACTGGTAACTAGCCTGTCGAACTATCCCAGCAGCCAAGGCGCAAGTGCCCCGCGGGCCGCCCCGGCCCCGGCCGGGACACAAAAAACCCCCGGCGTCCTGTTGCCAGGATGCCGGGGGTTTCCACTCTTACGAGAAGAGTGGGCCCTGTGGGGATCGAACCCACGACCCACGGATTAAAAGTCCGATGCTCTACCAACTGAGCTAAAGGCCCCGACTAAAAGCATCCGAACCGGCGGATAAATCCGTGGCAGCGGCGCATTTCAGCCCAGTCCATTTCTGGACGTTAATACTGTACCCCAGACCCGGGCCGGGTTTTTCACACTGCCCGGACCGGCGTCGGCCGCCACCGGCAGCAGCGCCGGCCGATCCTCGATTCCCCCGCGGCACTGGAGTAGCGTGGTGGCATGAGCGAGCAAGCAGGATCAAGCGTCCCCGGACCGCGGCATCACAAGCCGAAACCCTTCGCGCCGATCGACTTTGAGCCGTTCGCCGGCGGGGCCGATCCCGCCCGCGTCTCGGAAGCGGCCCACCTGGCCGCCCAGGCGCTTGTGCGCCGCGGGCGCGACAGCGACGACCCCAAAGTCACCAGGCGTCTAGTAAAGCTCGCCGACGAGCAGGGTTTGGAAGCGATCGCCGAAATGTGGGCGGAAAGCCCCGCCCGGTCCCTTCCCGGCGCCCTGTGGCGGCTGTACGCGCTGCGGGCCGCCACCATCCAGGATCCCGAGCGGATTTCCGTCTATTTCAAGGCGGGCAAGGACACGGCTCAGGTTTCGCATGTGGTGGCCGGCGCCGCTGAGCCTCCGGGTGCAGACGAGATGAAATCCATGGCGGACGCCATCCTCTCCGGGGCGTTCGACGGCGACTTCGACGTCGCGCTCGAACGATCCGCCGCGTTCTGCCGGGTGGTGGCCCTGGGCCAGGCCACCCTTGCCGACGGCGCCGAGCACACCAACGAGAACCATGCCAGCAAGCTCACCCGCAACTCCCACCTTCTGGTGAAGACTGCCGAGGACCTTGAACATGCCGCCAATGCGTGGCGTCTGGGCGAACTGGACTAAGCCCGCGCCGTGCGTGCCCAAGGGCCGCGCCGGGTCCTCCGGCCACGCACGGCGGGGGCGGACTGTCAATGTTGACTTGAATGAACGTACGTAGAAAACTAAAAGCGGTGCCGAACCGCGAAACCCCCGGGCTTCAACATTTAGCCGCCTAGAGCGGCCTACCGCCGAGAGGCGTATCCGGTTCGGCACCATTTTCTTGCCCTTTTGCCCCGCCGCCCTGCCCGAACAGTCACGTGCCGCGCGCGTACGCTCCCGGCCGGGTGCGGACGGTAAAGTGATGCGCATGCGCTGGTTATCGTCAAGTCACACGGCCGGCCGACTCCACCCGCGAAACTCTCCCCGGAAGACCGGTGACACCACGTGAAGCTGCGCCTGTTCCCGCAGGAATCCGCCGGGCTGACCCTCCTCGCCCAAATGGCGCGCCAAATTGTGCTGGCAACCGGAACGCTCTCGGAGATTCTCGGCGCGCCAGCCAGTGAGCATGCCCGGCTCGTGGAGGACATGCACAACCACGAGGCCAAATCGGCGGAGCTGCACTTTGCGCTCCTGACCCACATGCGGACCAGCTTCGTGAACCCGCTGCCCCGCGAGGACATGTATGCGCTGTCCCGGTACCTCAACGAGGCCATCGAGAAGCTCGATGCCGCCGCCGAGCTCGTGTCCCTCTACCAGCTGGAGCGGCTCCCCAAACGCGCCGCGGACCAACTCGAAATCATCAGCCGGCAGGCCGAACTGACGGTCGAGGCCATGCGGCAGCTGAACAATTTGGACGATCTTGAGGACTACTGGATCGAAATCCTGCGCCTGGCCAAACGTGCCGAACGCACCCACCGGGTCTGGGTCGCTGACATGCTGCGAGAAATGAAGTCAGCACAGTACGCGCGCAACCGCGACATCGCGAACCAGCTCGTGGAAGTCACCAAGGACATGCGCCGGATCGCCACCCAGGTAGGCAGCATCATCGTCAAGGAATCCTAGCGTGGTGATGTTCTTCTTTGCCCTGGTGCTGGTCTGCGCCGGGGCGTTCGCGTTCCTCAACGGCTTCAGGGACGCGTCCTCGTCGGTGGCCTTGGCCGTGCGGACACGGGCGCTGACGCCCACGGTGGCCGTGCTGCTGGCCAGCCTGTTCAACTTCATCGGGGCCGGGCTGAGTGCGTTACTGGCCCTGGCTGTCAGCCAGGCGTGGTTGTCCCTGCCGCCCGGCACGAACGGCCTCACCATCCTGTTGGCCGGGCTGCTCAGCGCCATCCTGTGGGGCCTCTACATGTGGTGGCGCGGGATCCCGACTTCCTCCACGCATGCACTGGTCGGCGGCCTCGCCGGCGCCGGGGTCGCGAGCGTCGCCGTCGGCGGCCATCCCGTCACCGGCGTTGACGCCTCGCTCCTGTCCCAAGTGGTGCTGCCGCTGCTGGTCTCCCCGGTAATCGCGTTTGCCGGGGCGTACCTGCTGGTCTGGCCGGCCAGCTGGGCCGCCCGCTATACGCCGCCCAACGTCGTCAACACCCGCTCCCGCCGGTCGCAGGCCATAGCTGCCAGCGCCGTCGCCTTCGGCCACGGGCTGCAGGACGGCCAGCGGACCAGCGCGGTGGTGATCCTCGCACTGCTGGCGGCCGGGCTCTCCAATGGCGGCTCCGTGCCTGCGTGGGTGGCGCTGCTGACAGCCGTCATGTTGGCCGCGGGGACCCTGGCGGGCGGCTGGCGGATTTCCTACACCATCGGCTACCGGCTGACCCGGATCGACCCCCTGCGCGGATTTGTGGCGCAGATGTACAGCGCGGTGATACTGCTGGTGGGCGCGATCGGGCTGCACTGGCCCGTCTCCACGACCCACACGGTCACGTCGGCCACCCTGGGCGCCGGCGCCAGCCAGAGCTTCCCGGGCACCAACCGCCGGCTGGTGATCCGCATCCTGGCACTCTGGGTCCTGACCCCGTTCGTCACCGCCGCCGCAGCGTTCGTGCTGCAGCTGGCGCTCACGCCCGTGGCGGGCCTGTAGGACGCGTCGATTGCTGCGCAGGTGCCCTTTTGAGGACTCAAAACGGCACCTGCGGAGTAGCCGATGAGCAGGTTGGCCTATCCGAAGCGGCCGGAGACGTAGTCCTCGGTGGCCTTCTGGGTCGGGTTGCTGAAGATGGTCGGGGTGTCGCCGAACTCGATCAGCTTGCCCGGCTTGCCGGTGCCGGCAATGTTGAAGAAGGCGGTCTTGTCCGACACGCGGGCCGCCTGCTGCATGTTGTGGGTCACGATCACCACGGTGTACTGGTCCTTGAGCTCGTTGATGAGGTCCTCAATGGCCAGAGTCGAGATCGGGTCCAGGGCGGAGCAGGGCTCGTCCATGAGGATCACCTGGGGCTCCACGGCGATGGCGCGGGCAATGCACAGGCGCTGCTGCTGCCCGCCGGACAGGCCGGAGCCGGGCTTGCCCAGACGGTCCTTGACCTCGTTCCAGAGGTTCGCCCCGCGGAGGGAACGCTCCACCAGGACATCGGCCTCACCCTTGGAGATTTTCTGGCTGTTAAGCTTCACACCGGCCAGCACGTTGTCCCGGATGGACATGGTGGGGAACGGGTTGGGCCGCTGGAACACCATTCCGATCTGGGAACGGACGGTGACCGGGTCAACGCCGGGACCGTAGAGGTCGTCACCGTCCAGCAGCACCTCCCCTTCAACCCTGGCGCCGGGAATGACCTCGTGCATGCGGTTGAGGGTGCGCAGGAAAGTGGATTTGCCGCAGCCCGAGGGGCCGATGAAGGCCGTGACCGACTTGGCCTCGATGTTGATGCTGACGTCTTCGACGGCCAGGAATTTGCTGTAGTAGACGTTCAGGTCCTTGACGTCGATGCGCTTAGACATGGTGTTCCTTCACTTGCTGGAGGTATGAACGGCAGGGGCGGCGGGGCCTAGCGGCCGGCCTTGGGGGCGAACATGCGGGCAATCAGGCGGGCGCCGAGATTGAGCAGCATCACCAGGATGATCAGCACCAGGGCCGCGCCCCAGGCCCGTTCGGAGGACGGATCCGGGTTGGACGGCGAGGTCGGGTTCAGGATCTGGGTGTAGATAAAGGTAGGCAGCGAGGCCATCCAGCCGCTGAACACGTTGGTGTTGATGGTGGTAGCAAAGCCGGCGGTAACCAGGATCGGCGCGGTTTCGCCGATCACCCGGGCGATCGCGAGGGTGATGCCGGAGGCGATGCCGGAGATCGCCGTCGGGAGGACCACCTTGAGGATGGTCCGCCACTTGCGGACGCCGAGGGCATAGGCCGCCTCCCGGAGTTCGTTGGGAACAATCTTGAGCATTTCCTCGCTGGAGCGGACCACTACGGGGATCATCAGCACGGAGAGTGCGACGGCGGCGACGGCACCGGTCTTGGTGCCCGGGCCGACGATCGCGAAGAAGGCGGCCGCGGCGAACAGGCCGGCGACAATCGAGGGGATGCCGGTCATGACATCCACGAAGAAGGTGATGGCCCGGGCCAGCGCACGGTCCTCGCCGTATTCCACGAGGTAGATCGCGGTCAGCAGTCCCACCGGGACCGAAATGAGGGTCGCGAGCACCGTGATCAGCAGGGTGCCCATGATCGCGTGGTAGATGCCGCCCAGAAGCGGGGCGCCTTCCTCGACAGTTTTGTTGTCGAAGGCGCCGGTGACGCCGTTCATGGAGGTGGTGAGGAAGCCCGGGTCCAGGAGCCCCGGCAGTCCGTTAACCAGCACGGTCCAGATCACCGATACCAGCGGCAGCAGGGCAACCAGGAAAGATCCGACGACGAGGCAGGTTGCCAGCTTGTCCTTGGCCTTGCGGGAGCCTTCCACCACGAAGCTCCAGCCCACCAGGCCGGCGGCGAAGAGGATGGCGGAGACCAGTCCCCAGCCGAAGGCGTTGAAGCCGATCAGCGCCAGGATCGCGGCACCGAGGATCAAGGCAACAGCCAGGACGATGTAGGGCGCGGCCTTGGGCAGCTGGCCCTTGGTGAGTGCGGAACGCTTGCGGACCGGGGTCAGGGTGGAGGTCATTTAGTTGGCTCCCGAGAATTCTTTGTGCCGGCTGATGATCCCGCGCGCGATCACATTCACGCCGAGGGTAATGACGAACAGCACCAGGCCTGCGGCGATCAGCGTGCTGACCTTGAGCCCGCTGGCCTCGGGGAAGTTCAGGGCAATTTCTGCGGCGATGGTCTGGTTGCCGGTCTGGATCAGGCTGGCCGTGAGGGCGCCGGAGGAAAGGACCAAGGCGACCGCCATGGTCTCTCCCAGGGCGCGGCCGAGTCCCAGCATCACGGCGCTGATGATTCCGGGCCGGCCGAAGGGCAGCACGGTCATCCTGATCATCTCCCAGCGGGTGGCACCGAGCGCCAGCGCGGCCTCTTCATGCAGCTTGGGGGTCTGCAGGAAGATCTCGCGGGTCAGGGATGTGATGATCGGCAGGACCATGACGGCGAGCACGATCCCCGCGGTGAGGATGGTCTTGCCGGTAGCCGAGGCAGGGCCCTGGAAGATCGGCAGCCAGCCCATGTTTTTGGCCAGCCAGTCGTAGGCCGGTGAGATTTCCTTGGCGAGGAACACAACGCCCCACGCGCCGTAAATCACGGAGGGGATGGCCGCGAGCAGGTCCACGACGTAGCCGAGGCCGGAGGCGAGCTTGCGCGGGGCGAAGTGCGAAATGAACAGCGCAACGCCGATGGCGATCGGCGTTGCAATCACGAGTGCAATCGCCGCGGCGATAAGGGTGCCGATGACGAGCGGCCAGATGTAGGTGAAGAATCCTTCGCCCCCCTGGATCTGGTCGGCCGGAGCCACCAGGGCCGGGATCGCCTGGATGACCAGGAACAGTGCCACGCCGAAGAGCACGACGAGGATCAGACACCCTGCCGCCAAGGTGGCTGCGGAAAAGACTTTGTCACCGGCGTGGCCTGCGCCCCGGGACTTGGTCAGGGAGGTGGTGGTCACTTCACGGTCCTTCGGTTTGGGTGGAATCCGGGCGCCGGCTGCGAACGCCTCCGCGGCCGGGATCCGGCAAATCTTGATGTTTCGAACAAAATGCATTGGTTCCCTGCCCCGGTTGGCGATCTGTGATCGCTTTCCCGGGACAGGGAACCTTGGTCAGGCCGGTGTTTCCACTATGCCTGGAGGTGCAGCGTATCCCTAGGCCTTGCCCTTGACGGATTCGAGGGCCGTCTTCACCTTGTCCTGGAGGGTCTTGGACAGCGGGGCCGACTTGGCGGAGTCGGCTGCGGCCTTCTGGCCGGCGTCGGAAGATGCGTAGGTGACAAATGCCTTCACCAGATCAGCGGTGGCCTTCGTGTCGTAGGTGGTGCAGACGATGTGGTAGGACACCAGGACGATCGGGTAGGCGCCGGCGACCGTGGTCTTGCGGTCCAGCTTGATGGCGAGGTCGCTGGCGTTGCGGCCTTCAACCGGCTTGCCCTGGTCGACTGCCTTGGCCGCGGCCTCGGGGGAGATCTTCGTGAAGGAGTCGCCGACCTTGATCTGCGCGGTGCCGAGCTTGCCGCTCACAGCGGAATCGTCAGCGTAGGTCACGGCACCGGAGGTGTCGGTGACGGTCTTGACCACGCCGGAGGTACCCTTGGCGTTCTCGCCCTTCAGGCTCGCGGGCCAGACGCCAGAAGCCTTGTCGGTCCAAACCTCGGGCGCAACAGCGGACAGGTAGTCCGTGAAGTTGCTGGTGGTGCCGGAGTCATCCGAGCGGTTCACCGGGGTGACCTTGAGGTCCGGCAGCTGAACGCCCGGGTTCAGGGCCGCGATGGCGGGATCGTTCCAGTTGGCGATCTGGCCGCGGAAGATCTTGGCAATGGTGGCAGCGTCGAGCTTCAGGTCCGTGATGCCCGGCAGATTGAACGCCACGGCGATCGGGGAGATGTAGACCGGGAGGTCGATGGCACCGTCGGGACCGCACTTGTCCTTGGAGCTGGCGATCTCCTCATCCTTCAGGTAGGCATCGGAGCCGGCGAACTGGGCCGAGCCGTCGAGGATCGCCTTGCGTCCGGCGCCGGAACCATCCGGGGAGTACTGCACAGTTGCACCCGGGTTCGCTGAAGCGAAGTTGGTCTTCCAGACATCCATGGCCGCGCCCTGCGCGGTGGAACCAACGCCGGTGAGGGTGCCGGTGACTGCGGGACCAGAGGCGGACGACGCGGCGGAGGGCGCGTTGGTTGCGTTGTCCGAACCGCAAGCGGTCAGCGCGAGTGCGCCGACGGCGATAACAGCGATAGCCGCGTTGCGGCCGAAGCGGAGTGCCTTCACTTAGATGTACCCCTTCCAGGGCTTTTGCATGCCGGGCCGGAGAAGACCCGCAGGGATGCGTACGGTTTGTACCTTTACCGAACGTAGGCGGCCCAGGTAAAGAGAAATGCGGTCCAAGGTGAACACCAGATTAACGACGCCGGACTATTGGCCTACAACAGCCCGGCGGTCATTGCGTTCTGCGCGTGACGGTCGTATCGGCGCCGTCGGGCGAAGGAGACCCATGGATGGAGGCCAGGGTGAAAGGCCCGCGGTGCAGGCCCGGCTGCACCTTACCGTGTCCCTGCTGTGAACGGAGAGTCCCGGGCAGCAAATAGACTGGAGAACATGGCCTCCGCGACTGGACTCTCCGCAAGCGCACGTTTCCTGCGCGGCCGGGTCCGGACCGGCATTGTCCGGAGCCGGAACTCCCTGGTCCCGGCCATTCAGATGACTGCCTGCGCCGTCGGGGCCTACGCGTTCGCCGAATACGTCCTGGGCCACACCGGGCCGTTGTTCGCGGCCACGTCGTCACTCATTGCCCTGGGCTTTTCCCGCGACCCCAGGTTGCGCCGCGTCATCGAGGTGGGCTTGGGCTGCACGCTCGGAATCGTGGTCGGAGACCTGTTGCTGCACTGGCTGGGCTCCGGAATCTGGCAGGCCGCCGTCGTTCTCCTGTTCTCCATCCTGCTGGCCCGTTTCCTGGACAGCGGAACCATTTTCACTACCCAGCTTGGCCTGCAGTCGGTGCTCGTGGTGCTCCTGCCCGCGCCGGTGGGCGGTCCCTTCACCCGCAGCATCGACGCCGTGGTGGGCCTGGCGTTCGCCCTCCTGATGACCATCCTGGTTCCCAAGGACCCCCGGCGAGAGCCCCGCAACGATGTCAAGAAACTGCTCCATGAATTGGCCGAAGTGCTGCGGGAATGCGCCTCGGCGCTCAGCTACAGCGACTCCACCCAGGCCTGGCACGCTCTCATCCGCGGGCGGAACTGCCAGCCCCTCGTCGACGCCATGCGTCAGTCCCTGCGCGCCTCCGGTGAGGTGGCCACTCTGGCCCCGGCCTACCGGCGGCACCGGGACGAGCTGGACCGGATGGATCAGTCGCTGGACTACATTGACCTCGCGCTGCGGAACAGCCGGGTCTTCGCCCGCCGCCTGACCAGCGCCATCAACCATGCCGCGCTCTCGGATGAGGCTACCCAGAACATCGCCGAGGTCCTGCGGGAGACCGCAGCCGCCGTAGATGAGCTGTCGCTGGGCCTGGCGGAGGTGCACGACGGCGCCCGCCGCGCGCACCTGCGGACAGCCCGGTCCGAGCTGCGGGAGATCGCCGGCCGCCTGCACCCCCGGATGCTGGACGTCCACCGGCTCGAGGGCGAAACGGTGGTCATGCTGTTCCGCCCGCTCATGGTGGACCTGCTCGAGGCCGCCGGCGTGGACTCAGATGAAGCCCGGGACATCCTTCCCCCGCTCTGAGTGCGGCCCGCACCCCCCCGCTCCCTCGCCCCCTTCCCCATCCACCTCCCCCTCCCCCTTCCTCTCCCCCACCGGTGGGGGTGCTTGTCACTGGCCCCCGATAGGGTGGACCAATGGCTACGAAGACTTCCCGGGGGCCGAAGGCACCGGGCTACAAATGCGCCGAATGCGGCTGGACAACGGCCAAGTGGGTGGGCCGCTGCGGCGAGTGCCAGGCGTGGGGCAGCGTTGAGGAGACCGGCACCGCCGTCGCCCGCACGACGGCGGCCACGACGGTCCTTGAACCGGCCCGCAGGATCGCCGACGTCGACGCCACCACCGCGGCGTTCCTGCCGACCGGCGTGGACGAACTCGACCGCGTGCTTGGCGGCGGCCTGGTGCCCGGTGCCGTCATCCTGCTCGCGGGCGAACCCGGCGTGGGCAAGTCCACGCTGCTGCTGGACGTCGCGGCCAAGTTCGCCCGCACCGCCCAGGATGTCCTGTACATCACCGGCGAGGAATCCGCCGCCCAGGTCAAGCTCCGCGCGGACCGGATCGACGCCGTGGCCGAATCGCTGTACCTCTCCGCCGAGACGGATCTCGGACAGGCGCTGGGGCAGGTGGAGAAGCTCGAACCCCGCCTGCTGATCGTGGACTCCGTCCAGACCCTGAGCAGCGCCGACGTCGAGGGCAGCGCAGGCGGCGTGTCCCAGGTGCGCGAGGTGGCGGCCTCCCTGATCGCCGCGGCCAAGCGCCGCAACATGACCACGCTGCTGGTGGGGCACGTGACCAAGGACGGCTCCATCGCCGGACCGCGCCTGCTCGAACACCTCGTGGATGTCGTCTGCCAGTTCGAAGGTGAACGCCACTCGCGGCTGCGGCTGCTGCGCGCCGTCAAGAACCGCTACGGTCCCACCGACGACGTCGGCTGCTTCGACCTGAACGAGGACGGCATCGAGGGCCTCGCCGATCCCAGCGGGTTGTTCGTCTCGCGGACCAAGGAACCCGTATCGGGAACCTGCATCACGGTCACGCTGGAGGGCCGCCGCCCGCTGCTGGCCGAGGTCCAGGCGCTGCTGGCCGAGAGCGCCAGCTCCCAGCCTCGCCGGGCCACCAGCGGGCTGGACAGCTCGCGGGTGGCAATGCTACTGGCGGTGCTGCAGCAGCGCGCCGGCTGCCTGCTGCACAAGGACGACTCCTACGTGGCAACGGTCGGCGGGGTCAAACTCAGCGAACCCGCCACGGACCTGGCCGTGGCCCTGGCCGTGGCCTCCGCGAAAGCCAGGAAGCCGCTCCCCCAGCGGTTGATCGCCTTCGGCGAGGTGGGCCTGGCGGGCGAAGTGCGCCCGGTGCCCGGCATCAACCAGCGCATCATGGAGGCGCACCGGCTCGGCTTCACCCATGCCGTGGTTCCGGCCAGCCCCAACGGGCACGGCCCGGTTCCTGCCGGCTTCTCGGTCCGGGAGGTCGGCCACCTGGCCGAGGCACTGGGCCTGCTGATCAGCTGAGAGGCGGCCGAAGCAGGGGACCCGCAGCGGCGGGCACAGAGGCGACTTAGGACCCTAACGCCGTCGTCGCGGCGGACGGACGATGGGACCGTGGGCGCAGGATCCGGCCGCAGGATGCGGCCGGGCCGACGCGGCGAAGGGATGCGTCATGATGTGGGATTACGGGTACCAGATCGGCTGGATGTGGCTCTGGGGCGTGTTCCTGCTGGCCGGGATTGTTGTTCTGGTCATCCTCGCCATCCGGCTCCTCACCGGCGGCATCCGCCATGACGGTCAGGGCATTCCCCCGAGCCCGGGGCCCCATGCCCCAGGGCAGTATCCGCCGCCCGGGCCGGCCCCTTCGCCGGGGTCTCCTCCCGGACGTTCTCCGGCGCGCCGGATCCTTGACGAACGCTTTGCCCGGGGAGAGCTCACCGTGGAGCAGTACCGGGAGAATCTGAAGGTGCTGGACGAGGAGTCCTAGTGCAGCCCATCAGCCGCCGCAGTGCCCTGCTTCTGGGCGGCCTTGGCCTGGCCGGAACCGCGGCGGGCGCAGCGGGCCTGGTTTGGACGCTGACGTCCCGCGGCGCACCGGTGACCGGAGCCGAGCTGACGCACCCGGCCGAACTGCGCAGCACCGGCGGGCGCCTCGCGCTGGAGCTGGAGGCGGCCCGGGGCCCCCTGCATCTTGCCGGCCGTGCGGCAACGGCCCTCGGCTACAACGGAGCCAGTCCGGGCCCCACGCTGCGCCTGCGCGGCGGGGACGTGCTCGGGATCCGGCTAACGAACCGCCTGGCCGAGCCCACCAACCTTCACGTGCACGGGCTCCATGTGTCCCCGCGGGGAAACGGGGACAACGTGTTTGTCCGGGTGGACCCCGGCGGAAGCTTCGACTACGAATACCGGCTGCCGGCGGACCACCCGCCCGGCGTTTACTGGTATCACCCCCACCACCACGGCATGGTCGCGGCTCAGGTCTTCGGGGGTCTCTTCGGGGCGATCGTCGTCGAGGACACCGACCCCATTCCGGTCGCCGCGGACCGGGTCCTGGTGGTATCTGATACGGATCTGGACGCCGCGGGAAACGTCCGGAACGTGGCGCCGGCAGAACGCCTGGCCGGCCGGGAAGGAACGATCGTCCTCGTCAACGGCCAAAGCAACCCCGTGCTGAGCGCCTATCCCGGGCAGCGGGAGCGCTGGCGTATGGTCAACGCCTGCGTTGCCCGCTACCTGCGGCTGCGCCTGGACGGGCAGGGCATGCAGCTGCTCGGCATGGACTCCGGGCACTTCCAGTCCCCGGCAGCCGTCGACGAGGTGCTCCTGGCGCCGGGGAACCGGGCTGATCTTCTCATCACGACGGCGGCCGGCCAGTCGGTCCTCCGGGCCGCGTACTACGACCGCGGCAGCATGCCCGGGATGATGGGCAACGGTTCCCCCGAGCGCGGGCCGGCGGACCAGCCCCAGGGCGTCTCCCTGGCGACGCTCCAGGTAGCGGGCAAACCCGCGGGCCGCCCCGCCGGACTGCCGCCCCGGCCGGCGCCTGCGGACCTGCGGCAGGTCTCCGTCGCCGCGCACCGGCAGTTCCTGCTGGCGGCCGGCATGGGGCAAGGCGGCATGGGCGGAGGCGGCGGCACCGGGATGGCGTCTTTCACCATCAACGGCCGGGAATTCGACCCGGGCAGAACCGACACCACCGTGACGACCGGCACCGTGGAGGAATGGACCGTGGTCAACACCAGCCCCATGGACCACCCGTTCCACCTGCACGTATGGCCGATGCAGGTCATTTCGGTCAACGGAGTTGCCCCCGCCTTCCCTGCCTGGCAAGACGTGGTCAATGTGCCCGCGAACGGACAGGTGAACGTCAGGATTGCCTTCAGGGACTTCACCGGGAGGGCCGCCTATCACTGCCACATCCTGGACCACGAGGACCTCGGGATGATGGGCGCCATCGAGGTCCGCTGAACCACGCGGCCCCTTGCGCGTTATACCCCCGGGGGGTATGTTGATTGAAGCAGTCGCCAATGACGGATCACCCTTCAGGAGCGCGCATCATGGAACACCGGCACCGCAGCCCGGGAGCCACCCAGAGCATCGGCCACCAAAGCCCGCACGGCGCGCCACCTGGCAGCTCCGCCGGGCACCTAGCCGCCGCTGCACGATCCGCGGACGACGACCATCTGGTGCACAGCCACGGCCAGCATGCCGGGCACAGCGTCGCGATGTTCCGGGAGAGGTTCTGGCTGACCCTGGCCCTGGCCGTGCCCGTGCTGTTCTTCAGCCCCATGTTCGCGGATCTGCTCGGCTACGAGGCTCCCGCCTTTCCCGGCTCGGCCTGGATCCCGCCGGTGTTCGGCACTGCGATCTACCTTTACGGCGGCCGGCCGTTCATCAAGGGCGGCCTGAACGAACTGAAAACGCGCAAACCCGGGATGATGCTGCTGATCGCCATGGCCATCAGCGTCGCCTTCATCGCCTCATGGGTAACAACCTTGGGTCTGGGCGGGTTCGACCTCGACTTCTGGTGGGAGCTGGCGCTGCTGGTTCCCATCATGCTGCTGGGACATTGGATCGAAATGCGGGCCCTCGGCTCGGCCCAAGGCGCACTGGATGCCCTGGCGGCGCTGCTGCCCGACGAGGCGGAACGTGTCACGGACACCGGCGTGGAGACTGTCAGCGTCGCCGAGCTCCGGGCCGGGGACACCATCCTGGTCCGGCCCGGCGGCCGGATGCCGGCAGACGGCACGGTCAGCGGCGGCCAGGCCGACTTCGACGAATCGATGATCACCGGCGAATCGAAGACCGTCCTGCGGACACCCGGCGACCCTGTGGTGGCCGGCACCATCGCCACGGACAACTCCGTGCGGGTCCGGGTGTCAGCCATCGGCGAGGACACCGCCCTGGCCGGCATCCAGCGGCTCGTGGCCGAGGCGCAGGCGTCCTCCTCCAGGGCCCAGGCCCTCGCCGACCGGGCCGCGGCATTCCTCTTCTACTTCGCCGCCGGCACCGGCGTCCTCACCTTCATCTTCTGGACGCTGATGGGCAGCGTCACCGACGCCGTCACCCGCACGGTGACCGTCCTCGTGATCGCCTGCCCCCACGCGCTGGGGCTCGCCATCCCGCTTGTGATCGCCATCTCCACCGAACGGGCTGCCCGGGCGGGCGTCCTGATCAAGAACCGGATGGCGCTGGAGCGCATGCGGACAGTCGACGTCGTCCTGTTCGACAAGACCGGAACCCTGACCAGGGGCGAGCCCGAACTCAAGGCGGTCGCCACGGCCGCAGGGACGGCCACAGCCTCCGGGCAAGACGCAGTTCTTGGACTCGCCGCCGCCGTCGAGGCGGACAGCGAACATCCGGTGGCCCGCTCGATTGTAGCCGCCGCCCGGGAGCGGGGGCTGGAGATCCCGGCGGCGGAGGGGTTCACCTCGCTGACCGGCCGCGGGGTTCGCGCCATGGTTGATGGCCGCACGGTCCAGGTAGGCGGTCCGGCGTTGCTCCGGGAGCTCGGATTGCAGGAACCGCCCGCTTTGGCCGCTGCCACCGGCGCCTGGCTCGACCGCGGCGCCGCAGTGCTGAACGTCGTGGACGGCGGCACCATCCTGGGCGCCGTGAGCCTCGAGGACGCCGTGCGGCCCGAATCCCGCCAGGCCGTCCGCGCCCTTCAGGCCCGCGGCATCAAGGTGGCCATGATCACCGGCGACGCCCGGCAGGTGGCCCGGGCGGTAGCGGAAGAGCTCAACATCGACGAGGTCTTCGCCGAGGTCCTCCCCGCCTACAAGGACAAGAAAGTCGCCGAACTGCAGGCCCGCGGGCTGAAAGTGGCCATGGTGGGCGACGGCGTCAACGACTCACCCGCGCTGGCACGGGCGGAGGTGGGAATCGCGATTGGCGGCGGCACGGATGTGGCGGTGGAATCCGCCGGCGTGGTCCTGGCCGGCAACGATCCCCGTGCCGTGCTGTCGATGCTTGACCTGTCCAAGGCGAGCTACCGGAAGATGTGGCAGAACCTCGTGTGGGCCACCGGGTACAACGTGGTGTCCGTGCCGCTGGCGGCCGGGGTCCTCGCCTTCGCGGGGATCGTCCTGTCCCCCGCCGCGGGCGCCGTGATGATGTCGGCGTCGACCATAATTGTTGCCTTGAACGCCCAGCTGCTGCGCCGGCTCAAGCTCAATCCGGCCACGGTCGGCTGAGCTCAAAACCTGGAGGCTGCCATGCCGGAAACCAACCGCCGCGAGTCGTCTTTCGGTAGGTCCTTTGCCCGCGTGGGTCCGCGGATGGACGCCCGCGGCGCAACCGAACACCGCCGGCGCCTCGTGGAACCGGCGTACGGTGCGGTCGTCGAAATCGGGGCGGGCTACGGTGCCACCTTCCCGTTCTACCCGGCCGCGGTGACGGGCGTGCTGGCCCTCGAACCTGATCCAACGCTCCGCGGGCTGGCCCTGGCCGCTGCCCGAACGGCGCCGGTTCCTGTCACGGTGCACGACGGTGTGGCGGAAACCCTGCCGGCCGCGGAGGCCTCGGTCGACGTCGTCGTCTCCAGTTTGGTGCTGTGCAGCGTGGCGGACCAGTCCGCCGCCCTGGCGGAAATGGTCCGGGTCCTGCGGCCCGGCGGCCTGCTGCTCTTCTATGAACACGTCCGCTCGGAACACCGCGTGCTTGGCGCGGCCGAAGACCTGGTCACACCGCTGTGGAGCCGGATGGCCGGCGGGTGCCACCCAAACCGGGACACCCCCGCCGCGATCGCCGCGGCGGGCCTGGCCGTGCGGGACCTGGAGCGCTTCGGCTTCTCGGCCCTTCGCGGCAACCCGCGGCTGGCGCACGTCCTTGGTGTGGCGAGCAAACCCTGACGCCCCCGGTACGGCGTTCCTGCCCGGTTGCTTCCGCGCCGGGGCCGGGGGCTGCCCGGGATTCCGGGGCAGCCGGTTTCCGTCGGGCCGAACCGGCGCAGGCAACTGGGAGGGAGCGTCGGCCCACAACCAGCACGAAGCCGCCATCCGCGCCGCCACACGCAGAAGGGGCGCCCGCCGCATTGGCAGGCACCCCTTCTTCAATATTTAGACCAGTCGCTGGGCCTCGGCGCTAGGCCTTCTTGGGCGGCAGGGCCAGCTTGAAGATCTTGGCCCACGTGGAGCCGACCTGCTTCAGCAGCGGGCCCGTGTTGTACGGCAGTCCGTAGCGCTTGCAGATCTCCTGGACCTTCGGCGCCACCTCGGCGTACCGGTTGGACGGCAGGTCCGGGAACAGGTGGTGCTCGATCTGGTGTGAGAGGTTGCCGGTCATGAGGTGCATGAACTTGGAGCCGGAGATGTTGGCCGAGCCGATCATCTGCCGCACGTACCAGTCGCCGCGGGTCTCGCCTTCGACCATTTCCTCGGTGAAGGTGTCAGCTCCTTCGGGGAAGTGGCCGCAGAAGATCACCGCGTGCGCCCACACGTTGCGGACGGCGTTGGCGGTCAGCGTGCCGTAGAGGGCCTGCTTGCCGGAACCGGTCAGCATTGCGACGGCGGGCGTGGCGGCGTAGTCCTTGGTGAACTGCTTCAGGGCCTTGCGGCCGAGGGCCTTCAGGTCCTTGGTCAGGGCCTCCTTGGACTTCCTGCCCTCCTGGTAGTCCACGAGCTCGAGGTCGTAGATCGCAATACCCCACTCGAAGACGGGCGCCAGCAGGGCGTTGTAGAGCGGGTTGCCCAGGTTGAAGGGCGTCCATTCCTGCTGAGGGTCCATGCGCAGCAGGTTGTATCCGACGTCGTTGTCCTTGCCGATCACATTCGTCCAGCGGTGGTGGAGATCGTTGTGGGTGTGCTGCCAGGAGCGCGCCGGGGTGACGAAGTCCCATTCCCACGTGGTGGAGTGGATGTCCGGGTCGCGCATCCAGTCCCACTGGCCGTGCAGGATGTTGTGCCCGAGTTCCATGTTTTCCAGGATCTTGGCGAAGCTCAGCAGCGTGGTGCCGGCAATCCAGGCGGGCTTGTTCTTGCTGACCAGGAGCGCGGCACGGCCGGAGATCTCCAGCGCGCGCTGGATCTTGATCATCCGGCGGATGTAGGCGGCGTCGGAGGACCCGCGCTTGGCCAGGATGTCGTCCTTGATCGCGTCGAGTTCGCGGCCCAGTTCGGCAACCTGCTCGTCGGAGAGGTGGGCGGCCGCGGGCGGACGCAGCAGCGGGCTGCCGGACTCGGCGAGGGCACCGGGCCGCCTCTTCGCGGCCGTGGTTGCCTTCGCCGGGGAGGCGCCGGCGGTTGAACTGTCGGTTGAACTGACTGCGACGGGGGTGTCGGCGCCGGAGAGATCCGGTTTACTGGAAATAGTCGTCATGCGGTGGTACTCCTCAGAGGTCGAGGTTAACGGGGCCGGCGGCTGCCGACACGCACGTCTGGACTAGTTGGCCCGGCTCGCCGTGCACTTCGCCGGTGCGAAGGTCCCGCACGTGGCCGGCGCGCAGCGGGATGAGGCAGCTGTGGCAGATACCCATGCGGCAGCCGCTGGGCATCAGGACACCGGCGTCCTCGCCGACGTCGAGCAGCGGGGTGTCGCCGTCGGCCTCGACCTCGCGGTCGGAAGCCTCGAAGGTGACCAGTCCGCCGTCGTGCCCGGCACCGGCGGCGAGGCTGGTGGTGAAGCGTTCGATCGTCAGGGTGGCTGCCTGTGCTGCCGCGGCCGGCGGGGAATCCCCGGCTTCGGCTTCCCACAGCGCTTCGGTGTCGTTGAGGAATTCCTCCGGGCCGCAGGCATAGGCGGCGCGCTGGCGCCAGTCCGGGCACAGCCGGTCCAGGTCCGCGGCAGATGTGAAGTCGAGCCGGCCGCGGTCTCCGGTAAACCAGTTCGTGACCCGGAAGTTGGGAAACTGGTCGGCGAGCTCGGCGAGTTCCTCACGGAAGATGGCGTCCGCGGCGGTGCGGGCAGTGTGAATGAGGACGACATCGGAGTCGGGGCGGTGCGGCACGAGGGTGCGGATCATCGACATGACCGGTGTGATGCCGCTGCCGGCGGTCAGCATGAGCAGCGGTCGGGGGTGCTCTGGCAGGACAAAGTCGCCCTGCGGAGGCGCCAGGAACAGGACGTCGCCGGGTTTGGTGCCGCGCACGAGGGCGCCGGAGACGGCGCCCATGTCGGTGACGGTGATTGCCGGGTCCTGCCCGGCGGGGGCGCTGAGGGAATAGGACCGCCAGTGCCGGACGCCGTCGAGCTCGACGCCGATTCGGGCCCACTGGCCGGCAAGGTGCGCTTGCCAGCCGCGGCCGGGACGGAAGAAAATGGTGGCGGAATCGGCCGTTTCTGGAACCACCCTGGTGACCACGCCGCGCAACTGGCGGGCGGAGAACACGGGATTGAACAGCGACAGAATATCTTCTGGAGCTAGGGGGGTGGTCAGTAGAGATGCGGCGCGCGCCAGCTTACGGAGCCGGATCATTCATCAAGCTTATGTCAGATTGCGCCATACTTCTTCACCCAAGGCATACGATCGACTCAAGAAAACTATCCCGCCGCAACAAGTCTTTGGATTCTCCATGAACATTTCCCCCGCCCGGGAGCCTGCCGGCCCCGCTCCAGCCTACGATCCCCCATGGCTGGCGCTGCCGCGGGAGGTCAGCGACATGCTGCGTCCCAGGATGCCCGGCATTGTGGAGGCGATCATCGAGGCCGTCCCGCAGCTTGTACCAGCGTACGCCAGGCCGATTGAGGGGCGCTTCGGCCGGGGCCTGCGGAGGGGTGTGGCAGCCGCCCTGGACCGGTTCCTGCAGCTGCCCGGGACCCGGCTGCCGGCGCTTTCCGAGGAAAGCCGGGAACTCGTGGCGGGGCTGGGCAGCGGCGAGTTCCGGCAGGGCCGGAGCATGGATGCCCTGCTGAGCGCCTACCGGATGGGCGCCCGGGTGACGTTCCGGGAGATGTCCAAGGTCTCGGTCGAGCACCACCTGGGCCAGGGCGTCGTGGTGGATCTGGGGGAATCGATCCTGGCCTACATCGACGAACTGTCGGCGGTCAGCGCCGAGGCCTACGCCTTTGAACAGTCCGAACGCGCCGGCGCCGTTGACCGGAGACGCACCGAACTGCTGGACCTGCTCCTGCTTGGCCAGGCCGACGAGGCAGCCCTGCGTCAGACTGCGGTGATGGCGGACTGGTCCCTGCCGCAGCGCATGGCGGTGGTGACGCTCCCGCTCGACCAGGCGGTCGGGCTGCGGCTGCGGCTCGGTCCCGGGACCCTGGTGATTGAGCGCGAGACCGACGTCGTTGCCCTGGTCCCGGCGCCGAAGTCCCGGTCCGCCCGGGAGGAGCTGGACCGCGCCCTGAAGGGGCGCGGGGCTTCCGTGGGGCCGTCCGGCAGCTGGGAACGGGTGCCGGATTCACTGCGGCTGGCCGTGCTGGCGGCCGCGGCGCTGCCTCCGCGCGAAGGCCCGGACGAACCTCCGATCTGGGCGGACGAGCATCTGGCGCAGGTGATTCTCGGAGCGGAACCCTCAGCCATCACCGAGCTGGCCAACCGCCGGCTGGCGCCGCTGGAAGGGCTGCGGCCGGCGCAGCGGGAGCGGCTGGCCGAAACACTGCTCTCCTGGCTGCGGCACTGGGGCCAGCGGGCCCCGGTGGCCGCCGAACTCGGAATCCACCCCCAGACCGTGGGTTACCGGGCGGCGCAGCTGCGCGAACTCTTCGGCGACGCCCTCGAGGACCCGACTGCGCGCTTCGAACTCGAACTGGCCCTGCACGCCGGCCGGAGGTAGGCCGGACCCGCGCCCGGCCGGCGATGGGCGCCGGTAGGCCGGACCCGCGCCCGGCGACGGGCGGCACTGCCGCAGGTCAGCCGGCGAGCGCTTGCCGGCTGTGGAGCCGAAGTTCCAAGTCATGCATCACGAGGGCCGCCAGGTCCTCGAGCGCGGAAGTGTCCGCCTCGCTGAACTCGCGGGGCTCGCGGTCCAGGATGCAGAAGGTACCCAGGTTATAGCCGTCCCGGGTGCGCAGCGGCACCCCGGCATAGAACTGCAGGCCGAACTCGCCGGCCACGAGCGGGTTGGTCAGGGTCCGGGGATCATGGGTGGCATCCCGGATAATCCAGGTCTCTCCCTGCATGACGGCGGAGGCGCACAGCCCGGGGTCACGGCCAATCTCCGTGACGTCCAGGCCGTGGTGGGCCTTGAACCAGATGCGGTCGTGGTCCACCACACTGACGATCGCCATGGGCACCGAGAACATGCGCGCGGCCAGCGCCGCGATGCGGTTGAACGCGCCGTCCTCCGGGGTGTCCAGAATTTTGTACCGCTGCACCGCCTCCATGCGGCCCTCTTCATCGGTCAGCAGCGGGGCCGCGTCCCGTCGGTGGCGTCCGGCACCGTTGATGACTTCCTGGCGCAGGGCCAAGGACACTTCCCGGGCCGGCGGCCGGGCTGCAGGGTTCCTGTCCAGCATGGACGTCAGCAGGGCCACCCACATGGGCGCAAGCCCTTCGGGAATGTCCGGGTCGCCGAGCAGCCGGGCCAGGGCGGACTGAATCGGGGCGCCTGGGTACGCCATTTTCCCGGTCAAGCCTTCGAGCAGGACCAGCCCCAGCGAATAGACGTCGCTGGCGGGGCCGGCCGGTTCGCCGGCGGCTTGTTCCGGGCTGAGGTAGGCCGGGGTGCCGGAGCTATCGTCCGGGTCGCCGTGGTGGCCTTCGCGGACGGTGATGGCGACGCCGAAGTCGCTGAGTTTGGCGCGGGGGCGCCGGTCCTCGGCGCTGTAGTCCACGAGCAGGATGTTAGCCGGCTTGATGTCCCGGTGGACGATGCCGTGGTGGTGGATGTGTGCCAGGCCGTCGGCGAGATCGTGTCCGATCAGCGCCATGTGGGCTGCCGACAGCGGACCCTCGGCCGCGCGGCGGCGGAGGTCGGGACCGCGGACGAGTTCCATCACGAGGTAGCTGAGCCGGCGGTTCGGGTCGTTCAGGTCCGCGCCGGCATCGAACAGCGTCACGAGGGCGTGGTGGGCCATACCTGCGAGGATCCGCACTTCGTCACTCTGCCTGCGGGTGCGTTCCTCGTCCACAGCCCCGTCCCGGAAGAGCTTGACGGCCACTTCGCGTCCCAGGACCTCGTCCGTGGCACGGTACACACTCGATTGGCTGCCCCGGCCAATGAGTTCCTCGATCCGGTAGCGCCCGCTAAGCAGGTACCCGGGGTCCATAGTTGTCAAAAGTTATACGTGGTCCCTCGAATGGGGCCCGCCGCTGGAATCGGGCGGATCAGTCCAAGCCGGAAAACTGAACCGGCGCCCGCGAAATAAGCAAGGTTACTTATGATAACGCGGAATCGGGATTCAGGAAGACCTGCGGGCGGTCTTCCTGCCGGACTTTGGAGCGCTATTTGGCGGGGTTGTGGGTACCGATCGGCACCAGGGTGAGGTCCGGATGGTTCTTTTCGATCCGGCGCAAGGCCCAGACGTCGTTGAAGAGGGCCAGGTATTCCCCATCGGACCGCAAGAGGACTTCGGCGCCGGGCACGTTGGCCAGCGCCGGCATGGCGTCCGCCGTCGAGATCCGGGCAAGGGAATACGGCAGGCGCTCCAGCCGCATGGGCGCGCTGAAGTCGTGGGCCATGCGGTCTTCGACCACCTCGAACTGCATCGGGCCGACGGCGGCCAGCACGGGCGCCTGATCCCCGCGGATGTCGGAGCGGAGCACTTGGATGACCCCCTCGTGCTCGAGTTGTTCGATGCCGCGGCGGAACTGCTTGAAGCGGCTCGGGTCCTTGGAGCGTGCCACCTGGAAGTGTTCCGGGGCGAACAGCGGGATCGCGGGGAACTCCACCGGCTGGTCCAGGAACAAGCTGTCGCCCACGCGGAGGGAGGAGGCGTTCACCAGGCCCACCACGTCGCCCGGGAAGGCCTCGTCGATCACCTCGCGTTCGCGGCCGAAGACCTGCTGGGCATACTTGGTGGCGAAGGACTTGCCGGTCCGCCCCTGGGTGACCACCATGCCGCGCTCGAACATGCCGGAGCAGACGCGAATGAAGGCGACGTGGTCGCGGTGCGCCTTGTTCATGCCGGCCTGGACCTTGAAGACGAACCCGGCGAACGGGGCATCGACAGGACGGGGATCGCCGTCGACGTCGGGCCGCGGGGCAGCGGGCGGGGCGAAATCGACGAGCGCGTCGAGGATTTCCTTCACTCCGAAGTTGAGCGCGGCCGAGCTGAAGAGGATCGGCGTCGCCTTGCCGGCGTGGAAGGCCTCGACGTCGAACGCGAGGTTGGATTCGATGACCAGCCCGGCTTCGTCCACCGCGTTGGACCAGTCGTCGCCCTGGCTGGCGGCGGCCTCCTCCGGGGTGAAGTACTCGGTGAGGGCAATGTTGGCGCCGGCATTGTTGCGCTTGAACTGCGCGAAGCGGTCATTGCGCAGGTCCCAGACGCCGCGGAAGTCGCCGGAGATCCCCACAGCCCAGGTCAGCGGCATGGGCTGCAGCCCCGTGCGCTCGGTGATCTCGTCCATGAGGGCCAGGGCATCCAGGCCCGGCCGGTCCCACTTGTTGATGACGGTAATGATGGGCAGGTTGCGCTGCTTGCAAACCTCGAAGAGCTTCATGGTCTGGGTTTCCAGGCCCTTGGCCGCGTCGACCAGCATGACGGCGCAGTCCACGGCCGCGAGCACGCGGTAGGTGTCCTCCGAGAAGTCCGCGTGGCCGGGGGTGTCCAGGAGGTTGATGACGGTGTCCCGGTAGGCGAACTGCAGGGCGGCGGAGCTGATGGAGATGCCGCGGTCCTTTTCCATCTGCATCCAGTCGGAGACCGTCTCCTTGCGGTTGGCCTTGCCGCTGGAGGCGCCGGCAGTGCCGATCACCTTCGCGTGCAGCGCCAGCGCTTCCGTCAGGGTCGATTTGCCGGCGTCGGGGTGCGAAATGACCGCGAAAGTCCGGCGCCGGGCCGCCTGCTTGTGAATCTCCTGGACTCGGGCGGGGCTGAGGACTTCTTGAGACACGATGCTACTTTCGCTGCGGCTGTGGACGGGTCACGGCGCGGAGACCCCGCGGTACACCCAAGGATTCAAGTTTATCGCAGGCCGCAAACCCGGAACGAAGCGGCAGCCACGGGCCGGTGACACGCCGCGCGAAGTACTGCGTCTGGTGCCGCCACAGGTACCGCCAAAAATGCGGTCCCGGACCGGCGCCGCCCCGGCCATTCCGGAGGCTCCGGGGGCACGGCGCAATGGAGCACTTTAGGGCTTGCCCGTGCGGAAGTTGCCCCGCTTTACCCCTATCATGGGGAGAGCGGGGAACTGAGTACTTTTGGTCCTGCCGGTAGACCCTGGAAACCGGCACATCTGCAGGCACGCGCCTGCACCTTTGAAGGGAAATCTATGGCTCGGAGCCCCGAAGATTCGCTCAAGGCGACTCTGGCCAGAGTGGCACCGGGCACAGCCCTCCGCGACGGACTGGAACGCATCCTCCGCGGACGGACCGGCGCGCTGATCGTGCTGGGCATCGACCGGACCATCGAATCCATCTGTTCCGGCGGCTTCGAGATCGGCATCGACTTCTCCCCCACCCGGCTCCGGGAACTGGCCAAGATGGACGGCGCCATCGTCTGCGACAAAGATGCCAGCAACATCCTCCGCGCGGCGGTCCAGCTCGTCCCGGACTCGAGCATCGAAACGCAGGAGTCCGGCACCCGGCACCGCACCGCCGAACGCGTGGCAATCCAGACGGGCGTCCCGGTCATTTCGGTCAGCCAGTCGATGCAGATCATCGCGCTGTACGTGAACGGGCTGCGTCACGTCCTGGAGGGCTCGGAGAAGGTCCTGGCGCGCGCCAACCAGGCCCTGGCAACCCTGGAGCGCTACCGCTCGCGTCTGGACCAGGTGACCAGCTCGCTCTCCGCCCTGGAAATCGAGGCCATGGTCACGGTCCGCGACGTCGCGGTCACACTTCAGCGCCAGGAGATGGTGCGCAGAATCTCCGAGGAGATCTCCCAGTACGTCCTGGAGCTCGGCGAGGACGGGCGCCTGCTTTCGCTGCAGCTGGACGAGCTCACCGTAGGCCGCGGCCCGGGCAGCGACGTCATCATCCGTGATTACTCGGGCCCGCACACCACCGCGGAGGACATCGACCTCGCGGTCAAGGCCCTCGTCAGCCTGGGCCCGACCGAGCTGATCGACCTCGGCAAGA
The DNA here is from genome assembly GCF_052113245.1 of Arthrobacter sp. YAF34. NCBI lineage: Bacteria > Bacillati > Actinomycetota > Actinomycetes > Micrococcales > Micrococcaceae > Arthrobacter > Arthrobacter sp. YAF34. The sequence goes on from NZ_JBFRCV010000004.1 coordinate 197,546, forward strand.
TCGCCGGGATCGTCGGCTTCGCCGGCGGCGAAGCCAACCTTGACGCCGTCGTGCAGCCTCGGGGCTACCGCCTGCTCTCGGGCCTCAAGGCCGTGCCGCGCGCCGTCGCGGACCGTCTGGTGGACCACTTTGGCGGCCTGCAGTTCCTGATGGCGGCCACGATCGATGACCTCATGACCGTGGACGGGATCGGCGACCAGCGCGCCAGGACCGTGCGGGAGGGTCTGAGCCGCATGGCCGAGGCCAGCCTGCTGGACCGCTTCCTCTAACCCCCGCCAACACCCGTCGGTTGCTCCCTACCGGCCCCTTCGCCTCGCAAGCTCGGCCAGGGAACCCTGCCGGCGTGGGCCCAGCGGCCCTTTTGGGCGTCCAAGAGGGCGTCTACGGAGCAGTCGACGCCGTATTAGAAGTGTCAGTTGAGCTGGAACACGGCCTTCGGGCTGGTCTTGTTCGCCAGCCGGGCCGTGAAGACGTAGTAGGCGCCGCCGGCTCCTGGCTTGGCCTCGACGGGTTCGCAGCCCTGCACCGTGCGGTTGCGCTGCCAGGGGAAGTTCGCGGTCTCGCTCTTGCCCGGGGCGATGGTCTTCACCAGGTCAGTGCTCGCCGCCTGGCAGTCCATGGAGGAGAAGATCCGGTCCGAGCCGCTGGTGATCATGAATTCCATCTGGGAGGTCCCGATGTTGACCTCGCACGGGACCTTGTTGTCATTGGTGACCTTGAGGCTGAGCAGCGGCTTCTCGCCCGCGGCATAGACCTGTTTGTCGGTGGAAGCGGAAACGGTCACCAGGTTCTGCTCGCAGCCGTCACCCGCTGCGGGCGAGGACGTGGCGGAAGGATCCGCGGCGGCGGCCGGGCTCGCCGACCCCGTCGGCTGGGCCGCCGGTTCGGTCCCATCCCCGGCCGGCTGGCTGCCGGACGGCTGCCCGCCGCGAAGGGCGCTGGAGACGGCGGCAATCCCGCCGAAGGCCGCGGCGATGAGGAGCAGCAGCACCACACCCGCAATGAGACGGCGACGGCGGTAGACCGGGCTGAGCGGGAGCCGTCCGGGTTTGCCTGCGGGTTGCCTTCCGCCGGGACCCTTCGGCCGTGAACCGCTCCTGCCTGAACTGCCTTGCCTAACCATTCTTCTAGCCTAGAGAACCGTGCGGGCTATGGCGTCCGACCACGCCGCTGGACCGTCAGCCGTCCGGATCTTCTACCGGATCTATTACGCTGAATGGATCGAAACTCTAGCCCGCGCCCCTTCCGCACCCGCATCGGCACCCGCTGCGGCACTGCCGGAACCCCGGGCCGCCCAGCCGCTTCCCGCCCCCGCTGAACTGGCCGCCCTGCATGCCGGCTTGGATGACTGGTTCGAGTCCAATGCGAGGGAACTTCCGTGGCGGGCCCCGGAGTGCACGCCCTGGGGCGTGCTGGTCAGCGAGGTCATGCTCCAGCAGACGCCGGTAGTCCGGGTCCTTCCGGTCTGGGAGGAGTGGCTGCGCCGCTGGCCGGCGTCCTCGGATTTGGCTAGCGAACCTGCCGGCGAAGCCGTCCGGTCCTGGGGCCGGCTTGGATATCCCCGGCGCGCCCTGCGCCTGCATGCCGCGGCCGTCGCCATCCGGGACGGCCACAACGGGGCGGTCCCCGCCGACTACACCGAACTGCTGGAGCTGCCGGGCGTTGGCAGCTACACGGCGGCGGCGGTTGCGGCCTTCGCGTTCGGGCGGCGCGAAACCGTGGTGGACACCAATATCCGCCGGGTCCACGCGCGCCTGGTTCTGGGCTCGGCGCTGCCCTCGCAGGCACTGACCTCCGCCGAAATGCGGCTGGCGGCGGCGCTGCTCCCGGCGGACCCCGGCGCGTCGGTGCGCTGGAATGCCTCTGTCATGGAACTCGGTGCAACAGTCTGCACGGCGCGGGCGCCCAAGTGCGGGCAATGCCCGGTCCGCGAGTCCTGCGCCTGGCTTGCCGCCGGGGAGCCGCCGCCGACATACACGCCCAAGGGGCAGGCGTGGCACGGCACAGACCGGCAGGTGCGCGGGGCGGTGCTGGCCGTCCTCCGGATAGCGCAGGATCCCGTGGCGCCGGAGCTGTTCTACCGGGCCCCGGCGGACCTGGGCTTCGAACCGCAGGGAATCGGGATCCCGCTCGCTGCCCTGCACCGGCTCAACGCGGCCCCCGAGCAGCTGGAACGGGCGCTGGCCGGACTGGTCGGAGACGGCCTCGCAGAGCTGCACCTCGGCGGCCTCCGGCTTCCGGCCTGAGGATCGCCGGACGGGCCAGGGCAAGCAGGGCGCCGGCGCCCACCGGCGGTCTACGGCTCTCCGAACCCCGAGCTGACCAGGCGCTCCAGGTAGCCGACAGCCTTGGCGGCGTCCGGGCCGCTGGCCTCCACGTGCAGGACGGTTCCCTTGCCGGCGGCAAGCATCATGAGTTCCGTCATGGAGGCCCCATCGGCGCCGTTGACGGTCACGTCGGCGTCCATGCCGGACAGTCCGCCGGCAATCTTGGCTGCCGGCCGGGCATGCATGCCGGCCTGGTTGACGAGCGGGAAGTCCCCCGTGGCGTCCGGCGGCTGCTGGTGCAGGTGTTCGGCCTCCGGCGGGTGGGCCGGCGGCCGGTAGACGGCTTCGGCCGCGTCCTTCACCGCCGCGGCGTCGGCTCCCGTTTGCGCGGCCACCGCGGCCGCCACAAGTCCTTCCACGAGGGGCGCGTCCGCGAGCAGAACCGACCCGGGATCGGCTGCGAACTCCGCCGCGGCCTCGGCCGTCATCACCGCTGATCCCAGGTCGGTGAGCACCACGACGCCGTCACCGGCGGCCTGCTCGAGCGCGGCCATGACCTTCTCCAGGCTCGTGCCGATCCGGCCGTCGTCGGTGCCGCCGGCAGGGAGGATCAGGACGTCGGGCGCCATCTGCGCGGCGAGTTCTGCGGCGCCGTCCGCAATTTTGGCGCTGTGCGAGATAACCACCAGCCGGACTGTCATTCGGCTGCTCCGGCGGCGGCCCGCAGGATCAGCGCACTGGAGACAGCTCCGGGGTCGCGGTGGCCGATGCTGCGCTCCCCCAGGTAGCTGGCACGGCCCTTGCGGGCGAGCATCGGGTCCGTTGACACGGCGCCGGCCTCCGCCGCCTCCGCCGCGGCCAGCAGCACCTTCCGGACGTCGCCGTCGCCTGCCGTGGCGGCGGCGGCCTCGATGGCGGGCGTCCATGCGTCCACCATCGTCTTGTCCCCGGACTCGGCCTTGCCGCGGGCGACGATTCCGTCGCGGGCGGCCTGCAGTGCGGTGGCCAGGGTGGCGGCGTCGACGTCGGAGGTCTCTCCCAGCGCGGTAGCGGCGCGGAGGAACGCGGTGCCGTACAGCGGGCCGGCCGCCCCGCCGACCTTTGACATCAGCGTCATGGCCGTGAGCTTCAGGGCCGCGCCCGGGGTTTCCGGCGGCGCTTCGGCGAGTTTATCCATGACGGCCTTGAAGCCGCGGTCCATGTTCTCGCCGTGGTCCGAGTCCCCGATGGGCCGGTCGAGCTCGATCAGCTCCACCCGGTGCTCGGCCATGGCTTGCGCGGACAGGGTCAGCCAGCGCACGGCCCAGCCGACATCAAGCCCCACGGTCAGACGCCCCAGCGGAGGGCGGGAGTGTGCACGGGAGCGTCCCAGAGCGACGTCATTTCGTCATCCAGGCGCAGGACGGTGATGGAGCAGCCCTGCATTTCGAGGGAGGTGATGTAGTTCCCCACGAGCGAGCGGGCCACGGTGACGCCCTGCTCCGCCAGTCGCTGCGCCGCCCGGCGGTACACGATGTACAGCTCGCTCGCCGGCGTGCCGCCCATGCCGTTGACGAACAGGAGCACCTTGTCCCCGGAAGCGAGGCCAAGGTCGCTGACCACCGGGTCCAAGAGGCGGTCGGTGATGCCGTCGGCGTTTTCCATCGGGATGCGGTGCCGCCCCGGTTCGCCGTGGATGCCGATGCCGATCTCGATCTCGTTCTCCTCGAGCTCAAAACTGGGCACGCCCGCGTGCGGAACGGTGCAGGCGGACAACGCCACGCCCATGCTGCGCACGTTCTGGTTGACTCGGTCACCGATCGCGGCGACGGCGTCCAGGTTGTCACCGCGTTCGGCGGCGGCACCGGCGATCTTCTCGACCAGGACTGTTCCGCCGACGCCCCGGCGGCCGGCCGTGTACAGCGAATCCTGCACGGCGACGTCGTCGTTGACCAGGACGGTGCGGATCTCGACGCCTTCGGCCTGCGCGAGTTCGCCGGCCGTCTCAAAGTTCAGGACGTCGCCGGTGTAGTTCTTCACGATGTGCACGACGCCGGCGCCGGAGTTCACGGCCAGCGTGGCCGGCAGGATCTGGTCCGGTGTGGGCGAGGTGAACACTGCGCCGGGAACGGCGGCGTCGAGCATGCCCATCCCGACGTAGCCGCCGTGCAGCGGCTCGTGTCCGCTGCCGCCGCCGGAGACGAGGCCGACTTTCCCTGCCACCGGCGCGTCCTTGCGCACGATGTACTTCGGGTCCGGAAAGACGGTCACGAGGTCGGCATGTGCGAGCCCGAACCCTTCCACTGACTCGTCGACCACGGCTTTGGGATCATTGATGAGCTTCTTCATGGCGGTGCTCCCTGGATGGTGTCCTGGCTGCTTGGTTAGACCCTACTACCGGGGCACGGCCGGCGGTAGGCTCCCGATTCCCTCGGTCTAACGCCCGGGGCCGCGGGATTGCGATGCAGCGATTTTGGGTCCCGCGGCTGCATCACGTTGTGGGTCCCGCGGATGCGTCACGCCTGAGGGTCGGCGCACGCCGGGAAATGCGGCCAGGCGTCGCCGCCCAGCCAAGAGAACGGCGGCGCCGCGAGCCGGCCCTTGAAGGCACGGGAAGTGGCCGGCGCTCCTGGTGCGGCGGCTCCCGGGTTGGCGGCCTGCGCCGCGGCCGGGGCACTCGTCTCTGGCGACGAACGGTTGGCGGTTTCAGGCACTGGGGCCCCGGGCGTCTCCGGCGCCGGGTTTGGCGACGGATTCGGGGCGCCGGCGGTGGTGCTGTGGAAAGCGGAAAAATCGGGAAAAATCACGTCGTTGTGCAATTTTTAGCCTCCGGAAGTACGGTGGCCCACCCCCTGAGCCGGGATCAGTTTATCCATCAATTTTATTGAATGGAAGCCCCGCGTTGACTCCTGGAAAAGCACCGCACAGTGGGTTCCGTGAAGCTCTGGAATCCGTGAACCGGAACTGCTTGGCGCGCCCTACAGCTCTCTGATCATCCGCGTGTTGCCCAGGGTGTTCGGCTTGACCCGGGCAAGGTCCAGGAACTCGGCCACGCCTTCGTCATGCGAGCGCAGGAGTTCGGAGTAGACCACCGGGTCGACGGCGGTCTGGTCAGCCATGACTTCAAAGCCGTGCTTCTTGAAGAAGTCCACCTCGAACGTCAGGCAGAAAACGCGCGATACCCCCAGATCCCGGGCGTCCTCGAGCAGGCGTTCCACGAGCGCATGGCCCACGCCCTTGCCGCGCCAGGCATCCGAGGCCGCCAGGGTGCGCACCTCGGCGAGATCCTCCCACATGACGTGCAGCGCCCCGCAGCCGATCACCTCGCCGTCGTCCGATTCCGCGATCCGGAATTCCTGCAGGCTTTCGTAGTAGGCCACGGTTTCCTTGGCCATGAGGATCCGCTGGTCGGCCAGCGGCGCCACGAGGGTCTTGATGGCGGCAACGTCGCCGGTGCGGGCAGGGCGGATGCGAATCGTCCCGGTCACGGTCTCAGTCTCAGTCACAGCCCAATCTTACGGGTGGCCCCGTCACCCCCGTCGCCCGGCCCCCGCCCAACTGACTCGCAGCAGGGGCCGTTTTGGGCGCTCATAACGGCCCCTGCTGCCAGTTAGTTGGGCAGAGGGGGGAGGCTCAGAGACCCAGTTCGTCAGGGACGGGAATGTCCTTGTCCAGCAGGTTCCTGGCCAGGAAGTGCTCCACCACCCCATACCAGACCTTGGCGTGCTGCGGCTGCAGAATCCAGTGGTTCTCGTCCGGGAAGTACAGGAAACGGTGGTCCGTCTCGCCGTTCGCGTCGGCTGCCAGCTGCGATTTGGCGAGCAGTTCATACCAGAGCCGCAGACCCTCGCCGATCGGCACACGGTAGTCCTTGTCTCCGTGGATGACCAGCATGGGAGTTCTGATGTTTTCCACGTGCAGATGCGGCGAGTTCTGCAGTGCCATCTCGGCCGTCATCTCTTTGAGCCAATACTGGGCCGCGTCCGTGGTGGGGCCGAACTGATCCAGGGCCCAGAGGCTGGCATGCGTGACGATTGCCTTGAAGCGGTCGGTGTGGCCGGCCACCCAGTTGGCCATGTAGCCGCCGAAGGAGCCGCCCATGGCCGCCGTGCGCGTCTCGTCGATGTCCGGTCGCTGGACTACCGCGTCGGTGATGGCCATGAGGTCAGTGAACGGCGCTTTGCCCCACTCCCCCCAGCCCCGCTGGATGTGGTCCTGGCCGTAGCCGGTGGAGAGGGCAGGGTCCGGCAGCAGCACGGCGTAACCGCGGGCCACCAGCAGCCAAGGGTTCCAGCGCCAGGTCCAGGCGTTCCAGGAACCCAGGGGGCCGCCGTGAATCCAGAGCAGCAGCGGCGCCGGGCTGCCGGCGGACGCCCCGTCCGGGAGGGCCAGGTACGCGGGCACCCGGGCGCCGTCGGCCGCCGTCGTCTCCACGCGCTCGAGCGTCCCCTTGTACTTCGGGCGCTCCGCCGGCGCGGGCAAGCGGACGGTTCCGCCGCCGTCGAGGTCGATCCGCACGGGTTCTGCGGGGAATTCGTAGGAACTGCGCAGAGCATAGGCGCTGCGCCCGTCCGGCGCGACCAGGACGTCGCTGTACGCGGCGGCGTCGTCCGTCAGACGGGTCACCCGGGCAGCCGCGCCGGGCTCCGGGGCCACTTCGATGCGGAAGACCGGCGATGCGCCGTCCTCGTCGGCGGTGACCAGCAGGGCCGATCCGTCCGGCAGCCACGCTGCCGGATGGGCCCAGCGGTCCCAGTCGTGGGCGAGCGGCGTCAACGCGCCCTCCCCCGCCGGGGCGGCGACGTCGAGGAGGTGCAGCAGGACCCGCGGGGCCTCAACCGGCGTGGTGTCGCTTTCGCTGAGAACCACCAGGCTCCGCCCGTCCGGACTGACCGGGCCCGGGAAGTAGCTCAGGCCGTCCGTGTCGAGCAGAACGGTCCGGGTGCCGGTGGCGACGTCGACGGCGACCAGCACGGAGCGCGAATCGGCATTCGCGAGGGGCTTGGCGAAGCTGCTGTAGATGGTCCTGCCGTCGGGGCTGATCACCGATTCGGCGTCCCTGAGCCGGGTGCCGGCGTCGGGAGTCAGGTTGCGGAGCTTCAGCGGCGGCGCGGCGTCGACGGTCGTCGGCTTACCGGGCTCCAGTTGCCCTCCGGATTCGACGGCGAACAGCCGCGGCTGCGCCGGCCCCAGGTCCGCGTCCCAGTAGCGGACGGGGTAGCCGGTGTGCAGGATGGCAGCGACCTTGTTGTCCTTGCGGGCCTGGCGGCGTTCTTCGTCGTTGTCCTCGTCCGTGGAGCCGGCCAGGACCGAGGCCGTGACCACCACGGTGTCAGCTTCCCTGGCGGCAAGGACCCCGCCGATTCCGCCGGCGCGGGACAGGGCCACCCGGGCTTCGCCGCCGCCGGACGGGAGCACCCAGAGTGCGCTGACGGGGTCAGCGTCGGGGCTCTCCGGATCGGGACGGGCCGAGGTGAAGTACAGGTCGCCGTTGGCGGCAAACACGGCGCCAGCCTCCCCCTTGGCGCTGCGCGTGATCCGGCGGGCCGGTTTGTCCCCGACCGGGTCCACTTCCCACAGCGCCGTGCAGTATTCGGTGCCCTTCGCGCCGAGCGTTGCCACGGTGGTGACCAGCCGCGCGCCGTCGGGGCTCAGCGCCAGGCCACTCATCCTCGGGATGGCGAGGTAGTGGTCCAGATCGTGGAAGGGGGTCTCGGGTTGTTCGCTCAGGGTCTCTGAGTCCTTGGCAGCCATGCACCGATTCAACACCCTATGTGGCGCCGATCACAGGACGTTCACTGAGAGTGAAACGGTACTTTCAGATTGCCCGGCGTTCTGCCCGGAGGCCCGGCCGGGCGGGATTGCAGCATACTTTCAGGGGAAGTTGGCATGATGGCTCCATGAACCCTGAAAAGTCACTGCCCCGACGCTCCATGCTGCTAGGTGCGGCCGCCACGGCCGGTGGCGCATTGGCCCTGTCCGCCTGCTCCGTCGCACCCTCGCAGAGCCCGGCCGCCCCGGCGCCCGCCAGCGCCTCCGCGCCGGCGGGCACCCCCGTCCGGATCGGCAAGCTCAGCGAGGTTAAGGTCGGCGACACGGCCACCGGAAACGCCAACGGAAAGACAATCGTCATTTTCCGGCCGGAGGACCGCAAGGCCCTGGCCTACGACGCGACCTGCACGCACGCCGGCTGCCCGGTGGCCCCGGCCGGCACGGAATTCACATGCCCGTGTCACGGCTCCACTTTCAAAGGATCCGACGGCAGCGTCATCACCGGGCCGGCCCGCAGCCCCCTCGCGCCCCTGACAGCAGCCATCGACGGGGACTGGATCACCGTCACCGCCTGAGAACCGCCGCCCGGACCCGCGCACGAAAAGGCCCCGCCCACTCCCTTTCGGGAGCGGACGGGGCCTTCGCATTGAGTTGCTAGACGCTCGGAGCGATCTCCGGGATGCGCGGCTTGGCGTTGCCGGCGAAGGTGAACTTCGCGTCGTCGCCCTCACCCTCAACATCCACCACCACGATGTCGCCGGAGTGCAGCTCGCCGAAGAGGATCTTCTCGGAAAGCTGGTCCTCAATCTCGCGCTGGATGGTCCGGCGCAGCGGCCGGGCACCCATGGCGGGGTCGTAGCCGCGGGTCGCCAGGAGGACCTTGGCCGCGGGCGTGAGCTCGATGCCCATGTCCTTGTCCTTGAGGCGCTTCTCCAGCCGGCCAACGAACATGTCCACGATCTCGATGATCTCGTCCTGGGTCAGCTGCGGGAAGACCACAACGTCGTCAACACGGTTCAGGAACTCGGGGCGGAAGTGCTGCTTGAGCTCCTCGGTGACGCGGGCACGCATCCGGTTGTAGCCGGTCTGCGTGTCCGTGCCGGACTGGAAGCCGGTGGCAACGCTCTTGGAGATGTCCCGGGTGCCGAGGTTGGTCGTCATGATGATCACGGTGTTCTTGAAGTCCACCACGCGGCCCTGGGAGTCCGTCAGGCGGCCGTCTTCCAGGATCTGCAGCAGCGAGTTGAAGAGATCGGCGTGCGCCTTCTCCACTTCGTCGAACAGGACCACGGAGAACGGACGACGGCGGACCTTTTCGGTCAGCTGGCCGCCCTCCTCATAGCCCACGTAGCCCGGAGGGGCACCGAAGAGCCGCGACACCGTGTGCTTCTCCGAGTACTCGGACATGTCCAGGGTGATCAGGGCATCCTCTTCGCCGAAGAGGAATTCGGCCAGGGCCTTGGCGAGCTCGGTCTTGCCGACACCGGTGGGGCCGGCGAAGATGAACGAACCGCCCGGACGCTTGGGGTCCTTCAGGCCTGCGCGGGTGCGGCGGATCGCCTGGGACAGGGACCGGATGGCCTCGTCCTGGCCAACGACGCGCTTGTGCAGCTCATCTTCCATCTTGAGCAGTCGCGAGGACTCTTCCTCGGTCAGCTTGAAGACCGGGATGCCGGTGGAGTTCGCCAGCACCTCGGCGATGAGATCCTCATCCACCTCGGAGATGTCGTCCATGCCGCCGGTCTTCCACTGGCGTTCCTTCTCGGCGCGCTCGGCAATGAGCTTCTGCTCCTTGTCGCGCAGCGACGCGGCACCTTCGAAGTCCTGCGCGTCAATCGCGGATTCCTTCTCCAGCTTCATGGCGGCGATTTTCTCGTCCATGACCTTGAGTTCCGGCGGGGCGGTCATCCGGCGGATGCGCAGCCGCGCGCCGGCCTCATCGATCAGGTCGATCGCCTTGTCCGGCAGGAAGCGGTCCGAGATGTAGCGCTCGGACAGGCTGGCCGCCGAGGCGAGGGCGCCGTCGGTGATGGTGACGCGGTGGTGCGCCTCGTACCGGTCACGGAGGCCCTTGAGGATCTCAATCGCGTGCGCGACGGAGGGCTCCTTGACCTGGATCGGCTGGAAGCGGCGCTCCAGCGCGGCATCCTTCTCGATGTGCTTGCGGTATTCGTCCAGCGTGGTGGCACCGATGGTCTGCAGCTCGCCGCGGGCCAGCATGGGCTTCAGGATCGAGGCCGCGTCGATGGCGCCCTCGGCGGCACCGGCACCCACCAAGGTGTGGATTTCATCGATGAACAAGATGATGTCGCCGCGGGTGCGGATTTCCTTGAGGACCTTCTTCAGGCGCTCTTCGAAGTCACCGCGGTAGCGGGAGCCGGCCACGAGGGACCCGAGGTCCAGCGTGTACAGCTGCTTGTCCTTGATGGTCTCCGGGACGTCGCCGCGGACAATCGCCTGGGCCAGGCCTTCGACGACGGCGGTCTTGCCGACCCCGGGCTCGCCAATCAGCACGGGGTTGTTCTTCGTGCGGCGGGAAAGGACCTGCATGACGCGTTCCATTTCCGATTCGCGCCCGATCACGGGGTCCAGCTTGTTCTCGCGGGCGGCCTGGGTCAGGTTGCGGCCAAACTGGTCCAGGACGACGGACCCGGCGGGGGTCCCCTCGGCCTGGCCGGGGCCGACACCGGCGCCCGTGCTTTCCTTGCCCTGGTAACCCGAGAGCAGCTGGATGACCTGCTGGCGGACCCGGTTAAGGTCGGCGCCAAGCTTCACCAGGACCTGGGCGGCCACGCCCTCACCCTCCCGGATGAGGCCGAGGAGGATGTGCTCGGTGCCGATGTAGTTGTGGCCCAGCTGCAGGGCCTCGCGCAGCGAGAGTTCCAGCACCTTCTTGGCGCGCGGGGTGAAGGGGATGTGTCCGGACGGGGCCTGCTGGCCCTGTCCGATGATCTCCTGCACCTGCTCGCGGACACCGTCGAGCGAAATGCCCAAGGATTCAAGGGCTTTGGCAGCAACACCTTCTCCCTCATGGATCAGACCCAAGAGGATGTGTTCGGTACCAATGTAATTGTGGTTCAGCATGCGTGCCTCTTCTTGGGCAAGCACAACTACGCGACGGGCACGGTCCGTAAATCGCTCAAACATTTCGCCACACTCCTAGCTACGACGTACTTTGATGCTACGTGGCCGGGTTCCAGATTTGGGGCTTGTTCGCCACAGGGGAAACCCGGGGGTTGCACACGCGGCCCCCGGTGCCGGCCCGATCCCCTTCCCCGCCGGGGAGGGAGCGGGGCGGGACCGGCCATTAACAGCCCGGCGCCGCCGCGGGGACGTGCTGCCCGGGCAGCGGGCTGCGGGTGCGGCGCACCATGCGCCCGGCGCAGCACCCAGGGCAGCATGAGCCGGCGATTCGCCGACGGCATGCCAATGCCCCCGCCACATAGCGGGGGCATTGGCAATTGAAGTTGAAACTTGATACCGGGTTTTCCTACTGCTGCTCCTGCTGCTTGACGCCATGCCCTGCGCTAGGAATTAGCCTTTTGGTAGGCTTCCTGAATTTCAGCCTGGATGCGTCCTCGGCTGTTTACCGCATAGCCGTTGTCCCGTGCCCACTGACGGATCTGGGCAGAGTCCTGATTCCGTCCGCTGGAAATTTTAGTGCGGGTAGCGCGGCCGCTTGATGTCTTGCGGGCGTGGGCCACAAAACGTTCCACAGCGGAGCGCAGTTCTGATGCATTGGTCGACGACAGGTCTATTTCGTAGCTCACGCCGTCAAGGCCAAACCGGACTGTTTCGTCCGCGGATCCCCCATCCAGATCATCAACGAGGATGATTTTAACTTTCTGTGCCATAAAAGACTCTCTTTCCAAAAGGACGAGCGTTTAGAAAAGCAGGATGTATCTGTTAAAAGTATCCTCCGCGTTACAGCAGGGAGTCAAAGCGTTAAACATCGGCCAAAGGAAACCCCTACGCAGTAATAGGCGACTATTACTTATTTCCGCTGGGAATTATCCCGCGGCTGGGCCGGAATCCTGCCCGGGGTTTTGCGCTTCCACCCGGGCGTCCGCCTCGGCCTGCGCGCGCGCTTCTGCCTGCCGCTCCGATTTGTCAGCATTGAATATGGATTTCATGGCAAACCAGAAAAGCAGGCCCACCACGATAGGCGGCAGCAATACGGCGATGTAGTCCATGCTCAGTGTCCTTCGGGCTTCAGCAACGGGAAGAGGATGGTTTCGCGGATGCCGGCGCCGGTGAAGAGCATGACGAGGCGGTCGATGCCCAGGCCGATCCCGCCCATGGGCGGGGCACCGTACTCGAGCGCGCGGAGGAAGTCTTCATCCAACTGCATGGCCTCCACGTCACCGGCGGCGGAACGGCGGGACTGCTCGGTGAGGCGTTCGCGCTGGATCACCGGGTCGATCAGTTCGGAGAACGCCGTGCCGCGTTCCATGCCGCCGATGATCAGGTCCCAGGCCTCGATCAGGCGGCCGTCCTCGCGGTGATGGCGGGCCAGCGGCTGGGCGGACGGCGGATAGTCGTAGACGAAGGTGGGGTTGAGCAGAGTGGGCTCCACCAGTTCGCCGAAGAGCTCGACGACGAGTTTCTCGGCGTCCCAGGCGGCATCCACCTTGACCTCGTGCTTGGCGGCCAGTTCCAGCAGTTCGGAGACCGTGGTGTCGGGGGTGATTTCCTGGCCGACAAATTCGGAGAGCCCCGGGTAAACCGCCATCCAGGCCCAGTCGCCGTCGAGGTTGATCTCACCCGCCTCCGTCTGCAGGACCCGGCCCACACCGGCGGCGTCGGCGGCGTCCAGGATGATCTCCTTGATCCGGTCCGCCATGACGAACTGGTCGGCCCAGGCCTCGTAGGACTCCAAGGTGGTGAACTCGGGGCTGTGGGTGGAGTCCACGCCCTCGTTGCGGAAGACCCGGCCCATGTCATAGACGCGGTCGATCCCGCCGACCACCGTGCGCTTGAGATAGAGCTCGGTGGCGATGCGCAGCGTCATCTTCTGATCGAAGGCGTTCATGTGCGTCTCGAAGGGACGGGCCGTGGCGCCGCCGTGAACCAGCTGCAGCATGGGGGTTTCCACCTCGACGTAGCCCTGGCGGTGCAGGGTTTCGCGGATGGAACGGGTGATCGCGGCGCGGGTGTAGACCATCTCGCGGGCTTCGTCGCGGACGATGAGGTCCACGTACCGCTGGCGGACGCGGGTTTCCTCGTTCAGCCCGGCGTGCAGCACGGGCAGCGGGCGCAGCGCCTTCGAGGCCATGGTCCAGGAGTCCGCCATGACGGACAGCTCGCCGCGGCGGGAGGAGATCACTTCGCCGGTGATGAAGACGTGGTCGCCGAGGTCCACGAGGGACTTCCAATCCGCGAGCGCCTCCTCGCCGATGTTGGCCAGGCTCAGCATGACCTGCAGCCGGACCGCCTTGCCGTCCAGGCCGCCCTCCTGGAGGGTGGCGAAGCAGAGCTTGCCCGTGTTGCGGATGAAGACGATGCGGCCGGTGACGCCGACGACGTCGCCCGTGGTTTCGTCGGGCTGCAGGTGGGCGTATTTCTCGCGGATTTCCGTGAGCGAGTTCGTACGCTCGACACCCACCGGATAAGCCTCGACGCCGCGTTCGATCAGCTTGGCGCGCTTCTCCATGCGGATGCGCGTCTGTTCGCTGGCGTCGTGCGGCTCGGAGGCGTTGTTCGGGGCGGGGGTGTTTTGGGAAGTCACAATCCCCAAGTTTACCGTCGTTTGCGAGGCGGCTGGTCCCGGGCCGGTTCGGCCCGGGCGGCATCCAGCCAGGCGGGGTGCGGGGAATAGACTCAGGTCTGTGGAGACGTGGACTGTGGGGACTGACGACGGCGAGGGGCACCTCGAGCTGCACACCATTCGTCCGGCGGTGCATGAACCTGGCCAACGGCCGGGCGGGACGGGATCCGGCGTCGTGGTCGTCCACGGGACGCTGGTCACCGATGCGCTCTACCTGCCCTTTGCCCGAAAAATCAGCCGGCTGCTGGGCCAGCCGGTTCACTGCTACAACCGGCGCGGGCGTGCCGGATCGTCGCCGCAACCCGCCGACTATTCCGCCGCCACCGAGGTGGCCGATCTGGCCGCTGTCCTGCGCGAGACCGGCGCCAGCGACGTCGTGGCGCACAGCTACGGCGGGTTTGTGGCCCTGCAGGCCGCCAGGGACGTGCCGATCCGCAGGATGGTGACCTACGACGCGGCCGTCAGCCTCTCCGGGAACCTCAGCCAGCGCTGGCGCCCTGAACTCGAGAGGTCCGTTGCCGCGGGCAAGCTCGACGAGGCCTGGGCCCATTTGGTGCAGGGCCTCGAGACGGCCGGCCCGGTTTCCCGGCTGCCCCTGGGCGCGCTGCGGATGCTGAGCATCCTGTCGGCCCGGACCAGGCTGGGTGCCGAAATGCGGGAACTGCTGCCCACGGCTGTTGCCGAGATGCGGGCCGTGCTGGACGCCGACGCCGAACTCACCGATTTTGCTGCCATCACCACCCCCACGCTCATGCTCAGCGGCGGCTGGAGCCCTGCCTACTTTGGCGAGACGGGCCGCCAACTCGCGGATGCCGTCCCCGCGCTCAACTTCGCGGTGGTTCCCGGGCAGCTCCACGAGGGCCCCATCCGCCCCGGATCCAGGCTTGCCGTCCGCACGGCACGGTTTCTCCTCGGCGGCCCCGACGCCGCGTCCCCGGCGCCTGGCCACGGCGTCGGCCTTGCTGCCGGCGGCGCCGCCCGGAGCCTGCCCGGCATCGCCGGGCGCGTCCCGGGGCGGCTGCGCAGGCCCGCGTCCCGCCCCTGACGGGCTCCGCGGCGGCCGACCGCTAGAATCGGGGGCGACCCTTTCGAAAGGACCCCCTTGGCCAAGCTCTATTTCCGCTACGGCGCCATGAACTCCGGCAAGTCCACGGGGCTGCTGCAGGCGGCGTTCAACTATGAGGAACGCGGGCAGCGGGTTCTGCTGGCCAAGCCGGATGTCGACACCAAGGGCGACGCCGACGTCGTATCCCGCCTCGGCATGACCCGGTCCGTGGATTTCCTGATCCCCGCCGGCGCGTCGGCCCGCAAACTTTTCACCGCCCAGGCCCACGGCGACGATCCCGACGCCCTGCTCCAGCACGTGGACACCCAGCCGGTGGCGTGCCTGTTGGTGGACGAGGCCCAGTTCCTGGAACCGGAGCAGGTGGACGATCTTTTCCGCATCGCCGTCCTGGACAATGTTCCCGTACTCGCCTACGGAATCCGCACCGACTTCCGGACCCGCGCCTTCCCGGGTTCCCTGCGGCTTCTGGAGATCGCGCATACCCTCGAAGAGCTCAAGACCATCTGCCGCTGCGGGCGCAAGGCGATCTTCAACACCCGCCGGGTCGGGGACCACGTGGTGTTCGACGGCGACCAGGTGGCGATCGACGGTCAGGACGTTTGGTACGAGTCGCTCTGCGGGACCTGTTACCTCGAGGTCTCCGGCGGCCGGCTGGGCAACTAGGCCAGCGTGCCGGCGCAGTGCGGGGACGCCGCTTCACCGCAGTGCGGCGCATGCCCGTTACTGCAGTGCGGCGCATGCTCGGCTAGGCTCGGAGCATGACCCGCGAGAACATCAGAACACCCGACGGCGGAACGATCGAGCTTTTCAGCACGGGCGCCGAGCTCGCCTCGGCGGGTTCGGGCATCGTCGTCGTCCCTGCCTCGATGGTGACGGCGGCCGACTACACCCGCTTCGCGCAGAAGCTCAGCGCTTCGCTGGGCCGGCCGGTGCACACCTTCAACCGGCGCGGCCGCGGCTCCTCCTCCCCCCAGCCGGAGGACTACACCCTGGATGTGGACATCCACGACCTCGACGCCGTCATGAAGCACACGTCCAGCACGGATGTCTTCGGCCACAGCTTCGGCGGGGCGGTGGCCCTGCACGCGGCCCGCACCCTGCCGGTGGAACGGCTGGCCGTGTACGACCCCGCCGTGTCCGTCAACCACAGTGTCACGGCGGACTGGACCCCCGAATACGAGAAGGCGACGGCTGCCGGCGACGACGACCGCGCCCTCGCCGTCCTGCTCAAGGGCCTGGAGACCGGCAGCGCGCTGTCCAGGATGCCGCTGTCCATGCTGACGCTGGCCAACAAGCTCTCGGCCAGCACCCCGATCGGCAAACAGTTGCGCGACCTCATGCAGACCGGCGTCCGCGAAATCAAGGCGATCATTGCCGCGGACATGCCGGCCGAACCGTTCCTGGAGCTGCCGCTGGAGACACTGATCATCGTGGGCGAAAAGAGTCCGGCCTACTTCGGCGTGGCCTGCGCCCAGATCCACGACGTGCTCTCCGGCTCCAGCTACACCATCCTGCCGGGGATGGGCCACGACGGCGTCAACAAGGCACCGGACAAGCTCATCGCCGAACTCAGCGCGTTCTACGCCGGCTGATCCTCCGCCCTGTTGCTTGCGGCTAGTGTGAGGCGGGCTGTACCGCGCCTGCGGTCTTGCGCATCATGGTGGACAGTACGACGGCGGCGAGGGCTATGACGGCCGCCGTCAGGAACGCCGCCTGCATGCCGGCCACCATGCCCGAGGATTCGGCCACGAACGCGTAGATCGAAACCAGCAGCGCCGTGCCGGCCGCGCCGGCCACCTGCTGCAGCGTGGACATGATCGCCGAGCCGTGGGAGTACAGGTGCGGCGGCAGCGGGTTCAGGCCGGTCGTGAAGGCAGGGGTGAACACGAGCGCCAGGCCCAGGCTCAGTGTCACGTGGAGGGCAATGATCCACCCCACCGGTGATCCTGCGTCCAGCATCGAAAACTGCCAGAGGGACAGCACCATCATGACCGAGCCTGTCACTGTCAGCGGCAGAGGCCCGACCTTGTCGAAGACGCGGCCGATGAAGGGTCCCAGCAGGCCCATGGCGAGGCCGCCCGGAAGCAGCACCAGGCCGGTCGCCAATGACTTCAGGCCGCGGATCTCCTGCAGGTACAGCGGCAGCAGGATCACCGCGCCGAACAAGGCGATCATGGCCACGACCAGCAGCAGCACGGACACCGTGAACATCCGGAACGTGAAGGCGCGCAGGTCCAGCAGGGGACCGTCGGTCTTCTGCAGCTTCAGCTGGCGCAGGACGAAGGCCGCCAGGGCCACCACACCGACGGCCAGCGCCAGCACGGCGGGGGTGCGGGAACCGGCCTGGCCGCCGCCGATCTGGCTCAGGCCGTACACCAGGCCGCCGAAGGCGGGGACCGTGAGCACCACTGACAGGCCGTCGAGCCGGGTTTTCTCGGTTTCGCCGATGTTGGTCAAATACTTCGCCCCGATGGCCAGCGCGGCAAGGGCGATCGGCAGCACGAACACGAACATGAACCGCCAGGAAAAGTTCTGGAGGATCAGGCCGGAAACCGTGGGGCCCAGTGCCGGCGCCACCGAAATGGCGATGCTCACATTGCCCATGACGGCGCCGCGGCGCTCCAGCGGCACGAGCGTGAGGATGGTGGTCATCAGCAGCGGGAGCATGATGGCGGTGCCGCCGGCCTGGACGATGCGGGCCAGCAGGAGGACTTCGAAGCCCGGCGCGAGGGCGGCCAGCAGTGTCCCGCCCGAGAAGAGCCCCATGGCCAGCAGGAACACGGCCCGGGTGGTCAGCCGCTGCAGGATGAACCCGGTGGTGGGAATCACGACGGCCATGGTGAGCATGAAGCCGGTGGAGAGCCACTGCACGGTGGGCGCGTCGATGTTCAGGTCCACCATCAGCCGCTGCAGCGCGACGTTCATGATGGTCTCGTTGAGGATCACCACGAACGTGGCCACCAGGAGCGTGACGATGATGGTCACGGACTCCCGGGACATCTTCGGCGGCGTGGTTGGCGCAGTCCTCGTTGCGGCAGGCTCAGCCGGCCCAGGGATGGCGGGCGCGCCCCGGGGCGGGCCGCCGTCGGCGTTGGACGAGACGTCTGTTGACATGGCAGTTCCCTCGGGGCGATGGGTGTGGGTCCGGCAAGCGTCGGCGCTGCTGCAGGTTCCAACATCTTAAGCCCCAGCCGCATTCCCGTCACCGGGAAAACCAATGCGGGTACGGGTCAGGAGTTCAGTGGCACATTGTCGATGAGGCGGACGGGTCCGACCTTTGCAGCGATGATCGCCAGCGCCTCGCCGCGAAACGGGGTGTGCCTGCAGTTCTCCGCGAGGGGCTCGAGGGTTCGCGGATCCACCACTTCGAAGTAGTCCAGTTCCACCAGCGGGTGGGACCGGACCAGCGCCTGCGCGGATTCGACGTCCAGCGGCTCATGCGCGCCGGCGCGGCCCTCGAGGAGCCGCAGCGCCCGGGAAAGGACCAGTGCGGCCTGCCGCTCGTCCTCGGAGAGGAAACGGTTGCGGCTGGACAGCGCCAGGCCATCGGCCGAGCGCACGATCGGCACAGGCACGATCTCGACGGGGAAATTCAGGTCCGCCACCATGCGCTGGACCAGCGCCAGCTGCTGCGCGTCTTTCTGGCCGAAGTAGGCGCGATAGGCCGGCTGGCCTCCGCCCGGCAGCCCGGTCCCCGGGATTCCGTAGTGGAGGAGTTTTGCCACCACCGTCAGGGCACCGTCGAAGTGTCCGGGCCGGGACGCGCCCTCCCACTTATCCCCCAGCGGGCCCGCGGTGATCCGCACGAGGGGCGCCCCGCCGGGGTAGACCTCCTCGACGCCGGGCGCGAAAGCCAGGTCCACACCCTCGGCGTCGAGCAGGGCGAGGTCGGCATCCAGGGTCCGGGGGTAGCGGTCCAGGTCCGCGGCCTCGCCAAACTGCAGGGGGTTGACGAAGATGCTGGCCACCACCACGTCGTTCTGGGCGACGGCGGTCCGGGCCAGCCGGGCATGTCCCTCGTGCAGGGCACCCATGGTGGGCACGAGCCCCTGGGACGTGCCGCCCTTCTGGGCCAGCAGCCGGGCGCTTGCGGCACGGAGCTGGGCAGCCGTGGTGACGAGTTCGATAGCCATGTCAGGGTCCTTCCGGGGCGGGCGTCCCGTTCTGGCCGGGGCCGCCGAGCGCCTGTTCGATGCCGTTGAGCTGTCCCGGCTTCAAGAGCCCGCGGCTACCTGCCCGGCGGGCTGTCGCCCGGGCCATGGCCAGGTACGCCTCAAGAATATCGCCGCCCGCGCCTGCGTCGTACTCGCGGAGGGCATCGGCGTGCGCGGCCACCGTCCCGGCGTCGCCGCGGGCCACGGGCCCGGTCAGGGCCGATTCGCCGGAGGCGAGCGCGTTCTCGAGCGTCGCGCGCAGCAGCGGACCCAGCATCCGGTCCGGGGCATCGACGCCGACCTCGCGGAGCAGTTGCGAGGCCTGGGCCACGAGCGTGACCAGGTGGTTCGAGCCGTGGGCGAGGGCAGCGTGGTAGAGGACACGGTCGGCCTCGGCGATCGCGACCGGTTCGGCGCCCATTTCGACGACAAGCGCCTGGGCGATCGGGAGCATCGCAGCGTCGGCCGTGACGCCGAAGGTGCAGTCCAGGAGCCTCGTGAGGTCCAGGCTCATGCCCGTGAACGTCATTGCCGGGTGCAGCGCGAGCGGCACGGCGCCGGCGGCACGGACGGGGTGCAGGATTCCGACGCCGAAGCGGCCCGAGGTGTGCGCCACGAGCTGGCCGGGCTGCCAGGCGCCGAGCTTGGCGAGCCCGTCCACGAGCGGGCCGAGGGCGTCATCCGGGACGGCGAGCAGCACCAGTTCGGCGCGCTCCACGATGTCCTGCACCTCCAGGATCGGGACACCGGGCAGGAGCGTCTCGGCGCGTTCGCGGCTGGCGTCCGAAACGGCGGACACCCCGACGACGGCGTGCTCGGCTCCGCGTAGTGCCGCCCCCAGGACGGCACCCACCTTCCCTGCTCCGACGATTCCGACGCCAAGGCGTCCTGGTTTAGCCATGGTTTGGCCCTTCCTGAGTGTGGTGTGCGGGTGATGGGGCCGGTTGGGCCGCCGGCTCCCTCCAGTGCTCGCTTGTCTGGCGTTTGCGGGCGGCGCGGGCCCGGGCGGACTGGGCGTCCAGCAGGTCCCGGGCTTCGTCGAGCCCGGCTTGGATGAGCCGCGGCGCGACCGGGCCCGCCGTGGTGTGCAGAACCAGGTCCGCCACCCGGAACCTCCGGGCGAGCGGTCCCTGCTGGAGCGCCATGGACTGGGTGCGCTGATGGGGCACCACCACGAGGCTCCGCCACCACCGGCCGGACCTCAGGAGCAGGGCCGTCTCCGTTGCCGCGAAGCCGTTGCGCCGCCAGCCCAGCGGCGCGAGGAACCGGGCCCGGCGCGGCGTGGTGACGAAGCCGCCGTCGGCGTCTTCCCGGTCACCGGCCTCCGGCGCTACAGTCCCGGGCGTCGCGGCCCCCGCGAGGCCGGTCATGCCTGCCGTGAAAACCCGCGCCGGGTTCGTGGTTCCGGGATCCGGGAGCACCAGCGAGAGGAGGTTCAGGACGTCGGCGAGGGATCCCACCGGAAGCAGCGTGGTCCGCGCCGATCCTTGACCGGCGTTTCCGGCCGCGCCGTACCCGGCCACGTTGACCTGGACCCGGTACCAGCCCAATATCCGCCACAGCGGCGGCTGGCTGACCTTCAACGCCTGGATCCGGCCCGGCGGCACGGTCTGCGCCCGGGTATCCAGCAGTCCGTACCGCAGCCGGAGGCCGTCCGGGGAGACGGCTGCGGTGAAGTTGTAGCCCTTGTTGAACGAGGACCAGTAGGCGGCGGCGAGGCCGATCGCTGCAGGGATCAGGAAGACCGTGAAGTTCCGGTTTTCGGTGACGGCGGAGAGCAGCACGGAAGCGATGCCGCCGGCGACGATGGCCACGCTTTGTTCGCTCAGGAGCAGCGAGCCCATCAGGCGCGACGGCGGCACGGTCAGCACCGTCTGCTCCGTCGGCTCCTTCTGTTCCGGGGCCTCCGCGGTGCCGGCCCGCGGCTGTCCCGGCGCCTGCGACAGCGACAGAGACGGCGACGGCGACCCGCCTGCGGCACCGGAGGCACCGGAGGCTCGGGCGAGAATGGCCGCGCGGAGCTGGCGAGCCTCGTCAGCGCGCAGGTAGGCGAGGTGCACGGCGGATTCGCCGGCGTCGGCGACCTCGAACCTGAGCTCCGCCAGACCGAAGATCCGCGCCAGGAAAGGCTGCACGACGTCGATCGCCTGTACCCGGTCCAGCCTGGCCTGCCGCTGTTGTTTGAACAGGAAACCGGTGTTGACCCGCACGTAGCCCTCCGCGAGCTGGTAGCGGGTGAAGTACCAGCTCAGGACATAGCCGAGCACGGTCAGGAGCAGCAGAGCGCCGCCGCCAGCCAGCAGCCACGGTGCCCGCCCGGCGAGGCCCTCGTCAAAGACCGGGCCGCCCTGGAGCATGCGCTCGAAGGTGTCTCTTCCGAAGAAGAAGAGCATCGCGGCCAGCGCCACCCAGCCGCGGACAAACGGCGACGCAGGATGCACACGCAGCCAGCCGGCGTCGGCGGTTCGATCCGAACCGCGTCCGTCCGAATCGGGTCCGTCCGAACCCGTCCCCTCGATACGGGTTCCGTCCGAACCGGCGCCCTCGTTGCCGCTGCCGGCCGCCTGTTCCCGGGCCGCCCCGGCGCCCTCCGGTGTCAGCGCCATGCCGTCACGGCTTTCCCGTCACAGCCCGGCAAGCCGGGCTTCGCCGCGCGCGGAAAGCTGCTCGCGGAGCCGGGCTCCCTCGCTGGCGGGCAGGCCCGGGATCTCGGCGTTGGTCCCGGCGGACGCGGTGTGAAGCTTCAGGGTGCACAGGCCCAGAGGCCGCTCGACGGGTCCCACCGCGATGTCAACGTACTGCATCCGCCCGTACGGGACCACGAGGGTGCGCTGGAAAAAGATGCCACGCCGGATCAGAAGATCGTCCTCCCGCTCGGCGTAGCCGATCGAGCGCACCTGCCGGGGAATGAGCGCGAGCCGCCACAGCGCCAGGAGCAGCCAGAGAGCGGGAATGGCAACCGCCAGCCAGAGCGGCGGCCACGTCCACACGCCGGTCAGGACCAGGGCCAGGGGAAGCGCCAGCAGGGCTACGGCGATCAGGTTTCCCAGGGCCCACTCCGCGAGGCGAACGGTGATGTACTTCGGTGACACCCTGAGCCAGTCGATGCCCGGAGGATCAATCGCCTCGGTACGCATATTCGCCTTCTGCGGTGGGCTTGTTGCGCTTTCCCTGCACCCCTTGCCCGGGTTCGGCGTCGCCATCCTCGGGCGGAATCCGGCAGAACCGCTCGACGATGAGCCCGACGATCACCATGATCAGCCCGCCGGCCGCCAACGCGAGGGCCTGCCAGGTGATGTCGTGGTTGCTGCGCAGATTCCACAGCCGCAGCTGCTCGATGATGATGCCCGCGTGCCAGCCCAGCAGGACCGTGCCGGTGTACGCGCAGGCCTGGGCGAGGACCAAAGTCCACGCCGCGAGGATGGGGTTGAGGATTTTCTTCTTGTTGCCGTTGCGCCAGCGCAGCACACGGATGCCCAGCACCAAGGTAAGCACCACGATCACGCCCATGGTCAACAGCCCCGTCAGCGGCAGCACCGGGGTGGCCAGGCTGTAGCGGCCGGCCAGCACGGTGGCGAGCCACCCGGCAGCTGCAAGGACCACGGCGATGGCCAGCAGGAGCAGCGGGTTGGTCAGCTTCACGGCCACTCCCCCTCGGGAACGCCGGACGCATGGGTGGCTGTGACGTCCCGGGCGGTGAGGCTCTGGAACCCGTCAAACGTCTCCAGGTCGGCGAAATCGGCGGCTTTCACGGCGAGGTCGCCCACGCGTTCGCCGTTGAGCTCCGCCGCCGGATCGATCAGCGACCACGGATAGAGCACGAACGCCCTTTCCGCGGCCCGGGGATGGGGCAGGGTGAGTTCGGGGTCCGAACTCACCACGTCCCCGTACGTGATGATGTCCACGTCCAGGGTGCGCGGCCCCCACCGGACGTCGCGCACCCGCAGGTGCTTCTGTTCCACGGCGTGGCAGTGTTGGAGCAGCTCACGCGGCGGCAGGGACGTCTCGACGGCGACCACCATGTTGAGGAAGTCCGGCTGGCCCGCCGGGCCGCCCACGGCCTTCGTCTGGACGATTGGCGAGATGGCCAGCAGGCGCACCTCGGGCGGGTCGACGATGTCTGCGACGGCGGCAGACAGGGTGTCGCTGCGCTCCCCCAGGTTGCTGCCGAGTCCAATCACGGCGCGGGTGTAGAGCGGGCTCATGTCCGCCTCCGGTGCACGCTGACGGAAACGTCGCCGAACTCTACCTCGATCGGGGCGCTGGGCTTGTGCACGGTGATGTCCACGGCGGCCACGGGGAATTTTTGCAGGATGTCCTCGGCGATCCGCACCGCCAGGGCCTCGATCAGGTTCAGCGGCTCGCCGGTGATCCAGTCCCGGATGCAGTCGGCCACGTGACCGTAATGCGCGGTGTCGAGGACGTCGTCGGAGGCTGCGGCCTTGCTGAAGTCCGTGTGCAGCACCGCATCAACAACGAACGGCTGGCCGTCGCGGCGTTCGAAGTCGAACACCCCGTGATGGCCGACGGCGGTGACGCCGCTCAGCGTGATCTGGTCCATGGCGGCGGCCGGATCAGTCGGTGCCGGCGGCGGGACCGGCGGTTGCCGGGCGGGGTGCCATGCGGGCGGCAACCTTGACGGCGTCGAGGCTCGCCCCGACGTCGTGCACGCGCACCGCCCAGGCGCCGCGGAAGGCGCTGATGGCGGTCACGGCGGCGGTGGCCGCGTCGCGTTCAACCGGCTGGGCAGCCTTGCCGGCGACGGTCAGGAGGCTGCCAAGGAAGCGTTTCCGGGAACCGGCGACCAGGACCTTGTGCCCCATCCCCTGCAGGACCTCCAGGCGCTGCAGGAGTTCCCAGTTCTGGGCGTCGTTCTTGGCGAATCCCAGTCCCGGGTCCACAATGATCTGCGCCGGGGCGACGCCGGCGGCGTAGAGCTTGTCCCGGACGCCGGCGAGTTCCGTCACAACGTCCTGGGCGACGTCACGGTAGTCGGTCAGGGCGTTCATGGTGCTGGCGTCGCCCCGGCGGTGCGTCAGGATGTACGGCACCTGGGCGCGGGCGGCCAGTTCCGCCATTTCCGGTTCCATGGTCAGGCCCGAGACATCGTTGATGATCGCGGCGCCGGCCTTGAGGGCGGCAGCCGCGGTCGCGGCGTGGGTGGTGTCGATGCTGATCAGGGCCCCGGCCTTGACCAGTGCCTCGATAACCGGCACCACCCGGCGCTGTTCCTCGTCAACGCTCACAGCGGTGGCGCCGGGCCGGGTGGATTCGCCGCCGACGTCGATGATGTCCGCGCCGGCGTAGAACATCCGCAGCCCCGCGGCGATCGCGGTATCCGGCGTCGCATGATCGCCGCCGTCGCTGAAGGAGTCGGGGGTGACGTTGAGGATTCCCATGACGAGAGTCCGGTCCGTGGGCAGGTCCTGGAACTTGGCCGCCGGGCGCGGTTTGCGCAGGACGGGCAGGGGCGAGGTTGCGGGGCCGGTACCGGGGGCCGCGGCTAGGGAGTCCATAGTCTGTGTTCTTACCTTCCGAGGATGAGGCTCATGGCTTCGGCGCGGGTGGCCGGGTCATGCAGTTGCCCGCGCACTGCGCTGGTGACGGTCTTGGCGCCGGGCTTGCGGATGCCCCGCATGGACATGCAGAGGTGTTCGCATTCGACGACGACAATCGCGCCGCGCGGTTTGAGGTGGGTGACGAGGGCCTCGACGATCTGGGTGGTCAGGCGTTCCTGGACCTGCGGACGCCGGGCAAACATGTCCACCACGCGGGCCAGCTTGCTCAGGCCCGTGACCTTGCCGTCATGGGAGGGGATGTAGCCGACGTGGGCCACCCCGTGGAACGGCACCAGGTGGTGCTCGCAGGTGGAGTAGAACGGGATGTCCTTGACCAGCACGAGTTCCTCGTGGTCAAGGTCGAACGTGGTGGCCAGGATCTCGGCGGGGTCGTGGTGCAGGCCGGCAAACATTTCCGAATAGGCCTTGGCCACCCGCTTCGGGGTGTCCAAGAGTCCGCTGCGGTCCGGGTCCTCGCCGATGGCCAGCAGAATTTCCCGCACGGCCGCCTCGATCCGGGGACGGTCTACCTTGGCTTTTGCATGCGGGTCTTCCCCGCCCCCCGCCAGGGCATCAGCGGGGGCGGGAACGTCGTCATCGAAGTTAGAAGTCACTGATGAAGCCTAGCCGGGAAGGCCGTCAGTCCCGATATCCGTAACACCGTCCTGGAAGGACTCCTGTCCGGGGACACCCTGGGCATGCGGCGGCAGGGCATCCAGGGGCTCTTCGAGCCGGGCGTGGGTGGCTTCCTCCTGCGCTTCCCGTTCCGCCTTCTCCCGGCGGGATTCCACCGGGCCGGCGGCCAGGATCGGGCGGGTCTCCTTGGAGAGCCAGACTTCGCGGAAATCGCGCTTGCGGATGTTGGTGAAGACCTGCGCGATTTCGGCCTGGTTCAGCGTTTCGCGTTCGAGCAGTTCCAGCGCCAGCTCGTCCAGCACGTCGCGGTTCTCGGTGAGGATGGCGTAGGCCTCGTCGTGAGCGCCCTCGATGAGGCGGCGCACCTCTTCGTCGACGATGTAGGCGATCTGGTCCGAGTAGTTGCGCTCGTGGCCGGCGTCGCGGCCCAGGAACGGCTCGCCGCCGCCCTGGCCGAGGCGCACCGCGCCGACCCGTTCGCTCATGCCGAACTCGGTGACCATCTTCCGGGCGATCCCGGTGGCCTTCTCGATGTCATTGGAAGCGCCGGTGGAGGGATCGTGGAAGACGAGTTCCTCGGCGACGCGCCCGCCCATGGCGTAAGCCATCTGGTCGAGGAGCTCGTTGCGGGTGATGGAGTACTTGTCGTTTTCCGGGACCACCATGGTGTAGCCCAGGGCGCGGCCGCGGGGCAGGATGGTGATCTTGGTGACCGGGGCGGAGTTCCGCAGCGCCGCAGCCACCAGGGCGTGGCCGCCCTCGTGGTAGGCGGTGACCTTGCGTTCGTGTTCCTTCATGACGCGGCTGCGTTTCTGCGGGCCGGCCATGACGCGGTCGATCGCTTCGTCGAGGGCGCGGTCATCGATCAGGTTCGCGTTGGAGCGGGCCGTCAGCAGGGCGGCCTCGTTCAGGACGTTGGCCAGGTCCGCGCCCGTGTAACCGGGGGTCTTCTTGGCAACAGCCTTGAGGTCGACGCCGGGAGCCATCGGCTTGCCCTTGGCGTGCACCTGAAGGATCTGGTCGCGGCCGATCAGATCGGGCGCTTCCACCGAGATCTGCCGGTCGAAGCGGCCCGGACGCAGCAGGGCCGGGTCCAGGACGTCGGGGCGGTTGGTGGCGGCAATCAGGATGACATTGGTCTTGACGTCGAAGCCGTCCATCTCGACCAGCAGCTGGTTGAGGGTCTGTTCACGCTCGTCGTTGCCGCCGCCGATTCCGGCGCCGCGGTGCCGGCCGACGGCGTCGATCTCATCGACGAAGATGATGGCCGGCGCGTTGGACTTGGCCTGTTCGAAGAGGTCGCGGACGCGGGAGGCGCCCACGCCGACGAACATTTCCACGAAGTCCGAACCGGAGATGGAGAAGAAGGGCACGCCGGCCTCGCCGGCGACGGCGCGGGCCAGAAGGGTCTTACCGGTGCCCGGAGGCCCGTAGAGCAACACGCCCTTGGGGATCTTGGCCCCGACGGCCTGGAACTTGGCCGGTTCCTGCAGGAATTCCTTGATCTCCTCGAGTTCCTCGACGGCCTCATCGGCGCCGGCGACATCGCTGAAGGTCACCTGGGGCATGTCCTTGTTGACGAGCTTGGCCTTGGACTTGCCGAACTGCATGACCTTGGATCCGCCGCCCTGCATCCGGGAGAGCAGGAACCAGAACAGGACGCCGAGCAGGAGCACGGGCACCAGGAGGGAGAAGAGCCCGGAGAACCAGTTGTTTTCGATCGGCTGGTCGGTGAAGCCGCCGGACGGTTTGGCGTCCGTGACCGCCTTGACGACGTCCTGGGCGCGGGCGTTGACGTAGTAGAACTGGACGTTCTTGCCCTTGTCCTGGCCGTCGACCTGCAGGTTGTCCTTCAGGACCAGGTCCACCCGGTTCTCGGCGTCAAAGATCTTGGCCTGTTCGACCTTGCCGCCGGAAGTCAGCAGCTCCAGGCCCTTGTCGGTGTCGATCCGGCTGGCGCCGCCCGGGGCCAGGGTGGCAAAGGCCAGCAGCAGCATGGCCACCACGACGACAATCCAGATGCCCGGGCCCTTGAAGAAACTCTTAGCTTTCATCTGTGCGGGGCTGGCCCCGTCCCTCCTGGTAGTGCTGCACGGCGACCGTTCTGCGCGCGTGTGGTGCTGCGTCAGCTTCTAGCTATACACCGTCGCACTAACTCACGCACGGTGAAGGGCAAAAGTTCCCTGAGGGCGTAGCGCGGCCAGGCATCGCCCCGCCCGCTCCCGGGCCGGGCGCCCCTGGCTGAACGGTTTACCGATTGTGCCCGCAGACAAACTACTCGTAGACGTGCGGTGCCAGGGTGCCGACAAAGTCCAGGTTGCGGTACTTCTCGGCGTAGTCCAGGCCGTAACCGACGACGAACTCGTTGGGAATGTCGTAGCCGACGTACTTGACGTCAATCTTGACCTTCGCGGCCGTGGGCTTGCGGAAGGCGGTGCAGATTTCCACCGAGGCGGTGCCGCGGGATTCCAGGTTGGTCTTGAGCCAGGACAGCGTCAGGCCGGAGTCGATGATGTCCTCGACGATCAGGACGTCTTTGCCCATGAGGTCGGTGTCGAGGTCCTTCAGGATGCGGACCACGCCGGAGGACTGGGTGCCGGACCCATACGAGGAGACCGCCATCCAATCCATGGAGACGTGGCTGTGCAGTGCGCGGGCCAGGTCTGCCATGACCATGACGGCGCCCTTGAGCACGCCGACGATCAGGAGGTCGCGGCCCGCGTAGTCCTCGTCGATCTGCGCCGCGAGCTCGGTGATCCGGTGCTGGATCTGTTCCCTGGTGTAGAGAACGTGCTTGAGGTCTGCCTGGACGTCGTTTGAATCCACCAATGGCTCCTGTGTAGATGCGGGGTGCGACTATTTTCGGGGCGGCTGTTGAGGCCGGAATACAAGCTTCCCACAGCGGGCGGCTTCGCGGGGAACACCGGGGGCGGACCGCTCCTCCGCAAGGAGCTGCGCGAGCGAGAGCCGGAAGACGCTCACGGCACCGGGAAGCTCCACCGGGCCGGCTGATCCCTGCCGGCGCAGCAGCGCTTCCGCCGCGAGCAGGCGCTGGTAGCTGGGCTGTTGACCGCCGACGGCGGCGGCGGCCTTGGCGATCACTCGGAACCTCACGGCCGGGGCAAGATCGCGCAGTTCGGCTTCCGGGAGGCTGATCGCCTCCCCGTGCTGCTGACGTAGCCGGTCAAAGGAGTCGTTCGCCACGTCCTCCAGGTAGTCGGCGTCGAGCTGCAGGATCGAGGCCGTGCGGGCGAGGGATTCGGCGACGCCCGGGCCGAGTTTTTCCTCGAGCAGCGGCAGCACTTCAACCCGGGCCCGGGAGCGGGCGTAGGCGGGATCGGTGTTGGACGGGTCGTGCCAGGGATCTAGGCCCTCCACCCGACAGATCTCCAGGGTTTCGGCGCGGCGCAGGCCCAGGAAAGGGCGCAGGAGCCGCCCCCGGGAGGGCCGCATCCCGGCGAGGGACCGCGTGCCGGAGCCGCGCGCCAGTCCGAGCAGAACCTGTTCGGCCTGGTCATCGAGGGTGTGGCCGAGCAGGATCACGCCCGCGCCGGCTTCCTCCGCGGCGGCGTCGAGGGCCGCATGGCGGGCGTCCCGGGCAGCCGCCTCGGGGCCCGCGCCGGTGGAGGCGACGTCGACGGTCCTGATCTGGACCGGGGAGATTCCGAGGTCCTCAAGGGTCCGGGCCGCGGTGGCGGCGATGCCCGCCGATCCCGGCTGCAGCTGATGGTCCACGACGACGGCGCCGACGGACACGGGGTGGCCGTCCACGTGGCCGCGGCGGGCGAAATAGGCGGCGACGGCGGCGAGCGCCAGCGAGTCCGGGCCTCCGCTGCAGGCGACCAGGACCCGTTCCGGGTAGCCGGCACCGGCAAGGGAGTCCTGCAGCATTTTCCGCGCGGTACCGACCACGGGCGCGAGGCGGCCGGGCCGGCGTCGTCCGGTCGAAACGGAGGTGGAACCGCCGGGGATGCGTTCCGGCATGGCAGCTAGAGGCCCATCCGCTCAAGCCAGAGCTTGGAGTCGTGGATCTCGGGTTCGGTGGGGAGATGGCCGGCGGACTCCCAGACTTTGTTGAAGCCTTCCATGCCGGCGGCGGCGACGACTTCCCGGACGAACTTGGAGCCGTCGCTGTACTGGCGCATCTTGGCGTCGAGGCCCAGGAGGCTGCGGATGAATTTTTCAATCACGCCGCGGTCCGTGCCGCGGGCGTTGAAACGCTGCCGGATGGTCTTCACCGACGGGACGATGCTGGCGTCAACGGCGTCCATGACCACGTTGGCGTGACCTTCGAGCAGGCTCATCAGGGCCGTCAGGCGGGACAGTGCCGCCTTCTCCTCCGGGTTCTGGAGCAGGTCCAGGATGGCGCCCCGGCCGGGGGCCGCCCCGGGTGCCGTGCGGTCCCTCAGCGATTTCGCGGCCGCCGAGGCCCGCTCCAGCAGGGAGTCGACGTTGCCCAGCAGCTGGCCGCTGAGGTTTTCGATCTCGTCCAGCATGTAGTGCCGCAGCCACGGGGCGGCGGCGAACTGGACCCGGTGGGTCTGTTCGTGGAGGCAGACCCAGAGCCGGAAGTCCGCGGGGTCGACGTTCAGTTCGCGTTCCACGGAGATGATGTTCGGCGCCACAAGCAGCAGGCGGCCGCCGGCGGGGGTCGTGGAATTTTCGGCGAGCGCGGAGAAAGGATCGTACTGGCCGAGGACCTTGCTGGAGAGAAAGGCCAGGATGGCGCCGAGCTGGCTTCCGGTGATGGCCCCGCTGACGCTGGCGGTTCCGGGGGTGACGGATCCGCGGCCCTCGAGGATCTTTTCCATGGCCGGGCCGAGCATGACGGCGAAGCTTTGCGTGTTGGCCTTGGCCCAGGAGGCGCGGTCCACCACCAGGACCTCGGAGTCGCGCAGGTCCCGGGCGGCGTCCAGGCCGGTGATGTGGTGGACGTGCGGCACGGAGATGTCCGCCATGTGCCGCAGGTTCTCGACGGCCGCGCCGATCTCCGCGGCACCGAGGACGGGTCCGGCCGGCGTCAGGCGGGCAGCCGTGGACGCGGCCAGCTCCCAGTTGATGAGACTCTGGGCCCGGACTGGCGCCGCCCCCGGAGTCTTTCCGGATGGCTCGTTTCCGGATGGCTCGCTGGATGTCTGGCTTGATGTCTCGCGTGCAGAGGACTCCATGTGGTCCATCAGATCACAGGGCCCGGACAATGCGCCTTAATTTTCGCTGACCGGCGAACCTCCCGCCCTCGATTTGCTCCGTACCTGCCGTTTTCGGGGCCTAAAAGGGCGGTTTCGGAGCAGTCGACGGCTCGATGTCGGCCGACATCCGGTCAGTGGCAGCCGCAGCCGGCGAGGACGGCGGCGGAGCGGTCCAGTGCGGCCTTGTTCGCCGAGCCGGGGGTGAGCCCGTTGCCGACGAAGGAAAAGACCAGCAGCCGGCCGTCGGCGTCGACGACGTACCCGCTCAGCGCGATGACCGTGTTCAGGGTGCCCGTCTTCGCGCGCACCAGC
This sequence comes from Arthrobacter sp. YAF34, assembly GCF_052113245.1. Lineage (NCBI taxonomy): Bacteria > Bacillati > Actinomycetota > Actinomycetes > Micrococcales > Micrococcaceae > Arthrobacter > Arthrobacter sp. YAF34. Next base: position 228,246 of record NZ_JBFRCV010000004.1, read on the forward strand.
CCGGCGCCGGCGGCCGACGCCGCGTCCGTGTACCGGTCCTCCAGGGTGCCGGTGAGCCCGGCGACCGGGAATCCGGCGAGGGCAGCACGCAGCCGGGTGTCCGTGCCCGAGGCCATGGCCCGGACCACGTCCGTGAGTTGCCGGGCCGAAACCTGGTTGGCCAGGGCCAGGCCGGAGACGTCTGCTGCCCGGAGCGCACCGGTGGGGACGCCCATGTCCCTGACCTGCTGCAGCACGGCGGCGATGGCGTCCTTACCGCTGCCGGGCCGGCCGGTGCCGCGGGCAGTCATCCGTCCCATTACCTCGGCGAGGTAGTTGTCTGAGGTCCGCAGCATGAGGTCCACCTGCTCCCCGACGGTGGCGGACTGGACCTCGGCCAGGACCTTGGCGCTTGCCGGCTCCGGCGAGGCGCCGGGCGCAATCCGGGCGACGCCGGGGGCCACGGAGAGTCCGGCGGCCTTTGCGGCGTCGGTGAGCCGGGCGGCGAACGTCGCGGCCGCGGTCATGGCGGCGTCCTGCGGGCGGGGGCCGGTGGTCTTGGCCGGATCGAACCTGGCTGAGTTCAGCGCCAGCGGGTACAGCGGGGCCATTTCCCCGGCGGCGACGTCTTCGGGGCTCCAGGCCGGGCTAAGCGGCGGGCCGCTGAAGAGGGAGTCGTCGAGCAGCACGCGGATGGTGCCGGTGCCCGCGCCTGTGCCGCCGGCGCCGTCTTTGAGGGCCCGCACGGTGGCCCGGGCAAGGGTGGCCAGCCCGGCACGGCCCAGGACGGCACCGGGATCGGATTCGCCGGCGCCGAGGAGCACGTCGCCCCCGCCGGTCAGGACCACCGATCCGGGCGTGGGGCCGGCGACCACCCGGGTGCTGAAGCGGCGATCCGGGCCCAGGACGCGCAGGGCGGCGCTGGCTGTGAGGAGTTTCATGTTTGACGCCGGAACTCGGGCCTGGTCGGCTGCGCGGTTGAAGAGCACCTGCCCCGTGGCGGCGTCCTGGACGATCCCGGTGAAGGTGCCCCCGCCGTCGGTCTTCAGCGTCCCGTTGAGCCGTGCCGCGAGCGCGGCGCCGACGGGAACGGGCGCGGTGCCGGCGAGGGGCCCGAGTCCGCCCGGACCCGTGCCGGGAGCGCTGAGCGTGGCGGGGACCTGCTGCCAGGGCGGCGTCTCCTGCGATGCCTTCGAGGGCCGGTCGGGGCCGAGGAAGGCCGGGGCGATCACGACGCCGGCCGGCAGCGCCACGGCCACCACCAGGAGGGTTTGGAGCAGCAGTGCGACGATCCCGCGGAGCCTGCCGGGCGCCGGTCGGGTGCCCGCGGGGCTAGTGCTCGGTTTCATGATGCTGCTGGTCCTTCGTCCTGAAATGTCCCCACTAGTTCCTGAAACCAGCGCCTCTCGCTATATCCTCAATAGTAGTCGGCGGCACCGACAGCCCTTACGCGCGTGCCGCGCACCCCCTGAATCCGTCAAGGAGCATTCCATGAAGCATGACGTGACTATCGAGATCCCCAAGGGATCCCGCGTCAAGTACGAAGTCGACCATGAGACGGGCCGAGTCCGCCTGGACCGCGTCCTGTTCACGTCGATGCAGTACCCCACCCACTACGGTTTCTTCGAGAACACCCTGGGTGAGGACGGAGATCCGCTGGACGCGCTGGTGCTCCTGCAGGATTTCGACCTCTACCCCGGCGTGATCGTCGAGGCCCGCCCGATCGGCGTCTTCAACATGACCGACGACGGCGGCGGCGACGCCAAGGTCCTGTGCGTTCCGACCGATGCCCGGTTCGACCACATCCAGGAAATCAGCGATGTCAGCGAGTTCCTGATCAAGGAAATCGAGCACTTCTTCACCCGCTACAAGGATTTGGAGCCGGGCAAGTGGGTCAAGGCCGAAGGGTGGGGCGACCGCGCCGCGGCCGAAGCCGAGCTGGAGGCCTCCATCAAGCGCTACGTTCCGGCAGCCGGACACTAGTCGTTTCCGCACTGCAACGCGGGGTCACGTATCGCCCATCCGGAGCTCCGGAACGGGCGATACGTGACCCCGCGTTTTTTCGTGGTGTGCGGGGCCGCCGGTGAGAACCCTCGGCGTCGACCTCGCTGCGGCCGCGAAGAAGACCGCGGCGGCCGTCGTCGAGTGGGCCGACGGGAAGGCACGTCTGGCGCATCTGTCCCTGGACGTCAGCGACGAGGAAATCGTCCGGCTCTTCGCCGCCAGCGACATGACGGGGATCGACTGCCCCCTCGGCTGGCCGAACGCTTTCCTTCCTTTCATCGCGGGGCACCTGGCTTCCGACGCCGGGCCGGTGCTAGAACACGACGGGATCGAAGGCCGCCGGCTCCTCGCCTACCGGGACACCGACCGGTTCGTCACGGGCAAAACCGGCCTGATTCCGCTCAGCGTCTCTGCCGACCGCCTGGCGCACCCGGCCATGCGGTGCGCCGTGATCCAGGCCAAGATCGCCAGGGACGCGGGGGCTCAGGCCCGGGACGGGTCCGGCCGCCTCGCCGAGGTGTATCCGGCGGCGTCCCTGAAGGGATGGGGCATCCACGCGCGCGGCTACAAGGGACGCGGGGCCCCGGAAACGGCCAGGCTGTCCGCGGTCCTGGCGGACCTTACCCTGAAGGCCCCGTGGCTGGACCTGGCGGGCCACCGGGACGACCTTGCGGCGTCCGATGACATGTTTGATGCCCTCATCGCCTCGCTGACGGCCCGCGCCGTCAGCCTGGGGCGCACCCTGCGTCCCGACGCCGGCCACGCCGCGGCAGCCCGGAGCGAGGGCTGGATCCACCTGCCGGCCTGCCCGCTCGCCGACCTCGCGGCCGGCTAGCAGCCGGTAACCCGTCTGGCAGCGGCCGGGCAGCGGCCGGGCAGCGGCCACTGTTACGGTCCCGGTACTGCGGGCCGGCACACAACTTGCCCCCCAACTACCACCGGGTAGTGTGTCATCCAGAATGTTCACGCTGACCATCAACCAAACCGACAGCCGGCGCGACGGCGACCGCGTGCCGCAGCTCCTCAAGGACCTGCGGCACATCCCGGCGCGCCTCGATTTCGACCGTTCCGTGGAGGACGAGGTCCAGGGCATCCTGGACTGTCCGCATCAGGCGGTGGAGGCGGCCATGATCGCCCTGCGCAGCGGCAGCTGGTATGTGGGCATTGGGGTTGGCCCGGTGAACGAACCGCTGCCCAACCAGATCAAGGACGCCTCGGGCCACGGGCTGATCTATGCCCGCCGTGCCGTGGACCGGCTGCGGAACGGCAAGGACCGCGTCCGCGTGGCCGTGGAGGGGCCGCTGGCCGATCTCGCCGCGGAGGCGGAGGCCGTCCTGCGCCTCCTAGGCCACATCGTCCACGACCGGAGCCACGCGGAATGGCGGGTGCTGGATCTGCTCACTCCGGGGGTGCGGGGCCAGCAGAAGGCTGTGGCCGAGGAGCTCGGGATCACCACCCAGGCCGTGAGCAAGGCCGTGGCCCGGTCCCAGTGGAACGAGGAACACGCGGCGCGTCCCGCTGCGGCCCGGCTCCTGGGCCTCATCCTCGACGTCCGCTAGGCCGCGCAGCCCCGGTTTGGGGTTGCCCTGCTCCGGCGGACGTTCCAGCGGCGCCGGCTGGTTAGAGCAGGCTGCGGAGCACGTGCGCGGCGCCGTCGTCGTAGACCGACTTCGTCACTTCATCGGCGGCGGCAATGACCTCCACCGGGGCCTGGCCCATGGCCACACCGCGGCGTGCCCAGGTCAGCATTTCGATGTCGTTGCGGCCGTCGCCGACGGCGACAGTGCGGTGCGTTTCGATGCTGAGCCGGTCGCGGAGGTGCTCCAGCGCGCTGGCCTTCGTGACGCCGGCAGCGGCAATGTCCAGCCACGCCGTCCATCCGACCGAATATGTCACGCCGGCGAGGCCGATATGGCGGATCGCGGCGTTGAACTCTTCGGGGGTGTTCTCCGAGCTGAAGACCACCACGCGCACGGCGACAGCCTCCAGCATGGTCTGGAAGTCCACGCCGACGGCTTCGACGCCGAAGCTCGCGTCCTGGAAGCGCTCCGTGGACAGAAAATTGCCGTCAGCGTCCTCGAGGGCGTACTTGGCCGAGGGCAGCCGCTTGCGCAGGGCGCGCAGTGCGGGCCCTGGATCAAAAGTTGCCTTGTGGAGGATTTCGTAGCCGTCGGGCATCCCGGAGTCGACGCGCAGGATCACGCCGCCGTTGGAGCACACGGCGTACCCGGTGTCGATCCCGATGTGCTCGATGACGGGCAGCGTGGCGTTCAGGGAGCGGCCCGTGGCGATCATGACGTGGTGGCCGGCGGCCACGACGGCCTGGGCGGCCTCGCGGACCGGAACCGACATGTGGCCGTCGTGGTCCACGAGGGTGCCATCGACGTCCAGGGCGACCATCAGTTTGTCGCCGGCGACGCCTCGGACGCTCGTGGTGCCGGTTGTCTGGGACAGGGCCGCCGCGGTCTGGGCGGAGTCGTCTTGAGCTGGGTTGTTCTGGTTTGTCCTGCGCCGGTCATCGTTGCCGGCGACTGAGGATTCAGTCATGGTTGTCATCTCACAAGTAGAGCAGACGCCCCCGGCGGCCGCTAGGACTCACGCCACAGCAGGGCGTGAACTTGCGGTAAATATCCACAACCGGTCCACAGTGTGAATGTTTACCGCGGCGGCCTCCGTGGGCCTGGACGGTGGTGAAGGAACGGTGTTTAGAGAACGGGGAGGACTGTCATGCCGCCCAGGTACTTCTGCAGGGCGGCCGGGACGTTGACGGAACCGTCGGGGTTCTGGTGGTGCTCCAGGATCGCCACGATCCAGCGGGTGGTCGCCAGGGTGCCGTTGAGCGTGGCCACGGCCCGGGTGCCCTTGGGCGCACCGTCCTCGTTCAGGACACGTTCGCGGATGTTGAGGCGCCGGGCCTGGAACGTGGTGCAGTTGGAGGTGGATGTCAGCTCCCGGTACGCGCCCTGGGTGGGGACCCAGGCCTCGCAGTCGAACTTCCGGGCAGCTGAGTTGCCCAGATCTCCCGCCGCGGTGTCAATGACGCGGTACGGGATCTCGCACTTGGCCAGCATTTCCTCTTCCCAGGCCAGGAGGCGGGCATGCTCGGCGGCCGCCTCCTCAACGGTGGTGTAGATGAACATCTCGACCTTGTTGAACTGGTGGACCCGGATGATGCCGCGGGTGTCCTTGCCGTGCGAGCCGGCCTCGCGGCGGTAGCACGAGCTCTGGCCCGCGTAGCGGATGGGACCGCCCGTAAGGTCCAGGATCTCGTCGGCGTGGTACCCGGCGAGGGCTACTTCGGAGGTGCCCACGAGATAAAGGTCGTCTTCGGCGAGACGGTAGATCTCGGCGTCGTGCTTGACGTCAAAGCCGGTGCCCTGCATGGTTTCCGGGCGGACCAGGGTGGGCGTGATCATGGGCACGAACCCGGCATCAATGGCCTGCTCCATGGCCATCTGGAGGAGCGCCATTTCCAGCCGCGCGCCGACGCCGCGCAGGAAGTAGAAGCGGGATCCGGAGACCTTCGCCCCGCGTTCCATGTCGATCGCCCCGATCAGCTCGCCGATCTCCAGGTGGTCCCGGGGCTCGAAATCAGGGAATTCGCGCGGGGTGCCGACGGTCTTGAGAACGACGTAGTCGTCCTCGCCGCCAGCCGGGACGCCGTCTTCAATCAGGTTGGGGATGGTCCGGAGCAACTCCTCGTGGGCGCTCTGGGCGACATCGGCCTCGGCCGACGCGGCCTTGACGGAGGCGGCCAGGACCTTCACCTCGGCGAGGAGGGCCTGCTTCTCCTCGCCCTTGGCCTGCGCAACCTTCTTGCCGAACGCGTTCTGTTCGGCCCGGAGGTTCTCGAACCGGATCAGCGCGGCGCGCCTGGCCGAATCCGCAGCGATGATCGCGTCCACCGCGGCGTCGTCGGCGCCGCGGGCGCGCTGGCTGGCACGGAACTTGTCCGGATTTTCGCTGAGGTCTTTTACGTCGATCACCAGACAAGACTATCCAATCCGCCCACCGTTACGGGGCAATCCGGCCACGGGGCGCTGGCGGGATACTGTTGGAGCACAATGCGCGACTGGCTGCTCTACCTCGTCATCGCTGGGATCCTGGCGTTTGCCGTCTCCAGTTGGTGGGGAGTGCGCCGGTTGAGGGCCAAGCACACTCGCAGCGCCGTGTGGGAGGAAACCCACAGCCCGGGCCTTGGCCGGCAGAAGGTCGCGGTGGTCCTCAATCCCATCAAAGCCAGGTCGACCGAGGCCCGGGCACTGATCGAATCCGCCTGTGCCGAGGCCGGCTGGGAGCCGCCGCTCATCGTCGAAACCACCGCCGCGGACCCCGGCTTCTCGCAGGCGCGGGCCGCGGTGGACAGCGGGGCCGACGTCGTCCTGGCCGGCGGCGGCGACGGTACCGTGCGCGTGGTGGCCGAGGTGCTCGCAGGGACCGGTACCGCCATGGGCCTGATTCCGCTCGGCACCGGCAATCTGCTGGCCCGCAACGTGCACTTGGAGGTGAACGACCTTCAGGGCAGCGTGCAGACGGCTTTGTTCGGGCACCAGCGGTTCATTGATACGGCGCGGATGACCGTGGAGAATTCGCGCACCGGGGCATCGGCGCAATACACGTTCCTGGTGATCGCGGGCATGGGCATGGATGCCGAGGTGGTCGGTGACACCTTTGACGGCCTCAAGAAGGCCGTGGGCTGGCTGGCTTATACGGAGGCCTGGGTCCGGCACCTTGCGGGGCGCCGCAAGAAGGTCTCGATCGCGCTGGATGACCAGCCTGAGCAGGCCCGGAAGATCCGTAGCGTACTGTTCGCGAACTGCGGCCTGATCCCCGGGGGAATTGACTTCATCCCGCAGGCGATGATCGATGACGGGATGCTCGACGTCGTGGTGATGAGCCCGCGCAGTGCCATCGGCTGGCTCGCCATGTACACAAAGATCGTGCTGAAGCACAAAAAGGACCTGCCGGTCATGACGTATTACCGTTCCGGCAAGGTCACCATCCAGTGCTCCGAACCCCTGCCCACCCAGGTCGACGGCGATCCTTCCGGCGAGGCCACGAAGGTCACCGTCCAGGTCGCCCCGGGATCCCTGCTGGTCCGGGTCAGGGAGGGTGCCGAGGCGGCCAGGGCCGGCGCCGGGTGGGCCAGGGTCTAGGCGCTGGCAGCCTTCTTCGCGTCGGCCGCCTTCTTGGCGTCTGCGGCGGCCTTGGCGGCCCTGGCTTCGGACTGTTCGCGGATCATGGCCTGCTCCTCTTCGAAGCGCAGACGGTCCGCGCGGTCGGCGTCGTCGCCGTCCCAGTCCTGGTTGTCACCTGTCGGCTTGGGATTGACAATCATTCCCTGGCCGTCATTTTCCGTGCTGGTGTCTGACATGACCCGCTCCCTCCGGTAGAGGATTTCCCCAATATGGATCAGGCAAGCATACGCACAGTTGGTAAGGGGTGGAAGTGCGCCAGCCGGCATTTGCCTACGCTCTGGGCGAAGCGCCGGGGGTATATTCCGTCACGGCAGATACGCCGCCGAGTATGTCTTTCACCCACGCATGCGCAGACCGGAATGCCTGGTCCGAGGTATGCGGCGCAACCACGGACCGGTGGGCATCCGCACGCCGGTAGGATCCGAGAAACCGGGTGGCCGGGCTGATCCGGTGAAGGCCCGCGAGCGCATCGGCGACCCGGGCATCGGCCACGTGGCCGTCCGCGTCAATGCTGAAGAAGTAATGGCCCAGGTACTGCCCGGTCGGCCGGGACTCGATCCGGCTCAGGTTCACGCCGCGGGTGGCGAACTGGTCCAGGATCTCCATGAGCGCGCCGGGCCGGTCCTCGGGCAGCGGCACCACCACGGTGGTCTTGTCCGCTCCGGTGCGGGCCGGGAGTTCGCCGGGCCGGCCCACGAGCACAAACCGGGTGACCGCGCCGGGATTGTCGCCGATGTTGTCGGCCAGCACACTCAGCCCCGGCTGCTCTGCGGCCACGATCGGGGCGCAGATCGCGGCGTCGTAGTGGGCGCCGTCGTCGTCCAGCAGGCCCAGGGCGGCAGCCGCGGTGGAAGAACCCGGAATGTATTCCGCATCGGGCATATTGGCGTCCACCCAGAGCCTGCACTGGGCCCAGGCATGACCGTGGGTGGAGACCCGGCGGATGTCACCGAGGGCCACGCCCGGCCTGGCCACGAGGACGAAGCTGATGGGCACCAGGGCCTCTCGGAGGATCCTGAGTTCCTGGCCCGTGGCGATGGCGTCGAGGGTAGCCGTGACCCCGCCCTCGACGGAGTTTTCGATCGGCACCATGGCTGCGTCCGCGGAGCCGTCCCGCACCTTGTCCAGCGCCGTATTCACGTTCGAAGACGGGATGCGGATGGCGTCCGCCGCGCCCGGAACTTGCATCAGGGCCGCCTCGGTAAAGGTGCCCTCGGGGCCGAGGAACGTGTAGGTGGGCGTTGATGCGGGCATCGGTGCTTCCTTCTTCAGTTAGAGGACGACTGGCTTGAGGCCATTGTCGGACACCAGCGGCATGCCGGTCTCGACCCACTGGTCCATGCCGCCGGCGACGTTCAGTGCGGAATAGCCCATGCCGGCGAGCCACTGGGCGGCCCGGTAGGAACGGCCGCCGGTGCGGCAGATGACATAAACGTCGTCGTCCGGGTCAAGCTCCTCGATCCGGGCAGGCAACTGGTCCAGGGGTATGTGCAGGGCGCCCTCGGCGTGGCCCGCGACCCATTCATAGTCCTCGCGGACGTCAAGGATGCTGGCACCGTCGGGGATGCCAGACACGTTTACGGTCTGGAAGTCGCTCATGTTCGCCCTCTCCGCAGATTTCTAGGTCCCCTCCCAGCGTATCCCCCGCCGCTGGCCGAGCGCCCCCGCGGGCGGCACGTTACGCTTCTGGGGAGCGCAAAGGAGACCTCATGGCTGCCAATCACCCCGTGGAGCGGCCTGTCCGCCGCGGCATCCACGGGACATGCCCTCCCCGGGCTGCGAGCGCTGGACATAAGCCCACAGTGCCCTTCCGCAGCGCCCAGGAATGGACATGTCCCACCGCGGCGGGCGTTGCCGGGCTCCGGAAACGGCTGGAATCCCTACCCCTTGGTTGAGATCCACGAACTCTCCGCTGTCCGACTCCGCGATGCGCTCCGCGCCGGCGAGCTGTCCGCCCGGCAGGCCACCGATCATTTCCTGGACCGCATCGAGGCCGACAATGCGCGGCTGGGGGCCTTCGTCACGGTCACGGCGGAACAGGCGCGGAAGGACGCAGCAGCAGCCGACCGGCTCTACACCCTCCGGGCCCGGAACGGCGGATCACTGCCGCCGCTGCATGGCATGCCGCTCGCATTCAAGGACCTGACCGATGTGGCCGGGGTCGTGACCACGCACGGGAGCGCCGCCATGGAGCACAAGCCGGCGTTGACTGACGGAGCACTTCCCGCCCTGCTCAGGACCGCCGGCGTGGTCTCGCTCGGGAAGACCCAGGTCCCGGAGTTCGGCCTGACCGCCTACAGCGAGAACCGCATCGCCCCGCCGTCGCGCAATCCGCACGCACCCAGCCGCAGTTCGGGCGGGTCCTCGGGCGGCAGCGCTGCCGCTGTGGCCGCGGGGATGGTGCCGTTCGCGCCAGGATCCGACGGCGGCGGATCGGTGCGGATTCCGGCCGCGGCCTGCGGGCTCGTCGGGCTGAAGCCGGGCCGGGGGCTGGTGCCTGCCGGGGAAAGCTCGGGGGATCCCGCCCGGCTGGTGGTTGCCGGCCCGCTCGCCCGCTCCGCCCGCGACGCCGCCCTGCTGCTCGATGCCCTGGTGCCCGGGCCGGCCCGGCACGTTACCGGTCAGCATGGCCCAGACTTGCCCGAGGTGACGGCCCCGCCGGCCGCCAGCTACCTCGAGCTGACTGCCAGGGAACCGCGCCGTTTGAGGATCGGCGTTAGCCTGGACAGCCCGTGGCAGGCGGTCTTTCCCTTCACGCCGGACCGCGAGGCGCTGGATGCCTTGGCCGATGGTGTCGCTCGGCTGGAGGCCGCCGGCCACGAGACGTCGGAAGCGGCGATCCGGTATGACAACCGCTACGCGGATGCGTTCACCACGGCCTGGACGGCCGGCGTCGGGAGCGCGCGGATCGCACCCCAGCGTGAAGCCCTCCTGACCCCACTGACCAGGACGTTCCGGCGGCGTGCCCAGAAGCGCAGCGCGGCCCAACTCAATGAATCCCTCGAGTTCCTCCGGCAGTTCCAGCGGGACACGATCGTTCAGTATTCCGGGTGGGACCTCATTGTGACGCCGGCCCTGGCACAGACACCGCGCCCGGTGGGCTGGTTCACCGGCGCGGCCCACGGCGGAGGCTACTGGCCGGCCGCGGAATGGGCGGGCGACGCCGACGGCGACTACCGCAAGCAGTGCGAATACGCGCCGTGGTCATCCATGGTGAACGTCTGCGGACTGCCGGCCATCAGCATCCCCGTGCACTGGACGGGAGGGACCCCCGGGTGCGGCCTGCCGATGGGCATTCAGCTGATCGGCCCGATGGGTTCCGAGGGGCTGCTGCTGCAGGTGGCTGCCCAACTCGGCTTCTAGCCTCTGGCCGGCCCCTGCCGGTGAGGACAGGTCGACGCGTCGTGCCGCGCAGGCAGGAGACCCGCCGGCAGTTGCCTCATCGCATCAGTTCAGACCGGCGGCTCATCGCTCTTGTGGGTCAGGGCGTGGCGGGCCTCCCGCACGGCGTAATAGATGATGACAGCACCTGCCAGCGGATCAGCCCACCACCATCCGAGCAGCGCGTTCAGGGCCAGCCCGGCCAGGACGGCCCCGGCCAGGACGGCGTCGACGAGGGTCACCTTTCCCTCGGCGCGCAGGACCGGATTCCCCAGGGTCCGGCCGGTGCGGATCTTTCCCCACGCCAGACCGAGCATCACCACGAACGTCAGAGCCGTCCACGCGATGCCAAGTCCCGAAGGTTCCGGGCGCATCCCGGCCGCGAACACCACGGCCAACTGGATGACCAAGTACGCGGCGAGGACAGCGAAGGCCACCCCGATCAGCCGCATCGCCCGGGTTTCCCGGTTCTTGTGGACGCCTTTGAGGTGCCAGACAACGACGAGGGAGGCGAAGACCTCAATCAGTGAATCCAGGCCGAACCCCGCGAGGGCTGGAGACGCGGATGCGAGGGCGGCGGCAGCGAGGATCCCCAGTCCGGCGACGTTCCAGGCCAGGGTCGCGTATTCAAGGCGCAGTCCGCGACGCAGCAGGCCGTCACGGTCTATTGCGGCCTCGGTGTTTTCGGCACTGATCATCCATGGGTCCTTGTTCTTGCTGGGAGCCCGGGCTATCGCCGGGCACCGCCAATTATCGCAGGGCGTGCCCCGGGCCTTGCAAATGGACGCTGGCTCCGGCCGGCGGCTATGGTTCACTCAAACCTGACCAGGCGGCGAAAGAGGATCAATGAAGATCACCGGTGCAGTACTTGAGGAAATCGGCCGCCCGCGCCCGTTCGCGGAGTCCAGGCCCATCAGCATCTCCGAACTGGAGCTGACGGCTCCGGGGCCCACCGAGATCCTCGTCCGGCTGGAGGCCGCCGGGATCTGCCACTCGGACCTGAGCGTCGTCGACGGCAACCGGGTCCGGCCGGTGCCCATGCTGCTGGGCCACGAAGCCGCAGGCCGCGTCGTGGAGGTCGGCTCCGGCGTCACGGACCTGCAGCCCGGACAGCGCGTGGTCATGTCCTTCCTGCCCCGCTGCGAGAACTGCGCGAACTGCGCCGAGGACGGCCGGCTGCCCTGCACGGCCGGGTCCAAGAGCAACAACGAAGGAACCCTGCTCCACGGCCCCGGGCACTTGAGCCGCGGCGGCGAGCCCGTCCACCACCACCTGGGCGTCTCGGGATTCGCCACCCATGCAGTCGTGGACCGCGCTTCCGCCGTGCCCGTGGACGACGACATCCCCGCCGACATCGCCGCGGTCCTGGGCTGCGCCGTGCTGACCGGCGGCGGCGCCGTGCTCAACGCGGCCCGGCCCCGTCCGCAGGACAGCATCATGATCGTCGGCCTCGGAGGGGTCGGCATGGCGGCACTGATCACCGCCATCTCCCAAGGGATCTCCCGGATCATCGCCGTGGACACCCTGGGACAGAAACTCGAACACGCACACCGCCTCGGCGCCCACGAGACGTACACCCCGCAGCAGGTCCTCGACGGCGGGGTCAAGGCCAGGTTCGTGATCGAGTGCGCCGGAAATCCGCGCGCCTTCGAAACAGCCTTCGCCGCCACCTCGCCCGGCGGCACCACCGTCACGGCCGGGCTGCCCTCCCCCGATGCCCGCGCCCAGCTGGCACCGCTGACCGTCACCGCCGAAGCCAGGACTATCGTGGGCAGCTACCTTGGCTCCGCCGTCCCGTCGCGGGACATCCCGCACTACGCCCAGCTGTGGCGGGACGGGAAGCTGCCGGTCGAGGAGCTGATCTCGGAGCGCATCGCCCTGGCCGATATCAACCGGGCCATGGACCAGCTGGCAGACGGCAAGGCCATCCGGCAGATCATCATGTTCGACGCCGCAGAGACCGCGGCGGAGACCACCTGACGGCACGCAACCCGGCCCGGCCAGATCCCTGCCGAAAGTTTTTTTGACGCAGATCACATCCCCGGATACCGCGGAAAAAGCGGACGAAACACCATTCAGACTGCTTGCCCTGAGGCGCTGCGAATGTGACAATCCCGCTTCACAATGTCAGCATTAAGTAAATGAGCACTACTCATTTAGACACGCGCCCCGCCACAACGCCGGGCGATACCTCATTTTTTGGCCACCCAAAGATGCTGGCCAGCCTCTTCTCCGTAGAAATGTGGGAGCGCTTCTCCTTCTACGGCATGCAGGGAATCCTGCTCTACTACATGTACTTCTCGGCTGAGAAGGGCGGCCTCGGGATTGACCAGGGGCTGGCCGCCAGCCTCGTCGGCGCCTACGGCGGCGGCGTGTACCTCTCCACCATTCTGGGCGCCTGGCTCGCCGACCGGCTGTTCGGTTCCGAGCGCGTGCTGTTCGGCGCGGCCATCATGATCATGGCGGGCCACATCGCACTGGCCCTGGTCCCCGGAATCCCCGGTCTCATCGCCGGTCTTGTGCTGGTCGGCGTCGGTTCCGGCGGCCTGAAAGCCAACGCGACCGCCCTCGTCGGCAGCCTGTACGGCGAGAAGGACGAACGCCGCGACGCCGGGTTCTCGATCTTCTACATGGGCATCAACGCCGGTGCGCTGATCGGCCCCCTCGTCACCGGCTGGCTGCAGGAAAGCCAGGGTTTCCACTGGGGCTTCGGCGCCGCCGCCGTCGGCATGGCCGTGGGCCTGGTCGTCTACGCCATGGGCCGCAAGAGGCTCCCCGCCCAGAGCCAGCGGGTCGCGCACCCGCTCCCGGATGCGGAGCGCAGGAAGTACGGCCTGATCTTCGTCGGGATCGCCGCGGTCATCGCGGTGCTGCTCTTCACGGGCACGGTTAACGCCGAGAACCTGGCCACGTCCATGGCCTACGCCGCCATCGGCGCGTCCGTGATCTACTTCGCCCTGATCTTCAGCAGCAAGAAGGTCGACGCCACCGAACGCGGACGGGTGGCCGCCTTCATCCCGCTCTACATTGCCTCCGCCGCGTTCTGGGCCCTGTTCCAGCAGCAGTTCACCTTCATCGCCGTCTACTCGGAGGAGAAGCTGGACCGGAACTTCTTCGGCTGGGAAATGCCGGCCGCGTGGGTCCAGTCCATCAACCCGGTGTTCATCATCATCTTCGCCGGCATCATGGCGGCCCTGTGGACCCGGCTCGGCCGCAAGCAGCCGGGCTCGGCGCTGAAATTCTCCATCGGCCTGTTTGTGATGGGCCTGGCATTCCTGGCCTTCATCCCGCTGTCCGGTGACGGGAAGACCCCGCTGCTGGCCCTGGCCGGAATCCTGCTGCTGTTCACCCTGGCGGAACTGTTCCTGTCCCCCATCGGGCTGTCGGTGACCACCAAGCTGGCGCCGAAGGCCTTCCACACCCAGATGGTGGCGCTGTTCTTCCTGTCCGTGTCCCTGGGCACCACGCTGGCCGGCATCCTGTCCGGCCTGTACAACCCGAAGGACGAACTGCCCTACTTCATCGGAGTGGGCGGAACCGCGATCCTGCTCGCCGTGGGCATGGCCGCCGCCTCGCCGGCGATCAAGAAGCTCATGGGCGGCGTACGCTGACCCGATGAACCCCGCACATCGCGTCCCGGTTGCCTCGCGCGTCTACACCCCCGCCCCCGGCGGGCCGTCCGACGTCGAACTTATGCCGGCGGGCGATGTCACCGATGGCGTGGTGCGGGTTGGCGGAACCATCCGCCGCCCGCACCAGCCGCAATCTTTCGCCGTGGGCGAGTACTTGGACTGGCTGGAGGACGCCGGTTTCCAAGGATCCCCGCGCTTCCTCGGCCGCGACGCGCAGGGCCGGGACGTTCTGAGTTTCGTGCCGGGACGGTGCGCCGGGGCCTTGCCGGAAACCTGGGTCCAGTCCGAGGAGCTTTTGGCCTCCGTGGGCAATCTGGTGCGACGGCTGCATACCGCGTCGGCGGGCTACCTGCCGCGGACCCACCCGTTCCCGCCCCGTCCGTTTCCGAGCAGTCCGGCCCGGCCAAACCCCACCGGTGCTGCCGGGCTCATCTGCCACCTGGACGTGACACCGCAGAACGTCGTGGTCCGGGACGGCGTGGCCGCGGGGCTGGTGGATTTCGATCTCGCCGGCCCCTCCACCGCACTGCACGATTCACTCAACACCGCCATGCACTGGGTTCCGCTCCGGGACCCGGCCGACGCGTGGCCGGGGTGGGAGGACCAGGACCCGTTCCGCCGGCTGCGCATCTTCGCCGACGCCTACGGCTGGACGGAAGAAGAACGACGCCGGGTGCCGGGCGCCGGGATCGACGCCGCAGCGCTGAGCTACGAGCGGATGCGGCACAACGCCGCAACCCTGGGCGGAGGCTGGGCCCGGATGTGGCAGGAGGGCGTGGGCGGGCTCATCAACCGCCGGCGCGCCTGGCTGGAGGACAACGCCCGGCCGCTCGTGGCTGCACTGACACGCTGACCGGGACGCCTTATCCGCTGTTGCGCACGCTGCCGATAACCAGCCCGAAGATGACCAGCACCAGGACCGTGATGGCGATGCCCACGTACCCCATCACCAGGCCGGCGATCGCCATGCCGCGGCCGGCCGGTTCGCGCCGCAGGGCCAGGTGCCCCAGGATCACGGCGGCCAGCTGCGGGAGCAGGAAGAACCCGAATCCCACCAGCGCGGCGATGCCGCAACACATGCTGGCGATGCTCAAGGTCTTAGGCGACGCCGGCACGCCGTAATACGCCGGCTGGCCGTAGGCGTTGGGGCTGCCCGGCTGGGCGTACGGCGACGGTTGGACGTACGGCTGGACCGGCTGGCCATAATCCGCGTGACCGGAGCCGGAGGGAGTCCGGCCGGAGTCCCCGTACATCGGCGGGTACGGGCTTGAGAACTGGCCGCGGCCAGGCTCCGGTTCGCCGGGCTGCCGGCCCGGGTAGGCCTGCTGCGGGTGCTCGGGCTGCGCGAACTGCTGCGTCGCCGCCTGTCCGGCGTCCGGGCCGGCCGGCGCCTGCTGCGGCGGAACATCGGGCTGGTGGTCCGGGAGCCGCAGCGTCGGCTGGTAACCTTCCGGCGTCCCGTCCGTGCCGTGCTCGTTTTTCCCTTGTTGTGGCTGTTCAGTCATGGCGTGTCCCCTCAAGAAGTCCCTGCGTCCAGCGTACCGCCGCGGCGGTGCGCTGGGACGGCCCTGATCTGCGGCTTTCTTGCGTCACAGGAGCCGGTTTGGCGCGAAACCATGTTGCACCCCCGCCGTCGTCTGGCATGCTGGTGCCATGGCTAGCCGCGCGGGCACAGTTGCCCAACCCCAAGACCTTGTTGACCTCACTGCGCTCCTGGATGCGTACTACGACGTTTCGCCGGACCTCACTGACCCGGGCCAGCGGGTGGCCTTCGGCACCTCCGGGCACCGGGGATCGAGCCTGAAGGCGTCCTTCAACGAACCCCATATCCTCGCCATCACCCAGGCGATCGTGGAGTACCGGGCGGGCCAAGGCATCACCGGTCCCCTGTACATGGCAAAAGACACCCACGGCTTGAGCGAACCGGCGCAAAACTCCGCGCTCGAGGTGCTGGCGGCCAACGGCGTGCACGTCCTCATCGACGCCCGCCACGGGTACACGCCCACCCCTGCCCTGAGCCACGCCATCCTGACGCACAACCGCAAGGCGGCCCCCGGCGCGCCGCAGGCTGACGGGATCGTGGTGACTCCGAGCCACAACCCTCCGGGCGACGGCGGATTCAAGTACAACCCTCCGCACGGCGGCCCGGCGGACACGGACGCCACCGGGTGGATCGCCAACCGGGCCAACGAATTGCTCGAAAACGACCTGCGCGGCGTCAAACGGATCCCCGTGGCCGACGCCCTCGCCGCCGGAACCACTGGCAAGTTCGACTTCCTCAGCAGCTACGTGGACGACCTCCCCTCGGTGCTGGACCTGAATGCGATCCGCGACGCCGGGGTCCGGATCGGCGCGGACCCCATGGGCGGCGCGTCCGTGGACTACTGGGGCGAGATCGGCGAACGCCACCACCTCAACCTGACGGTGGTGAACCCGACCGTTGACCCGCAGTGGGCCTTCATGACCCTGGACTGGGACGAGAAAATCCGGATGGACTGCTCGTCGCCGTCGGCGATGGCGTCGCTGATCAACAGGATGTCTGTTGGTGCGGACGGGTCCGCGGCCTTCGACGTCGCCACCGGCAACGACGCCGACGCCGACCGGCACGGGATCGTTACGCCGGACGGCGGACTGATGAACCCGAACCACTACCTCGCCGTCGCCATCGATTACCTGTACCGGCACCGCACCGGCTGGAACCCGCAGTCCGTGATCGGCAAGACCCTGGTGTCCTCCTCGATCATCGACCGCGTGGCCGAGAGCCTGGGCCGCAAGCTCGTGGAGGTCCCCGTGGGCTTCAAGTGGTTCGTTCCCGGCCTGCTGTCCGGCGAGGGTGCGTTCGGCGGAGAGGAATCCGCGGGCGCCTCCTTTAACAAGATGGACGGCAGCGTCTGGACCACCGACAAGGACGGCATCCTGCTGGCGCTGCTGGCCTCGGAGATCACGGCCGTCACCGGCAAGTCGCCGTCGCAGCTCTACAAGGGGCTCACCGACCGGTTCGGCGACCCTGTCTATGCCCGGATCGACGCCGCCGCCACGCGTGAGCAGAAGGCCGCGCTGGGCAAGCTCTCGCCGTCGGACGTCACCGCTACCGAACTGGCGGGCGAAACGATTACCGCCAAGCTGACCGAGGCGCCCGGCAACGGTGCCGCGATCGGCGGCCTGAAGGTAGTCACCGAGAACGCCTGGTTCGCGGCGCGGCCGTCCGGCACGGAGGATGTCTACAAGATCTACGCCGAGTCCTTCAAGGGTGCCGAGCACCTCAAGCAGGTCCAGGCCGAGGCGAAGGCCCTGGTGGACGGGGTTATTTCCTAGCTGCCACCGCCGGCGGCCAGTTCGGCGCGGTCCCTGCCCAGCGTCTTTGCCTGGTAGAGGGCCGCGTCGGCCGAGGCCACCGCAGCGTCGAGGCCGCCCGGGCCGGCGTCGACGGCCGCGATGCCGTAGCTGACGGTGGGCAGGCGCGGAATGACACGGGACCCGGACTGCTGGAGCCGGCTGCTGACGTCGGCAGCGATTTCCCGGGCGCGTTCCGGTGTGACGCCCGGCAGCAGGAGGATGAATTCCTCGCCACCGTAGCGGCCAATGAGGTCCGTGGAACGGACCGTTCCGGTGCAGGCCCGGGCAAACGCCTGCAGGGCAGAGTCCCCGGCCGGGTGGCCGAACTCGTCGTTGATCTTCTTGAAATGGTCAAGGTCGGCAAGGATGACCGATGCCGTGGTTCCGGTCCGGCGCAGGCGGCGCAGTTCGTTTTCCGCGAGATCCAGGAAGGCCGAGCGGTTGAGCAGGCCCGTGAGACCGTCCACGGTGGCGCGCGCACGGAGGTCCGTGGTCTGTTGTTCGTAGCTCAGCTCGGCCATCGTGAACGAGGCGACCACGAGCGTGACAGACGTGAAAACGGTCATCGGAGCGGACCCGAAGAACGACCCGAAGACCGCTCCGTCCGCCCCGTCCGCCAGGAAGGCGATGAGGCGCCCCGCGTAAAAAGTGGCAAGGATGCCGGCCCCCACGGCAAGGGGACGGTGCACGCGGGAGTAATCGCGCTCGAGCAAGAACAGCTCCCGGGACGCCAGCCCGATCAGGACGGCCATGAACGCGAGGTACGCCGGGCCGCCCGCCCAGATGTTGGTGGCCGGATGGTCAAGGACGGAAGCGACCGCCGTGATGCCAGGACCGGCCGCGAGCTGCCAGGGCCGGGGTGCGGCGGCCCGCAGTGAGCGGGCACCGGCCCAGATGCTGGCGGCACCGGTGACCAGCAGGACGTTACCGGCGGGGTTGGTCCACGCCTGGTACGCCGTCCCGTCCAGCAAGTATGCGGCGTTGCCGACCAGGAACAGCAGGAGGGCCATGCACCACCAGCCGCTGTAGGCGGACCGGGTGCGCCGGTAGGTGATGAAGTAAAACAGCATCAGAAGTGTGAGATCGACCAGCGCTAACGCAACCCGCAGTGTCCCCGTGTCAAGCATCATGTAGTGGCCCCCCGGTCCGCCCGTAATTTGCCTGCAATGCGTCGCTTCTCTGTTGAATAACTGTCGAAGTTGACCCAAGTATGGCACCCGCCGTCGGGAATCCATCGCCGACGCCGCGATGTGACGATCCGCTCCCTGGGCCGGCGCCGCCGCGGCGATTATGCCGGGGGTTGGGTCCACAGCTTGAGGATCCGCCGGGTGGCGTGGCCGCCGTCGGGCGCCATGTCCACCAGCGCTATCCGGTCCAGCAGGACGGTGTCCCCTTGGTGGAGCCGTTTGTCTCCGTGATGGGAAACATGCGGCCGGTACCCTTCCAGGGTGTAGGCGGGCGTGGAAATCCTGCCGGGGAGCTCTTGGACCATCCGGACCAGTGCGTCGTGCAGGGACTGCAGCGCGGCGCTAGGCTCAATCAGGTTCACCGGGATCGACCCGGCGCGTCCGAACCCCGCTTCGCCGCCTACAGCCACCGGACAGCCCAGCACCGCGGCCACGGGCTCCGCCATGATGGTGGCGATCTTCCCGGCAAGCCGATCGCCCTCGACGGGAGCCTCGCCCACTTCTCCTGCCGGGACGGGAGCCTCGCCCACTTCTCCTGCCGGGCCGGCTGCCGCGTCGGCTTCCTGGCGGGGCTCGACGACGTCGAACTTCACCAGGGTGATGTGCAGCGGCCAGTCATCGCGGGGAAACTCGAGCCCCTCGGTTACCGGCTCCATGAAGGCCACCGCGATCAGGTTCCGCATGGGAAAAGTGTGCCATGCCGCGGCCCCAAACCTCCGGTGTCCGGCGCCGGCCGACGGCAAAACGCACAGCGCCGGCGCCCAAGGCGCGGACTAAAATGGGAAGTGGCCCTGGAAGCGGGCCTTGCGCTGAACCGCAGAATCGCCTCCCGTGTGCCTCCGGCCTGTCCCCCATGGTGTCGGAGGCACCTCCGCGACCCTAGACCGTGCGAACGACGTCCTCGTAGGCGAACTTCGGCTTGGCTGCGCCCCAGGCGTCTTCACCGGGCTGGCCGATGTTGACCACCAGGAAGCTCTTCTGGCTCCCGTCGGGGAAGAACGCGGCATCGATTTTGGCGAAGTCGGCGCCGGTCATGGGACCGGCGGCGAGGCCGAGGGAGCGGACCGCGAGGATGAAGTAGCCGGCCTGCAGGTGGGCGTTGTTGTTTCCCGTGGCAGCGGCCAGGTCCGGTGCCGCGTCATACATGGCCTTGGGAGCGTTGTAGCCGGGGAGGAACGTGTCCCACTGATCCTGCCAGGCGGTGTCGTAGCTCAGCACCGCGACGAGCGGGGCGGTGGCGGTCTTGGCGCGGTTTCCCGCAGCAAGCGCGTCGACGAGCGTGGCCCGGGCTTCTTCCGAGCGCACGTACGTGACGCGCAGCGGCTGGGAGTTGAACGCGGTGGGGCCGAACTTCGTCAGTTCGTAGATGGCGCGGGCCTGCTCGTCGGTTACTTCTCCGGTGAAGACGTTTGCCGTGCGGGCTTCGGCAAAGATGGCGTCGACGGCTGCTGCCTCGATTACTGCTTCATCGTGGGCGATTGTCATTGGCATCCCTTTCGCTGTGCCGCCTGCGGTGGCGGGCTTCTCCGTTGTCCATAGTTGCAACTTCAACGGTCGGAGCCTGCTTCCCGCCGAGCCCTGTGAGGTCCGACACAGATATGCCGTGGCGGTAAAGTTGCTCGGGAAGATTCCTTCCGCGCCCGCCCCACATTTCTCTGAAAGGCTCCCGGCAATGAGCATGCTCGGCACCAAATGGAAGCTCCACGGCACCGGCAAGTCCGTCCGCCCCGGTGAAGTCGTCAGGCCGGATGAGCGGCTCACCTGGCCGCTGACCATAGGGATCGGGATGCAGCACGTGGTGGCCATGTTCGGCGCCACCTTCCTGGTTCCGATCCTCACCGGCATGCCGCCGGCCACCACCCTGTTCTTCTCCGGCATCGGGACCCTGCTGTTCCTCGTCATCACGCAGGGACGGGTGCCGAGCTACCTCGGTTCCAGCTTCGCGTTCATCGCACCGATCCTGGCCTCCCAGCAGCAGTTCGGCATCCCCGGTGCGCTGGGCGGCGTGGTGCTGGCCGGGGCGATCCTCGCCGTCGTCGGCGCCGTGGTGCAGAAGTTCGGCGCCGGTTGGATCAACCGGCTTATGCCTCCGATCGTCACCGGCGCGATCGTGGCTCTGATCGGCCTGAACCTGGCGCCGGCTGCGAAGAGCAACTTCGACAAAGCGCCGGTCACCGCTTTCATCACGCTGGCCGTCATCATCGTGGTCAGCGTGCTGTTCCGCGGCATCCTGGGCCGGCTGAGCATCCTCGTCGGCGTCGTGGTGGGCTACCTCGTTGCGATGCTCCGCGGCGAGGTGGACTTCGCCAAGGTGGGCAGCGCAGGGTGGGTCGGGCTGCCGCACTTCCAGACCCCCGAGTTCCACCTGGGCGTGGTGGGCCTGTTCGTGCCGGTAGTGCTGGTGCTCGTGGCGGAGAACATCGGCCATGTGAAGTCCGTGTCGGCCATGACGGGCCAGAACCTCGACGGCGTGTCCGGCCGGGCGCTATTGGCTGATGGCGCCGCGACGGTGCTTGCCGGGCTTGGCGGCGGGTCGGGGACCACCACCTATGCCGAGAACATCGGCGTCATGGCTGCCACGAAGGTGTACTCGACGGCGGCCTACTGGGTGGCCGGCATCTTCGCGGTGGTGCTCAGCTTCTCGCCCAAGTTTGGCGAACTCATCGCCACCGTCCCGGCCGGTGTCCTGGGCGGCGCGGCCACCATGCTGTATGGCATGATCGGCGTGCTGGGCGTCAAGATCTGGGTCCAGAACAAGGTAAACTTCTCCAACTCAATCAACCTGACCACGGCCGCCGTGGCGCTGATCATCGGCATCGCGAACTACACGTGGACCCTCGGCGACCTGACGTTCAACGGGATCGCGCTGGGCACGGCGGCGGCCCTGGTGATCTACCACGGCATGAAGGCGATCGCGAAGGCGCGTGGCACGGTGGCGGAGCCCGAAACGGAAGAGCCGGCGTCGGTTGCCGTGGCGGCGGTCAGGGCCGCTGCGAAGCGCGCCCCGAAGAAGCGCCGCTAGCGGCAATCCCCGCGGCACCGAGCCGCGGTCCAACAGGCGAAAGGCCGGCGCCCGGCCACCTCATGGTGGGCGGACGCCGGCCTTTCGCCGCGGCAGTGGCTTATCCGGCGTCGAAGGATTCCTCGTCGTCGTTGCCTTCCTCCGGCGATTTCTCCTTGGGCAGGTCAGTTCCGGAACCGTCGGGCAGCCCCGCCGCATCCTGTCCGGATTCCGAGGAGAACGGCCGCCCGGCGTCGGGCTCTTCGGTGTTTGATGCGTCCATCTCGGCGTCGGTCGAGGGCACTGCGGTGTCGCGGTTGTCCGCGTCGAACCCGCGCTCTGTGCTGGCGTTCTCTGAACTCATTTGTTCCTCCGTTCCGCCGAGGCGTCCTGCGCCCGGCTCTCCTGCACTGTCTTGGTCTTCTGCGCCGAACTGGCTCAGGTCCGGCGCTCCGGCCGGATACGTCTCGCCGTCCGGGCTGTCCTGGTTCAGGCCGGCGGCGTCGAACGCCTCTTCCTGGCGAGGCTGGGCGAAAGTCTTCCCGTCGTCGCCGGGCAGCTCCTGCTCGGAGGTCGGCGTTCCATAGCCGCCGGCCTCCTCGATGGGGCTTTGCTGGTTGTTCTGCGTCATGCCATTCCTCCTGCATTGCTGGGGTTGGAAGTGCTGATCTGGTTGGGCGCGGCCCGCAATCTCAAGGTCAGAGGCCCTTGCCGCCGGTCACGGGCAACACCGCGCCGGAGATGTAGGAGCCGTGGTCAGAGGCGAGCAGCACATAGGCCGCAGCCAGTTCCGCGGGCTGGCCAGCGCGCTGCAGTGGCGTGTCCTGGCCGAAGGACGGCAGCTTGTCCGGCCACTCGGTCGCCGGGATGAGGGGCGTCCAGATGGGGCCCGGCGCCACGGCATTCACCCTGATTCCCTGCGGTCCGAGCTCCTGCGCCAAGGCCTTGGTGAAGGCCACCTGCGCCGCCTTGGTCATGGCATAGTCGATGAGTTCCGGGGAGGGGTTGAACGCCTGGATCGACGCGGTGGTGATGATCGAGGCGCCGGCCTCGAGGTGTGGGACCGCGGCGCGGGCCGTCCAGATCGGCGAATAGAGGTTGGTTTTGAAGACGCGGTCGAACTCCTCCGTGGACAGGGAATCGAAACTGTCGCGGTTCTTCTGGTAGGCCGCGTTCAGCACCAGCACATCCAGCCGGCCGAACTCGGCCAGCGCATCCCTGACGATCTTCCCGGCGAATTCCTCGCTGCGGCCGTCGCCGGGAAGCAGGAGCGCTTTGCGGCCGGCCTTCCGGATCCACTCGGCGGTGTCCTGCGCGTCGGCTTCCTCCTCCGGCAAGTAGGAAATCGCGACGTCGGCGCCCTCGCGAGCAAAGGCGATGGCCACGGCCTTGCCGATTCCGGAGTCGCCGCCGGTGATCAGGGCTGCTTTGCAGCTCAGCGCGCCGCTGCCGTGGTAGCTTTCCTCGCCGTGGTCCGGTTTGGGATCCATGGGCGCGGTGAGCCCGGGCTGTTTCTGCACCTGCTCCGGGAAGGGGCCGGCATGGTATCCGGCCCGGGGATCGCGAGGCTGGTCCTGCTCCTTGCTTGAATTACTCAAAGTCCACCTACTCACTGCGTCGGTTTCCTGGGATGTTTTGGGCCCGGCACTGACCAGACGTCCAAAAAACTATCCCGGCGAAGTAAACAGTTTCAACCATAGCCGCAAAGTAGTCAGCAGACTTACTACCGACTTGTTTTTTGGCAACTTTCAAGCCTACGTTGAGGGTGAGCCGCACGTTGCGGCAGGTTCTCGACTCTTACACGCTGAGGAGCACCCATGGCCGGCCCGGTAGCGCCGAAGGATTACGGCAGGGACGAATCACGCGCCGAACGCATGGACCGCAACTGGTCCGAACTGCTCCAGGAACTGCGGGTACTCCAGACCGGCGTCCAGCTTCTCGCCGGCTTCCTCCTGACTCTTCCGTTCCAGGCCCGCTTCGAGACCCTGGACGGCTACCAGACCAGCCTTTACCTCGCCAATGTGGTTCTGGCCGCCCTCACCACGGCCACGATCCTGCTGCCCGTGAGCGTGCACCGCCGGCTCTTCCGGCAAGGACTGAAGGCCACCCTGGTGGCCAGCGCCGACGCCATCATGAAGGTGTCGTTGGCCGGCGTCGCGCTCCTCAGCGTGGGCACCACGTCCCTGATCTTCGACGTCACCTTGGGCCGGGCGGCCGGCCTCATGGCCGGCCTCGGACTGCTGTCCGTTCTCGTGCTTCTGCTGGTGTTCGTCCCATCCGCGCTCCGCCGGAAGGGACGCGAGGAGGGTCCGGCATGACGGACGTGTCACCGGGCACCGCGCGGGAGGAAGAGGAGGAATCGTGAATAAGTGGGTCAAGGAGCACGGACTGCTGCTGGCCAATGTCGGCCTCTTTGCTGTGTTTTTCGGCGGCATGGTTCTCAGCGGGGCCGCCAGCTACAGCGAGGACCAGCTTGCCCACGGCCAACCGGCGGTGAGCGTCCTGCAGTACCTGGGCACAGGGGCATTTGTTGAGGCCACGTTCGAGAACTGGGAGTCGGAATTCCTGCAGATGGGCATGTATGTCCTGCTGACGGTTTTCCTGTTCCAGAAAGGGTCATCGGAGTCCAAGCCCATGGGCCGCGCCGCCCCGCAGGACGAAGATCCCCGGCAGGCCAAGCTCGGAGCGTCCACACCCTGGCCCGTCCGGCACGGCGGCTGGGTCCTGAAACTTTACGAGCACTCCCTGTCCATCCTGTTCCTGTTGCTCTTCCTGATGTCGTTTGTTCTGCACGCAGTCGGCGGCAGCGCCGATTACAACGACGACCAGCAAGCCCACGGACAGCCGACCGTGACGGTGCTGGGCTATCTGGCGACGAGCCGGTTTTGGTTCGAGTCCTTCCAGAACTGGCAAAGTGAGTTCCTGGCCGTGGCAGTCTTGGTGGGCGCCTCGGTGTATCTGCGCGAGAAAGGCTCGCCAGAGTCCAAGCCCGTCGCCGAGCCGCACTCCCAGACCGGCGCCTGAGTCTCAGGCGCCTTCGAGCACCTGGCTGGTGACCCAGGCAAGGTACTTGGCGGCGTTGGCGACGGCGTCGTCCGGGCCAGCGGCGACGTCCAGGAGCTGGGCCGCGGCCACCACGCCGTGCCGGGCGAGGTCCTCCGGGGTGACGAGGATCCGGCCGGCCACCACGATCACCGGAATGCCGCGGGCCTGCGCGGCGTCGGCGAGGGCGATCGGCGCCTTGCCGGTCAGCGACTGGCTGTCCATGGAGCCTTCCCCGGTGATGACCAGATCGGCCACGGCGAGCTTCTCGGCAAGTCCGGTGAGTCCGGCCACCAGCTCGAAGCCGCCTTCCAGGGCGGCGTCGCTGAAGGCCAGGAACGACGCCGGGAAACCGCCGGCGGCCCCGGCGCCGGGGACGTTGACGTCCCGGCCCGTGGACTCGCGCAGGACCGAGGCCCAGTTGCGCAGGCCGGCGTCAAGCAGCTCCACCGCATCCGCGTCGGCGCCCTTTTGCGGGCCGAACACGTGTGCCGCGCCGTCGCTGCCGTAGAGCGGGTTCTGCACGTCGACGGCGATCCTGAACTTCACCGCCGAGAGCCGCGGGTCCAGGCCGCTGCGGTCCACGGCTGCGACGCCGGCGAGCGAGCCGCCGCCGAGGGGCACCACGTTGCCGGCGGCATCCAGCGGTTTGAGGCCGAGTGCCCGGAGTGCGCCGCTGCCGCCGTCGCTCATGGCCGAACCGCCCACGCCCAGCACGATTTCCGTGGCTCCGGCGTCCAGCGCGGCGGCGATCAGCTGGCCGCAGCCGTAGCTGTGGGCGCGCAGGGCGTTGGCCGGCGTGGGCTCCATGTGCGCCAGCCCGGAGGCTTGCGCCGTTTCAATCACCGCGGTGGCGCCGCCGAACGCGTCCTTGGTGATGGCCCACGCGGCACCGATCGGGGCCAGGATCGGGCCAACAACGGCGTTGAGCCGCTCCTCGTAGCCGGCCGCGACGGCAGCCTCCAGGGTCCCTTCGCCGCCGTCAGCCACCGGAAACTGGATGGCTTCGGCGTCGGGGTAGACGCGCAGTGCGCCTTCGGCCATGGCAGAGGCGGCTTCGGCCGCGGTGAGGGAGCCCTTGAATTTGTCCGGGGCGATGAGGATGCGCATGGCTCTATCCTGCCAGCCCGGCGGCCCCGGCACGCTGACCGGGCCGGTGTGGCAGGACGCTGCCTCTAGGCCCAGGTCCCACGTTCCTGCAGGACCGCCTTGAGCAGGTCCGCACGGTCCGTGACGATCCCGTCGACGCCAAGATCCAGCAGCCGGTGCATTTCCACGGGCTCGTTGACGGTCCAGACGTGCACCTGCAGGCCGTGCCGGTGCGCCCGCCGGATGAAACCGGGCGTCACCACGGTCACGGCGCCGTAGCGGACCGGAACCTGCAGCGCGTGGACCCCCTGCAGTGCCCGGGCCGCCACGAGGGACATCAGCGCCGCCGGCAGCACCGGGCCCAGGATGACGAACAAGGCGTTGGACACGGTGCCGGCCGAGCCCGCGGCGGGCCGGCTCAGCTGCTTCAGCACCGCGCGGCGCCGCCGGTCCGAAAAACTGGCCACCAGAACCCGGTCGTGCAGCCCGAGGCGCTCAATCGCCGAGGCAAGGGGAGCCACGGAATTCCAGTCCTTGACGTCGATGTTGAACCGGGCGTCCGGGAAGGCCGCCACAAGCTCCTCGAACCGCGGGATCGGCTCCGTGCCGCCGATCCTGGCCCGGGCGACGGCCGCGGCGGGAAGGTCCGCGATCCGGCCCCGCTCCGCCGTGATCCGGTCCAGGGTGTTGTCGTGGAAGAGCACCAACACCCCGTCGGCCGTCGTGTGGACATCCGTCTCCAGGTGCCGGAACCCGAGGTCGACGGCGGCGCGGAACGCGGCCATCGAATTCTCCAGGCCGTCCAGCGAAAAGCCCCGGTGGGCCATCGCCAAGGGCGCCGGCGGCCCCACGGAGGCACGGCCAGCGGCTCCGGCTCCAGCACGGGCCGCGCTGTCCTCTGGACCGGCGTCGCGATGGTTGCGAGGGGCGAAATACGGGTGCGGACTGGTCACTCCTGAAGCGTACCTGAGCCGTGATCCACCGGCTCGGCGGGTGAACCGAACCGTAGCCGGGAGCGGCGGCCGAGGCTGGCGTCAGGAGCCGTGCGGGCGGATTTCGACGCCGTCGCCGCAGTGCAGCAGCGTGCGGCCGCGGCCGCCGTCGAGGTCCACCCAGACAACGCTGTGGTCGGCCGTCACGGCGTCCACGAGGCCGCTCGCCTCGAAACCCGGGGCGAGCCGCACGCTGACGCGGTCGCCCGTGCGCAGCAGCCTCCAGTGTTGGTCCGGCTCCACGCGGCGCAGGGGTTGTTCGTCTGTCTTGTTGACGCGGTACTTGGCCATGATGTCCCCACTATCGGTCAAACGATCTGTCGCGAGCCTTCAGCCTAGGAGGCCTAAGTGAACGCCAGTTGACCGCCCGCTGGGAATCCGGTGTCCGGCTGCGGCACTTCAGCGCAGCCGGACACCTAGGGCGGCGAGCTTGGCCTCAAGGATCTGGGCCACGCCGTCGTCGTCGAAGTGCGGCGCCTGCTGGCCCGCGGCGCGGATGGCCTCCGGGTGGCCGCTGGCCATCGCGTAACCGTCCCCTGCCCAGCGAAGCATCTCGATGTCGTTGGGCATGTCGCCGAACGCCACCACGTCCGCGGCGCCGATGCCGAGCGAGGCGGCGTACTCGGAGAGAGTCACGGCCTTGTTCACGCCGGGAAGGGACAGTTCGAGCAAGGCCATGTTCGGCGCCGAGTGCGTCGCGGCGGCCAGATGGGCGACGGCGGGGGTCACCTCGGCCAGGAAGTCGTCAGCAGTGCCCTCCCGGACGATGGCCAGGAACTTCACCACGGAGTCCCCGGCCGCGAGGGTGGTGTGCAGCGGGGCGGGGGTGACCTCGGCGAGCAACCGGCTAGTGCCGTCGTCGAGGAATCCCGGTTCCAGGTGGAAGCCGGTCAGGGTCTCGGCAGCAAACAGGGCCGTGGGGCGAAGCTGCCGGATGATGCGGCGGGCCTCGAACACGGCGTCCAGCTCCAGCCCGCGCGCCGAGACCACGCGGTCCGCCTCAAGGTCCCAGACCACGGCGCCGTTGGAGCAGATGACGGTGCCGGCGTGTCCGAGCTGGTTCTGGAGGGGGTGGAGCCAGCGCGGCGGCCGGCCGGTGACGAACACCAATTCCACCCCGGCGTCGCGGCAGGCGTGGAACGCACGGACGGTCCGGTCACTGATTTTTCCGTCATGGCCAAGGATGGTTCCGTCGATATCGCTTGCTACGAGCCGCATACTGCCAGTCTACGTTGGGCGCCGCGGCTCGACGTCCGGCGGCGGCCGGTTGCGGCCGGTTGCGGCCGGGGAGGGTGACCCTGCCGAGGCCGGGGCGTTTAGTGCTGTTCGTAGTGCCCGGTCAGCCGGGCCCGGCCCAGGGTGTGGCTGAACAGGGCGAATCCGAGGCTGGCCGGGCTGTCGTTCTTGCCGACCTCAAGCTTTTCGACGTCCACGGCATGGACCACGATCAGGTAGCGGTGCGGACCGTGTCCCTTGGGCGGGGCCGCGCCGACGTAGCCGGCGAACCCGGCGTCGTTCTTCAGCTGCATGGCGCCGGCGGGGAGCGCCGCGCCGTCACGCGAACCGGCGCCGGCAGGCAGTGAAGTGACGTTGGCCGGGATGTTGAGCACGGCCCAGTGCCAGAAACCGCTGGCAGTGGGGGCGTCCGGGTCGAAGACGGTCACGGCGAAGCTCTTGGTGCCGGCCGGGGCGCCGCTCCAGCTCAGCTGCGGGGATTCGTCGCTGCCTCCGGCGCCCATGACGCCGCTGCGCTGCGCCTGGGGCATGGTGCCGCCGTCGTCGAGGGATTCGCTGCTGACGTCGAAAGTGGGGACGTCGGGCAGCGGTGCGTAAGGATCGTGGGCTGTCATGGCTGCCTTTCTTGTACTTTCTGTTGTTCTTCTGAACTCTGGCGTGCCTTGCCGGTCCCCACGCTACCAAGCTCCGTCCGGGCCAACTCGGCCCGCGTGGGCGGGTTGGCGCCGGCGCGGGACACGGTCACCGCGGCGGCCCGGGAGGCATGGGCAAGGATATCGCGGAGGCTTTCGGCGGAGAGCTCGCGCAGGGCCTTGCGGTTTTGTGCCCCGTCCAGACCCAGGTCCACCACGCCGGACAGCAGCGCGGCCATAAACGAATCCCCAGCCCCGACGGTATCCGCGACCTCGACGTTGGGCGGGTCGAACTGTGCAACACCGGCGGCGTTGATGCCCCAGGGGCCCCTGCCGCCGCGGGTCACCACCACCATGGCCGGCCCTTCCGAGCCGCCCAGCTCCAGCCAGCGCCGGGCCGAATCCAGCGGGTCG
This sequence comes from Arthrobacter sp. YAF34, assembly GCF_052113245.1. Lineage (NCBI taxonomy): Bacteria > Bacillati > Actinomycetota > Actinomycetes > Micrococcales > Micrococcaceae > Arthrobacter > Arthrobacter sp. YAF34. The sequence goes on from NZ_JBFRCV010000004.1 coordinate 257,369, forward strand.
GCACCAGGATAGAGCCATTCGAGGTCCTCGTCGGAGGCCTTTACGACGTCGGCCAGCGCCACGAACTTTTCCGCCTGGCCGCGGGCGTAGTCCACGTCCGGGATGATGCTGGGGCGGCAGTTGGGGTCAAAGCTGATGGTGGCGGACGGGTGGGCGCGCTCGACGGCGGCGAGCACCTCGGCGGCGCCGGGCGCCAGCATGGTGGCGATGGAACCGGTGTGCAGCAGCGTGGTCCCCTGCAGCAGGAACGGCAGGCGCGCCGCGACCCCGGGCAGCTCCCAGGCGAGGTCGAACGTGTAGGTGGCTGCGCCGGCGTCGTCAATGAGGGCGGCGGCCACGCTGGTGGGCAGTTCGTCGGGTCCCACCGGGAGCAGCACGGAGCTCGACTTCAGGTGCGCGGCCAGGGCCTCCCCGTAGGCATCCCGGCCGTAGCGGCCAATGAACTGGACCGGATGGTCCAGTCGCGCCAGCCCCACGGCCACGTTCAGGGGACTGCCGCCGACATGGGCCTGGACGCCGGAGGAACGCTGGACGACATCAACCAGCCCCTCGCCAATAACTGTGAGCATGCTCATACTCTGCCAGAGAATCCGATCCCGCGCCGGGTGTTGCCCGGCCCGGCCAGCGCGTGACGGACTATCCTGGCGGCGCGGAGCCGCGTTTCAGCCGTAGGCGTCAGGCGGCCGTCCTGTCGACCGGGACCCCGGAAGATTCGGCGTCGGCGAACCTCGCGTCGATGTGGACCACGTCCCGGCCCGCGCGCTGCAGGAGGCTGGCGGCCACCCCGGCGCGGTAGCCGGAACCGCAGTGCACCCAGAGCTTCCCGGCCGGAACGTCTTCCAGGCGCAGCAGCAGTTCGTGCAGCGGCACGTTGACCGCGCCCACCACCCGTGATGCGGCGAATTCGTCGGACCGCCGGACGTCCAGAACGGTGTCCCCGGCGGCGCGGCCGGCCAGCACACCGTCCCAGCCCACGCGGGGGTAGGAGGCGAGGGCCGCCTGCGGGGCCAGGACGTGGGGTTCGGTTCCGACGGCGGCGTCCGGGGATTCGATGCCGATCCGGGAGAGGTCGCGGATCGCGTTCTGGAGGTCCTCCTGCGAGCCGACCAAGGTCAGTGGGTCACCCCACGGCAGCACCCAGCCCAGGTAAGTGGTGAAGCTGGAGCCGGTGCCGTACTCAAAACTGACGCTGCCCTTGAGGTGGCTGCTCGCGAAGGCCACCCGCCGCCGCAGGTCCACCACCCATTCGCCGTCGTCCAGGCGCCGGGTGAGCTCGGCGGCGTCGAGCGATTCGGGCACGGACAGGTCTGCAGGGCCCGGCCCCCGGACGTTGGCCGGGCTCATGTGTGCGTAGTAGGAGGGGTGGTCCGTGAGGTTGGCGATGAGCTGGCGGACGAAGTGGTCCTCGTCGGGGTCCGTCAGGGCATGGTTTGCGGCGAGCTGCTCGCCGATCGTGGAGGACCGGGCGCCGGTGGCGGGTCCGGAGGAGCAGAACGAGCCGAATCCGTGGGTCGGGAACAGCGCGGCGTCGTGCCCGGACTCGGCGACGAGACGCCGGACCGAGGCGTACTGGTCGTGGGTCAGCCCGACCGTGTCCGCCTCCGCAACAAGGTCGGTGCGGCCCACCGAGCCGTAAAGCAGGCTGCCTCCGGAGAACACGGCCTGCTTCCGGCCGTCGTCCACGATGTACGACACGTGGGTGTGCGTGTGGCCCGGGGTGGCAACTGCCTTGACGGTGAGTGAGCCTACCTGGACCGTTTGCCCATCGGTCACGGGCGTGCGCTCGAATGCCACGGGGTCGGCGGCGTTCACGAGGTAGCTGGCACCGTGGGCGCGGGCCAGGATCAGGCCGCCGGTGATGTAGTCATTGTGCAGGTGCGTCTCGGCCACGTGCGTGATGGTGACCCCCGCGTCCCGCGCGGCCGCCTCGATGCGGTCGGTGTCCCGCTGCGGGTCGATTGCCAGCGCGACGGAACCGTCGTGGACCAGGTAGCTGCGGTCCCCGAGCTGCGGGGTGTCGATGACAATGACTTCCATGGCGCCTCCGTTCAGGTCAGCCGTTAGCGTCAGCCCCGGTTGACGGGGTGGCCCTCATCCTGCCACTGCATGATCCCGCCGGTGACGTTGACGGCGTCGTAGCCCTGGTCCTCCAGGTAGGTGGTGGCCTGGGCGCTGCGACCGCCTGCGGCGCACATGACGTAGACGGTGCCGCTGGCCGGAACCTCGTCGATGGACTGTACAAACCGTGAGAGCGGGATGCTCCGGGCGCCGGGAACGCGGACCGCCGCGTATTCGTCTTCCTCGCGGACATCGACGATTTCGGTGGCGTCGCCCAGGGCGGCCAGGTCCTTGACGGAGATGCTCTTCATGCCTGTTCCTTTCGAGGGCGCCGGAGGTCCCGGCGCGTATTCCAGCAAGACAATGATACCCCTTGGGGTATCAACGGCGCTCGGGTGGCCCCACCCGCCCGGCGCCTAAATCCAGTTGCCACTCTAGCCTGCGACCTAGCCTGCCGGATGGCCTTGCTGGTAGACGTCCGGGATGCCGTCGTGGTCCGAATCGATCTTTTCCTCCTCCTCCGCCTGGCGGTACTGCGTGTTGCGGACCCGGAGCACCGCGGTGGCGAGGAACGCGGCGAGCAGCGAGGCTGCCAGGATGCCCACCTTGGCGTGGTCGTCGTGGACGGCGCCCTGGCCGAAGCTCAGTTCGGCCACCAGCAGGGAGACGGTGAAACCGATTCCGGCCAGGATGGACAGGCCGAAGACGTCGATCCATTTGAAGGACGTGTCCAGCCGGGCGCGCGTGGCTTTGGTGATGAGCCAGGTGGTGCCGAGGATCCCGGCCGGCTTTCCGAGCACGAGGGCCAGGATGATGCCAACGGCCACAGGGTCCGTCAGGGCGGCGCCGAGGCCCGGCACCCCGCCGACGGCCACCCCGGCTGAGAAGAACGCGAAAAGCGGGACGGCGATTCCGGCCGAGATCGGGCGGAACCGGTGTTCGAAGATCTCCGCGAGGCCCGGTCCGGCCTCGGGGCCGCCGCTGGCCTGTGAGCGGATCACGGGAACGGCAAGGCCGAGCAGGACGCCGGCCACGGTGGCGTGGATGCCGGAGGCATGAACCAGCGCCCACGTGGCGGCGCCGAGCGGTAGCAGGATCAGCCAGGCGGCCATTGCGTGGGTGCCGAAGAACCGGCGGTATTTCTGCACCAGGAACGTGTACAGTCCCAGCGGAAGCAGGGCCAGCAGGAGCGGGGCGGGATGGAGTTCGCTCGTGTAGAAGACCGCGATGATGGTGATGGCCAGTAGATCGTCCACGACGGCGAGGGTGAGCAGGAAGATGCGCAGTGCGCTGGGAAGGTGGGAACCGATGAGCGCCAGCACAGCGAGGGCGAAGGCGATGTCGGTCGCGGTGGGGATCGCCCAGCCCTGCAGGGTCTCGGGGCTGGAGAGGTTGACGGCCGCATAGATGAGCGCCGGAACGGCCACCCCGCCCACGGCGGCGGCCACCGGAACCACGGACTTGCTGAACTTCCGCAGGTCGCCTGCGACAAACTCGCGCTTGAGTTCGAGGCCGACCAGGAAGAAGAAGATGGCCAGCAGGCCGTCGGCGGCCCACGCGCCCAGGCTCAGGTCCAGATGCCAGGGCGCGTAGCCGACGGTGAAGTCGCGCAACGCGAAGTAGCTTTCCGACGCCGGGGAGTTCGCCCAGATGAGGGCCGCCACCGCCGCGGCGACCAGCAGCGCCCCCCCGACGGTTTCCTTGCGGAGGATTTCGCCGATGCGCAGCGCTTCCGCGTAACTGCCGCGGCCGAAGACGCTGAGGCGCGGGGATGCGGGAGGGGTGGAAGAAGGGGGCACGGCGCTCATAGGGTCCTTAAAGTGGGGTCGACGAAACTATGCCGACCAGACTTCCCGGCGCACCTGGGGTCCAGTCTATGCGTTTTCGGCACCCCGGGGGGCGGCCGGTCTGAGCCACCGCCCGCACCATCCACGTCCCGGGCGTCCCGGGACGGATTGTCAGGCCAGCATCTGCTGCACGAGTTCGCGGCATTTCCGGTAGGCGGGCGCCTTCGGGTCAATGAGCGCAAAGTGGTCGCCCGGGACCTTGAGGAGCTGGACGGGCGCGCCGGCCGCCTTGGCCGCTGCGGCGTAGGTCTCCGACTGGCTGGCCGGCACCGTGTCGTCCTCCGTGCCGTGGACGGCATAGACGGGCACGCCCAGAGGCACCGCACTCATCGGATCGGCGTATTTATGCCGTTTGGGGTATTTCTCCGACGATCCGCCCAGGAAATTGCTGACGGCGCCGTTGCTGAGGTTGAGCCGCTCGGCGGCCGCCAGGTTCAGGATTCCGGACTGGCTGACGACGCCGGTAAGCTGCACCGCGCCGTCGCCGTCCGTGCGGCGCGTCAGCTGACGGTCCGCGTCGGGGGCGCCGAGACCGGTGAGCCTGCCGCGTCCCGCTGCCCAGACCGCAAGGTGGCCGCCGGCGGAGTGGCCGAGGGCCACCACCCGGTCAAGCCCGAGACCGTGGTCGCCGGCGAGCTCGCCGAGTTTGTCGATGCCGGCCAGGACGTCGGCAAAGGTGTTGGGCCAGCCTCCGCCGTTGCCGGCCCGCCGGTACTCCAGGTTCCAGGCCGCCATGCCGTGTGCGGCCAGGTCCCTGGCCAGGGGCTCGCCGAGTTCTGCGCCGTACTGTGAACGCCAGTAACCGCCATGGATCACCACCACCACGCCTTTGGGCGCAGCCACATCCGGGAGGAAGAGCTCGCCCCACTGGCTGGGGTCCTCGCCATATTGGTACTTCTGCCTCTTCACTGCGTCCTCCTTGGGGCCCGGTGAACAGGCGGCGGAGACTGCCCCCAGTGTCACCGTCGCTGCGGCTGCGATTAAAGCCCGTCGCCGCATATCAGCCATGTGCTGAGCCTACAGCGGGCGCCGCGCGGCGCCGCGCAGGACGTCGCACACGCCCGGTCCGGTTGCGCCGCCGGAGGGAGCCGCTGCGCGCCGGCCGCGGGGGGTGCGGGCCGGCGTCGGGGGTGCGCCGTAAGCTGGACACATGGCGAGCAACTGGGATCGTTTGGACCTAAGCCTGCGCGATTCCGTGCAGGAGAACGTAGAACTGTACGAGCGGGTCCGACCTGCCCTGAAATTGGTCACCCGGGAGGTCCTGCTCAATCTGCGGGCCATGCTCAAGGGCACCGAGGTGACGCCGTTGTTCGTCACCGGCCGAACCAAGACCGTGGAGTCCTTTCGCGAGAAGATTTCCCGCACGGAGGAACCGCTGGAGCCGGGCGGGCCGCCCCTGCTGACGTTCCCGGACCCGTTCCGGACCCTGAACGACATGGTGGGCATCCGGGTGATCACCAAGCTGCCGGCCGAAAATGCGGTGGTGGCAAACCTGATCAAGCGCCAGCGTCAGCTCTTTGACTGCCGCGGGGACCGCGAGAAGGACATCGGCTCGATCGAGTCCGGCACGTACGGCTACTCCAGCCGGCACCTGATCCTGCGGACCATCCAGAACGAGGCCGTGAAGGACTATCAGCAGGCGTTCAACCCGGACGTCCCCCCGAACGGCAGCTACTTCTTCGAATGCCAGATCCGCACGGTGTTCGCGCACGCGTGGAGCGAGATCGAGCACGACATCCGTTTCAAGGCCGAGGACCCCCGGGCCTGGACTCCGCACTTTGACCGCCAGTTCACCGCCACGGCCGCCATGCTCGAGACCGTGGAAAGCGCGTTCTCGGACCTCCACGAGCGCTACGAGGAGGTCCGCAGTTATTGGGATGTGGACGGCGAGGGTGCCGCGCCGCTGACGCCCAACCGAATCCGCGACGTCTGGCGGACCCTGCTGCCGCACGTGGACCGGAAGGTCGACGACGACTGGGGCTGGGCCGCGGAGCTTATGGCCGCCCATGGCCTCAACCAGACCATGCAGCTCGCCGGGCTGCTCAGCGCCAACCGGATCACCGAGGTCCGCAAGGCCCTGGACCACCGCTACTCCCCCGGCCCGGACCGGCTGCTCGATGACCTGCTGCTGTGGCAGTACGGCACCGAGCACATCGAGCTCACCGCCGAACCGGCCGACGCCGTCCCCCACCCCCGGCGCGACAGCCTCCTGCGGCGGCTCAAGCAGATCGAGCGGTACCGCCTCACGCAGGGGTAGGCGGCACGGCTAGTGCCCGGCGCCGAGCTTCCCCGCGAGCCGTTCGCGCATCAGGACGCTGGCATCGTTCAGGCCCACGACGTCGACGCTCTTGCCATGCTGCCGGTACTTCTCCGTGATCGCATCCAGCGCCGCAATCGTGGAGGCGTCCCACAGGTGCGAGTCCCGCATGTCAATGACCACGCGGTCGGGGTCCAGGGCGTACTCGAACTGGGTGTAGAGGTCGTTCGAGGAGGCGAAGAACAGCTCGCCGTCCACCTTGTAGGTGGCGAGCTGGCCGCCGTCGTCCTCCGCCAGGGACCGCTCCACCGTGACGAAGTGCGCCACCCGCCGGGCGAACAGGACCATGGCGACCAGAACGCCGACGCCGACGCCGATCGCCAGGTTGTGGGTGGCGACGGTGACGACCACCGTGGCGATCATGACGAGGGTCTCGCTCTTGGGCAGCGCCTTGAGCGTGGCGGGCCGGATGCTGTGCCAGTCGAAAGTGGCCACGGACACGAAGATCATGACGGCCACCAGTGCGGCCATCGGGATCAGCGAAACCACGCCGCCAAGCGCCACCACAAGGATGAGGAGGAAGACGCCGGCCAGGAACGTGGAGATCCGGGTGCGGGCTCCGGAGGCCTTGACGTTGATCATGGTCTGGCCGATCATCGCGCAGCCGCCCATCCCTCCGAAGCAGCCGGTGACGATGTTCGCCACGCCCTGGCCCCAGGCCTCACGGGTCTTCGGCGAGCGGGTGTCCGTGATGTCGTCGACGAGCTTGGCCGTCATGAGCGATTCGAGCAGCCCCACGAAGGCCATCGCGAGTGCGAAGGGGAAGATGACCTGCAGCGTCTCGAGGCTGAACGGCACCTTGGGGAGGAACACGGAGGGCAGCGAATCCGGCAGCGCACCCTTGTCCCCCACCGTGGGAACGGCGACGGCGGCCGTCACCGTGATGAGCGTCAGAACCAGAATGGCCACGAGCGGGGCGGGGACCGCCCTGGTGAGCCTGGGCAGGCCGAAGACGATGAGCAGACCCAGCGCCGTGAGCGGGTAGACCAGCCAGGGAACGCCGATCAGCTCGGGTACCTGCGACATGAAGATCAGAATGGCCAGGGCGTTGACGAAGCCCACCATGACCGAGCGCGGGATGAAGCGCATCAGTTTCGCCACCCCGGACAGGCCCAGGACGACCTGGAAGATGCCGGCCAGGATCACTGCGGCGACGAGGTAGTCCACGCCGTGCGACTTCACCAGCGGTGCTGTCACCAGGGCGACGGCGCCGGTGGCCGCCGAGATCATCGCGGGCCGGCCGCCCACGAAGGAGATGGTCACCGCCATGGTGAAGGACGCGAAGAGTCCGACCCGCGGGTCCACGCCGGCGATGATCGAGAAAGCGATCGCCTCAGGTATCAGGGCCAGGGCCACGACGAGTCCGCCGAGGACCTCGGTCTTGAGCCGGCGCGGGGACCTCAGCGCGCCCCGGACCGATTGCAGCTGCTCGGGCGTGAAGGCCGGGGAAATCCCGGCGGATTTGACGGCCATTTCTGGCTCCGTTCGTGGTCAAGAAGGCACTAGGACGCCTTCAGATTTCAAAGAAAGTGGGACGCTGCGTCGCGCCGGACAGGGCAGGGAGCTCGCCGTGATGGGCTCACCTGCTCCTTCAACCCTACCCTAACGTGATGGTAGAGTTTGGCTGGAGGCTGTGAACGACGGTCTTTTACCCGCAACAACCGGGAGCACCGCAACCATGCACATTGGCGAACTGGCCGAACGGACAGGGCTGTCCCTGCGGACGATTCGGCACTACGACGACGTCGGGCTCCTCCCTGCGACGTCCCGGACCGAGGGCGGCTTCCGGGTCTACTCCGAGGCCGACGCCGGCCGCCTGATGCTGATCAAGCAGATGAAACCGCTGGGCTTCTCCCTCGAGGAAATGGCCGAAATCCTGGGCCTGCTCGCCGACTCCCCGGATACGCCGGAGTCCGACGCCCGGCTCTCGGAAATCCTGGCGCAGGCTGCGCACCAGCGCGCCAAGATGGCCCGCAACCTCGCGCAGGCGGACGAGTTCATCGCCCTGCTGGGCCGCCGAACCGCCTGACCCCTTCTTCGCGGCAGCCTAAAATCTGACATATTTGTCCGGCAGGTGGTCACGAAGTAGCCAGTCCGTGGACGCCGGTGGCACCATGCTTGGATGCTTGAGGCAACTAAAACCCCGAATACCGGCCCGGTCGCGGGCGCCGACGCCGACGTCCCCGCCAATCCCGCCCTCGCCGCCGAGGCCAAGGTCGCCCGCATCGCGGTGACCGTCTTCCCGATCCTGGTGGTGGTGGCCGGCCTCGCCGGTTTCCTGCTCCCCGGGGCCTTCAAACCCCTCGCACCCAGCGTGCCCTTCCTGCTGGGCATCATCATGTTCTGCATGGGCCTGACCCTGACCCCGCCCGATTTCGCTTCCGTGGTCAAGCGCCCTTGGGCGGTGGCCCTGGGAATCGTGGCGCACTACGTCATCATGCCGGGGGCCGGCTGGCTGATCGCTGTTGGCCTGCACCTCCAGCCAGAGCTCGCCGTGGGCCTGATCCTGGTGGGCTGCGCGCCGTCGGGCACTGCGTCCAACGTGATGGCGTTCCTCGCCAAGGGCGATGTTGCCCTGTCCGTGGCCGTCGCTTCGGTGTCTACCCTGATTGCCCCGATCGTGACACCGCTCCTGGTGCTGTTCCTGGCCGGCTCTTATCTGAGCATTGACGCCGGCGGCATGGTCCAGGACATTGTCAAGACCGTCCTCCTGCCTGTCATTGCCGGCCTGCTGTCCCGGCTTTTCCTCAGGAAGCTCGTGGCTAAGGTCCTGCCGGTGCTGCCGTGGGCCTCGGCTGCGGTCATTTCGCTGATCGTGGCGATCGTGGTGGCCGGCAGCGCCAGCAAGATCGTCGCCGCAGGCGGAATCGTGTTCCTCGCGGTAGTGCTGCACAACGGCTTCGGCCTGGGCCTGGGCTATCTGGCAGGCAAGCTGGGGCGCCTGGATGACAAGGCACGCCGGGCCCTCGCCTTTGAGGTCGGGATGCAGAACTCCGGGCTGGCCGCCACCCTCGCCACGGCGCACTTCGGGGCGCTGGCCGCCCTGCCGTCGGCCGTGTTCTCCCTGTGGCACAACGTCTCCGGCGCGATCGTTGCCGCCTGGCTGGCCCGGCGTCCCGTCCGGGAAGCCTCAGTACCGGGAGCCCCAGCACTGGAGGCCTCGGCACTGGAATCCTCAGCCGGGAGCTAGCTCCGCAGCCGGCCCAGGAGCAGGGCGACGGCGCGCCCGGCCAGGACCTCCGGGCTGTCCGTTCCGGCGGCGATCACCGTGTATCCGCCGTGAACAGCACTGCTGCCGTCGCCGGCCTCGTCCGCGATGAGCACCTGGGCGACGCCGCGGCCGGCGAGCTCCGCCGTGGTCACGGCGTCCTCGTCCGCCGCTGCCGCGCCGATGCGGATGACGCCGTCGGCGCCGCCGGAGAGCATGAACTGCCGCCAGCCGGCGCCCAGCAGGATGATCGCCTGGTAGCCGTGTTCCGGCAGCATCCCGGCCAGCAGCGTAGCGAGGGCTCTCTCCCGCGGTTGTTCGAGGTCCGCGACGGCCACTGCCACGAGCTCGGTCCGGCCCCGCCGCATCCCCCGGGCGGCACGGTTGGCCACGTAGCCCAGTTCGCGGACCGCGGCGTGCACCCGGTCCTGGGTGGCCGCGCTGATCCGGGTGGTGCCGCCGGAGCGGCCGGAGAGCACGTAGGAGACGGTGGTCAGCGACACCCCGGCCACCTCTGCGACGTCGCGGATGGTGGGGCTGGATCCATGCCGCAATGTTGACTCCCGGATGCTTCGCGGCCGCGGGTCCGCGGCGGCTCGTGAAAACTTCGTCCTGGGGTGGACCCCCTGTGTGAACTCTAGCCCGAAGCGCCGGCCCGGGGCCCATGGCGGGCGGAGCGACGCGGGTCCGCGGACCGGCCCGGGGGCGCCGGATCAAGGGGTGGTGCCGAAGATTGCCCTCCGTGACGTGGCGGGACGGAAAGGTTCACGGCGGGCCTGAACTGGCCTAGCCTGCATAGAAGAACTGCAGAAAACCCAAGCCGCAGTCCAGCCCATAGCGAAGGAGGCCCGAATGTCCGAGGACAGGTTCACGACGGAACGGGACAGCTTTGGCCGGCTCCTCGCGGACCGCGAGGTCTGGCGGCAGGCCAGCACCATCGCGGCGGCGGGTGAACTGACCGCGCGCTGGCTCGAAGGCAAAAGCCAGTACCAGGCGGGGGTCTTCTCCGCAGGGTACGACGACGAGACCAGGGCCATCGCCGGCGAGCTCGCCAGGCTCAACCGCAACGGTCTCTTCACCAAGGAATCCCAGCCCGGCGTGGAGGCCGGAGACCTTGCGCAACGCGCCTACGTGACGGCCTTCTGCAGCCCCGAGACCGCAATGTCACTCCTGGCGTTGTCCACCCGCACCAGCCTGGTGACGGTCGCCCATGCCCCGGGTGAGTCGAGCAGCGCTTCCATCCCCGTAACCGTGCAGGACGGCGACGTCGTGACCGTGCTGGGAAGCAGCGAAGAGCCGGTGGCCGAAGACCAGCTCAGGGACTGGGCGGAAGAGTCCAACGAGACTTTGGCCCTCGTCCTGGCCGACGCCTGGTACGTGGAAGTTTTCGATCCCGTCTGGGGCCGGAACGAAGTCCTGCTGCCCGCCGTGCTGGAGGCGCTGCAGGCCGACTAGCCCGCGGGAACGCGCATCGGCGCGCGGGCGGCGGCTGCCCCTTTTCCCGGGAATGTCACATGTCGGTGGCATCCCAGCCGATGCTGGCCGCCTCGTCCAGGGTACGGGACTCGAAATGTTCCAGCATGTCCTTCATGGCCTCGACGCTCTGCTTGAACAGGTCAGAGTCCCGCCACTGCTCAATCTGTTCCAGGGAATCCCAGGGGCCGGTGCTGATGAACCGGTTTTTGACGTCGCGGTCGTGCATCAGCACGGCCTTGGCGTTGGGATAATCTTCCTTTGTCTTCCTGGCCAGGTCCCGCCAGGCCTGCACAAAATCGTTCTCGCGGCCGGGATGCACCAGCCAGATTCCGAGCGTATAAACAGACACGCCGATCGCCTCCATTGTCCGTGCGGGGTTGATACGGCGATTATGTTCCAGTCCTCCGGCCGGCGGTAGGGCCGGATTGCCCGAGGGGCCACGGGCCCGCGGGCATGTGACAGCACCGCGGGGCCAACCAACAAACCGTTGAACGGGTGAAGTGGAAGGCCTAGCATGTGGGCAGGCCCCACTCCAGGGACCAGCCCCGGACCTTCCATCATTGGGAGCGGGCAGGCTTGGGAGGCCGATGTCCTGGGCGTCACAGGATAGGAAAAATCATGAGCAAATATCTGTTCGAAGCGAACTATGTTGGCGACGGAATCAAGGGCCTCATGCGTGAGGGCGGCACCAAGCGGCGGGACACGGTGGTCGAAGCCCTCAAGTCGGTGGGCGGCTCGCTCGATTGCTTCTACTACGCCTTCGGCGAGACCGACGTCGTGGGCGTCTTCGATATCCCCGATCAGGCCGACGCCGTCGCGCTGTCGCTGATGATCAATTCCACCGGTGCCGTGAATCTCCACCTCAAACCGCTGATGACGGCGGAGGATCTCGATGCCGCAACCACGAAGAAGCCGTCCTACCGGGCCCCGGGGCAATAAAGGACGAGCACCCTGACCTTCAAAGTGCCGGGCCGGAGTGTCCCGGCCACGCCGAGGCCCTCACCGGGATCTTGGCGCGGCCGGGACCGGATTCTGGGCGCTACCTTCCGCTGTTGTATCCCTCGTCGGTGAAGAGATCGCCCCCCCTCGGACTCCGCGCCCTCGGCAGGGGCCTCCCACGTCGCAAGGTGCTTCCTTACTTCAGCCCTTCAGCCCGTAAGCAGTCCGCAATCCCATTTCATGACGTTTTTATGGGCTGTCTTGACGCAGCTCAAGGTGACTTTGAGCTGCTGCTTTGAACGCGTCGTTGCTGGAGCTAATTCACCTGCTTGGGGAGAGTTGGGCCGTGGACGTCAGCTCAGGGCGGAAATGCCGTCCGCATGCCCCTCGGGGTGGCTGTCGCCGGGGGTGTAACTGCTCAGCCAGGCCATGGCGTCGTCCCGGGATGTGAAGAACTCGTGGGGATACCGGGTGTGCCGCCTCATCGCCGCCGCGACCACACGGTCCACCGTGCTGGATCCAAGCACCGCGATCGCCAGGACCCCCGTCGTCTGGGCGAACTCGTATCGGGCAGCAGCGCTGATTTCCACGTCGGTCATTTCCGAGAGCATCGGCAGCGGGGTCCCGCCGGTGATCTGGTCGACTGCCCGCATGGCATCCCTGGCGTCGTCGACGTCGACGACGGAGCCGGGCATCCAGACCGAGGTGATGATGCCCGCGCTGACGCCAAGCACGTTCTTTCCGTGCGCTGCGGTTATGTGTCCTGGCATCATTGTGACCATTGTAGGGCCGGCCCTGTTGAGCTGGGGCTTTGTGGCTCGGCGCGCCTGGCGGACCGCAAAATGAGCATGTCCCCCGGCGCCGGCCCGCAGCAATGAGCATGTCCTCCGGCGCCGCCCAGGAATGGACACAGTGGACGCATGCCCACTCCTGGCCGCCAGAGGAGGGCATGCCCCCGTGGCAACCAGCGCCACCCGCCAATGATTTCCACAGCAGATTCACAGCCGGGAGTGCTATCGCATATCGAGCCGAAAGACCGACAATGGTTCGAACTGATAGGAGCATTTGCCGGGCGATGGTGGCCGCGACTCGCTGGAGCATCAGTGGCGGGCGCCGTGACCAATCGAGCCGGAAGCAAGCGAACTTGTACCGACTACTGATGGGGCTCCCAAGATGATCACGTTCAGAAGGCACGTACTGCCCCCGGTCCTCGCCCTCGTTCTGCTCTCGGCGTCAGCCTGCACCCCCGGGACGCCATCCGGCTCCGGGCCCGACGGCTCAAGCGGTCATTCGGCCAAAGCCACCGCGCCCTTCACCCCAAGTGCTGCAGGGCCCCAGTTGGTGCCGGTGAGCACCGTGGGCGCCCGGACTGTGCTGGCGGCCTTCAAGTCCCGGGGTATGACCGATCACCTGAAGGCCCTGCAGAGTATTGCCGACGCCAATGATGGTACCCGCGCCTCGGGCACGTCCGGGTATGAGGAATCGGCCAAGTACGTCGAGGACCAGCTGCGCGCGGCCGGATATTCACCGGTGCGGCAGACCTTCTCCTTCAAAGCGGGGCGCCGGGGCAAGCCGAGGGTGGAGTCCTTCAACATCCTCGCGGATACCGGGGGTAGCGCCAAGCACACCATCGTGGTCGGTGCGCACTTGGACTCCGTCAAGGAGGGGCCGGGCATCAATGACAACGGCAGCGGGGTTGCGGCGGTCCTGGAGACCGCGCGGTGGATGAAGGAGACCGGGATTACGCCGGCCAACCGGGTCCGCTTCGCGTTCTGGGGCGGCGAGGAAGAGGGCCTGTACGGCTCCCAGCACTACGTCGACGCACTGAGCCAGGCCGAGCGCGGCCAGACCGCGGCGAACCTGAATGTGGACATGGCGGCCTCGCCCAACGGTGTCCGGTCCGTCCATGACGGGGACGGCTCGGATTTCGGCCACGCCGGGCCGGCCGGGTCGAAGGCGATCGAGGACATATTCTTCCAGTACTTCAAGGAGAACTCGCTCACGGCCGAGACCACGCCGTTTGACGGCGGCTCCGATTACGACGCGTTCCTTTCGGCAGGTATTCCCGGCGGCGGGCTGTTCACCGGAGATGAGAAGAGAAAGACCCAGGCCCAGGCGCAGTCCTTTGGCGGCGCGGCCGGCAAGGTCCTCGATCCCTGCTATCACGAGTCCTGTGACACGATCGACAACACCAATTCCGAGCTGCTCCAGGAGATGTCCGGCGCCCTGGCGTACGCCACTGCGGCCTACGCGATGGCGAAACCCGCATAGTCGCCCGGTCGAGAGGAGGCACCCCCGCGTCGACTTGGGAAAAGCTTGAGCCGGGCGGTGACGTTGTTTTCTCCGGGGCGACGCGGTGGCACACTGGGTGAACTATCAAGTGACTGGGGGGATCCACGTCAGGAGATCGTCATGGGCACTCTGGTATACACGCGCGCTTCGGGCCCCCGGGCGGCCGGCAAACCATGATGGCCGGATGGGCCTACCTCATGGCGGGAATCATGACCGTAGACTCGCTCCTGCTTGGACTGCTCCTGTTGAATGTGAAGTGGCCGAAGCGGTGAAAGAAAAGCGGCAGAGGTTCCGGCCAGCCACCCCCAGCGGCTGATTCCGCCCGCACCCGTAAAGGCCCGCACCCGAAGGATGGTACCGATGCCGCAAGCCCGGGAAGCCGCTCCCGCCTACCTCCTCCGGGGCGACCTCCTCACGGACGGCACCGTCACGCCGGATTCTGTCGTGGCCGTGACAGGCGGCCGGATCGCCTACGCGGGACCCGTCAGCGGCTTCGACGCCAAGCAGTTCCCGGGTGCGGAGGAGGTCCGGCTGCCGCCCGGCACCTCACTGCTTCCCGGGCTCATTGACCTTCACTGCCATGGCGCCGCGGGCGGCGGATTCCCGGGCGGGGACGACCGGTCCTGCCGGGAGGCTGTGGATTTCCTGCACCGCAGCGGGACCACCCGCCTTCTGGCCAGCCTGGTCACCGCCTCGGAGGATGAGCTGCTGAGCTCCCTCGGCGTCCTCAAAGTCCTGGCGTCCGAGGGCCTCATCGCGGGCGTCCATTCCGAGGGGCCATTCCTTTCCCGCGCCCGTTGCGGCGCGCAGAACCCACTCTGGCTCCGGGACCCCGATCCGGTTCTGCTCCGGGACATGCTGGCGGCCGCCGGCGGGACCCTGCAGACCATGACCTACGCTCCCGAACTCCCGGGCGCGGGCGAACTGCTCCGGATACTCACGGAGCACGGCGTCACCCCGTCGCTGGGCCACACCGACGCCGACGCACGCCTGGCGGCCGCCTCGCTGGCGGAAGCTGCGGACCTCATGCGCAGTGCTGGGGCAGGCGGGGGCTTCGGCGCGCTTGCCAGGCCAACGGTGACCCATCTGTTCAACGGCATGCCGCCGCTGCACCACCGGAGTCCCGGACCCGTCGCTGCGTGCCTGCGGCTGGCGGCTGCCGGCACGGTCGTGGTCGAGCTCGTCGGCGACGGCGTCCACCTGGACCCGGCGACGGTCCGGATGGTGTTTGATCTGGTCGGGGCGGCCGGCATCGCGCTCGTGACGGACTCTATGGCGGCCACCGGGCTGCCCGACGGCGACTACGGGCTTGGTCCCTCGGAAGTGGTGGTGCACGACGGCGTGGCAACTCTGAGGAGCAACGGCGCTCTCGCCGGGGGCACGGCAACCCTGCTGGAGGTTGTCCGCACCACCATCGCGGCGGGCGTAAGTCCCGCCGACGCCGTCTTGGCGGCGACACTGGTCCCCGCCCGGGTGCTGGGCGTGGAAGCCGAGGTCGGAGGGCTGCGGGCTGGAATGCGCGCCGACCTCGTGGCCGTCGACCCGAGCTTCACGCTGGTGAGGGTCCTGCGCGACGGCCAGATCCTGCCGGACCGTCCGCGCGTCGGGCCGTAGTCTCGAACTTGCGCGGCGGCTGGTGCCGCGGAAGATTCGGGTCGCCCGGGTTGTTGTTCTAGATGTGGGCATCACCAACTCCCGGAAAGGAACCGGCCATGATTCGCATCGCTATCGTGCTGGGAAGCACCCGGCCCGGACGCCTCGGAAAACCCGTCGCCGACTGGGTGAACTCCCGGGCGGCAGAACGC
Organism: Arthrobacter sp. YAF34; assembly: GCF_052113245.1. Taxonomy (NCBI): domain Bacteria; kingdom Bacillati; phylum Actinomycetota; class Actinomycetes; order Micrococcales; family Micrococcaceae; genus Arthrobacter; species Arthrobacter sp. YAF34. The sequence goes on from NZ_JBFRCV010000004.1 coordinate 273,311, forward strand.
AGTGATGCCACCTTTGACGTCCTCGACGTCGCCGACTTCCATCTCCCGCTTCTCGACGAGCCGCTGCCGCCGTCGTTCGGCCGGTACAGCAACGCGCACACGAAGGCATGGTCCGATGCTGTCGACGTATTCGACGGCTACATCTTCGTCACAGGCGAGTACAACCACTCGATCCCCGGAGCCCTGAAGAACGCACTGGACTACCTGTATAAGGAGTGGAACAACAAGTCCGCGGGGTTCGTCAGCTACGGAAGCAGCGGCGGCATCCGCGCCGTCGAACATTTGCGGGCAGTGGCCGGCGAACTGCAGATGGCAGACGTCCGGGCCCAGGTCGCGCTACCGCTGGCCACGGAGTTCGAGAACTACCGCGCCTTCGTTCCTTCCGCCGCCGCGGAGAAAAGTCTGCAGATCCTGTTCGACCAGGTGATCGCCTGGGCCGGGGCCCTCAAGACCCTCCGCCCCAACCAGGTCCACGGAAATGTGCCCGGCGTCGCCGCCTGACGCGTTCCGGCCGCCCTCCGCCTACCCGTAAACGCTGCCATCCCGTCAGGTTCAGGCTGGACTGTCCGCCCTCCGGCGCCGCCGACGGACGGGGACAGCGTCCCCGGCATGGACTGCGGAGGACGGCGGGGCCGGCGCAAACGCTCCTTGGCTCTGGCCGGAATCAACGACGAGGACTCGGACCGTGCCGCCGACTGATTCCCGCGGAGTGCCGCCCGCAGCGCTGCGAAGATAGTCAAGAGCTCCCTCTTCACTAAACCCGAAATCCCTCACCAGCGTCCGCAGGGCCAGACCGGCCAGCACCCGGGAGAGCTGGGCCGAGGACAATTCCGCGCCCACCCCCGACCTGACCGCCAGTTCTTGGACCAGTTGTTGGACCAGGCGCAGCGTTCGGGACACTTGGCGGGCGAGGAGCGCCGCCGCGGTGATGTCTGCGCTGGTGAAGACATGCGGCCACGGCGCATACAGGTTCACGGCGGCACGGAAAACTTCTGAGGGGACCAGCGGGATGGAGACGAGTGACCCTATTCCCTCGGCAGCGGCAGCGCTGGCATATCCTGGCCAGCGGCGTTCCAGGGCTGTGTTGCCCACGGTCACGAATTCACCGCTCCTGACCGCCTGACGGGCCGGCCCGTCGTCGAAAGAGCGCTGCTCCTCGTCCGCGGCCCGCGCCGGGGCGCTGCCCGCGGTCAGGGTGACGGTCTCCCCGGAGCCCAGAACGGTAATCGCCCAGCTGATTCCCCGCCTGGGACCGCCGATGCCGTCAACAAGCTCAGTCACGACCTCGCTGAGGAAGGCACCGATATCCGGGTTATTAAAATGCGTCTCCCAGAAAGCGGTGTGAAGATTCCGCCCGCTGTCTGTTGCAGTTCCCTGGTTCATGTTTCACGCTCAAGATCAAAGCACGCAGCTCACTGCTGAACCGATGAAAACAGCATACGTCCGCACGGACACCGCTGCGCCACCCAATGTGCCGGCGCCGAATTTTCCGACAATGGTTGCCCAACGGCGGCCCAGAGCGATGTCCCGCCCTGGACCGCCTGCCCCGGCTTCAACAAAAGTCACGGAGGACCTTTCCGCCGTAGCACCACCATCTATACCCGCGTTCGCCGGGTCGCAAAAGAGCCATTGTGCCCCTGGCGGTCCGCCGTCAGAACCTCACCGAGGGCCGCTCCGCAACCTCCGGATCCCCCTGCCGGGGCATGCGGTTGACGGGCATTTGGGCCGGGAATACGATTTCTGCAGGCGCCCCGAGGCAACCCCCAATGTCTTCGGGGCGCTTCCACGCCTCCCCCCAGCGCTTTTTGATGCCCGTGCGGCCTCCTATCCCGCCGCGGGTGCAGTCCCGCCGGTTCAGATGCAGGAATGGTCCGAATCGAACCCTGCCGACATGTACTGGGTAATGGTGACCGTCCCGCCGGCAGTCAGCGGCGCGTCCGAGCACTTGCGTTTCGCCAGGGCGAGTGAGTTCACTCCGGCCAGCCAGCCGGGCCGGGCGTACAGGTTGCTGGAAGACGGCACTGTTCCAACAATTTGGGTCCACTGCGTTTTGCTCGAGTAAAGGCCCGTCCTGGCCCCGATACTCGCGAAGTAAGCCGCCATTCCCTCCAGATCGGCCCGGTTCGCCGCCGTACTGGTTGACCAGCTGTTGCCGGTCTCGGCATCGAGCCACCACAGGTACGCGGCCGGGTTGCTTATCCCGCGGATGTTCGCGTCGTCATAGGCTTTGGCATAGCCGTACATGTAGGAGCAAGCTTCCGCGACCGATCCGGCAGTGCACTGCCCGTACGGGTTGGCCACGGTGGTTCCCCCGTAGGTATTGGTCAGGCCACCATTGCATCCTGCCGGACAGCACCCGGACAATGGTGCCCATGACCCCTGTGACCCTGTTGGCGTTTGCCGGACTATGCCTGTTGCTCTCCGTCACCCCGGGCCCGGACACCTTCCTGGTGCTGCGCATCTCGCTGCGGAGCGCCGGGGCCGGCATCGCCGCGGCGCTCGGCTCGGCCGTGGCATCCCTGGTGTGGGCCGCTCTGGTGGGCGTCGGGCTCGCTGCCGTGCTGGAGGACTCAGCGGAAGTGTTCCGCTGGCTAAAGATCGCAGGCGGGTTATACCTGCTGTACTTGGGGATCTCGTCGCTGATCCGGGCCCGCCGCACGGGAGCACCCTCCGCAACGGCCGGGCACTCCACCGGCCGAAGCAACAGCCGAAGGTACAGCTGCAGGGCCGGGTTCGGCGCCGGCGCATTCTCGACCTTGCTCAATCCAAAGGTGGGCCTGTTCTATCTGGCCGTCGTGCCGCAGTTCATTCCGCACGGCGGCGCCACCCTGGACACCGCCATGGTGCTGGGCGCCATCGAAAGCACCATCGGTTTGTTCTATCTGGTGGCCGTATCCGTCGCGGCTGCGAAGGCCATGGCCTGGCTGCAGCGCCCCCGGGTGAGCAGCTGGCTCGAACGCGGCAGCAGCGGCATCATCGCCGCACTCGGCCTGGGCGTTCTGGCATCCAGCGCCGGGTCGTAGGCCGCCCCGGACGGGGTATTGCGCGTCACTAGGCATACTGCTCTAATCATTCGTTAGGCCGCCTATCACGCGACCGACCGACCGAAAGGAGTTACAGCCATGGGAATTCTCGCATTCCTCATCCTCGGACTGATCGCAGGGGCACTCGCCAAAGCCCTTCTTCCGGGCCGGCAGGGAGGCGGCTGGCTGATCACCCTCGTTCTGGGTGTCGTGGGCGCCATCCTCGGCGGCTGGATTGGTTCGCTGATCTTCGGCGGAGGCCTCGGCAACTTCTTCGATCTGCGGACCTGGCTCCTCTCCATCCTCGGCGCCGTTATTGTGCTCCTCATCTACGGCGCAGTAACCGGCCGCAAGAGCAAGGCATAAATATTCCAGCACCCGCGGCTCCGGCAGAAAGGATGCGCGGTCATGACCTACATCAGCGACTTCGGCGATGTGGGACCTGACGACGTCGCCGTGGCCGGCGGCAAGGGCGTGGGACTGGGCGGCCTGGTTCAGACCGGGCTGCCAGTGCCTCCCGGATTTGTGCTGAACACCGCAGCGTATGCGGATTTTGTGGCAGCCAATCACCTCGGGGCCGGCATCCAGGAGCTGGCCGCCCTGCCAACGCTGGCGGCGCCGCAGGACTACGAGGATGCCTCGAAGCGGATCCGTGCCCTGTTCACCGGCGGAACCCTGCCGGCCGTGATCGCCGCAGAGCTCGACGGCGCTTACCGGCTTCTCGGTAACGGGGACGCGGCCGTGGCCGTGCGCTCCTCCGCCACGGCCGAGGACCTCGCCTCGGCCAGCTTCGCCGGGCAGCAGGACACCTACCTTAACGTTCGCGGGCCGGAGGCCCTGGCCGCGGCCGTGATCGACTGCTGGGCGTCCCTGTGGACGGCGCGTGCCATGGCCTACCGGGCCCGCGAAGGCATCGGACCGGACGCGGTGCGCCTCGCCGTCGTGGTCCAGCAGATGGTGGAGGCCGACGCGGCGGGGGTCATGTTCACCGCCAACCCGGCCAACGGACGCCGCGACCAGACCGTGATCGGTGCCGCGTGGGGCCTGGGCGAATCCGTGGTCAGTGGAACGGTCACCACGGATGACGTCGTCGTCGAAGCAGACACGGGCCGCGTGCTGTCGCGCCGGACCGCTGACAAGGAGGTCATGACCGTCTATGCGGACCGCGGCACGCACGAGCAGCCGGTGCCGGCGGCCCGCCGTCGTCAGCCCGTGCTGGACGACAAGGCGGCGGCCGAGCTTGCCGGCCACGGAACACGGATTGCGGATCATTTCGGGGCGCCGCAGGACATCGAGTGGGCACGGGCCGGTGATCAGTTCTTCATCCTGCAGTCCCGACCCATCACCGCCCTGCCCGAACCGTCGGCCGACACCCCGGGCGCCTGGCCGGTGCCCTACCCGAACGGGCTCTACTTCCGGGCCAGCATCGTGGAACAGTTGCCCGACCCGCTCTCGCCGCTGTTCGCCGACCTCATTGACGGCTCGGTGTCCCGGTCGCTGCGAGCCTTGATGGCCGACGCCGTCGGCAAGAACGTGGTCCGCGAGGACGACGTCGGACTGCCGACGATTAACGGCTACGCCTATTACTACTACCGCAACTCCGGAATGTGGCGGGTGATGACCAAGTCGCTGACCGCGATGCGCGCTCTGGCCCGCGGCAAGGCGCACATGGGAGTGGCCGGCTGGCGGGAATTCTCGCATCCCCGTTACGTGGAGGTGATCAAAAACTGGTCGACGAAGCCCGTCGGGGAGCTCTCCGGAGCGGAACTTCTGGAGGGTGTACAGACGCTGTTGGACGCCGGCACCGTGTACTACACGGCCGTGCAGTCCATCATTCCGATCGCCGCAACCAGCGAAATTTCCTTCCGGATGTACTACGACAGGTTCGTGCGGCGTGCCGGAGACCCGCCTGCCCAGACGTTCCTCCTCGGCTACGACAGCGAACCCATCCGGGCGGAGAAATCGCTGTACGACCTCGCCGCCTGGGCCCGGGACATCCCGGGGCTGGACCGGGCGATCCTCAATTCGCCCACGGCGGCGCTGGCTGAGTCGCAGCGCACCGGGTTGCCCCCTGCAGGGGTGGATCCGGCCCTCTGGCAGCAATGGCGTCCCCGCTTCCAGGACCATCTCGGCCGGTTCGGCCATGCCGTCTACAATCTGGACTTCATCAGCCCGGTGCCGGCCGACGACCCAGCGCCCCTGCTGGAGACGGTGAAGTTCTACCTGCGCGGGCAGGGCAACGACCCGCACGAGCGCCAGCGGCTCTCGGCCGGCCGCCGCGAGGATGAAACCGGCCGAACGATCGCCCGGCTCGGGCCGAAGCGCCGGGCCGCGTTCCTCCGGCTGCTGCGGTGGGCCCAGAATGCCGCCCCGATCCGCGAGGATGCGCTTGCCGACGTCGGCCTGGCCTGGCCGCTGCTGCGGCGGATGCTGTTCGAGCTCGGACAACGGCTGGTCGGCTCCTCTGTTATCGCCGAGGCCGGCGACGTCTTCTGGCTGCGCCAGCGGGAGTTGCGCAGCGCCGTCGAGTTCGGCCTCGCCGGTCCGGGGACGCCGGCGGCGGTGGCAATTACCGGGGCAGAGCGGCCGGTCCGCGCCGGCGCCGTCGAGGAGCGCAAGATGCTGTGGCGGGGGCAGGCCAAGGCTGCCGCCCCGCAGTTGCTCCCGGAGAGCCATTGGATGGAGCGCGCCTTCGGGTCGATGATGCCCGCGGTCCCACAAGACCAGTCCGGCGACGTCATCAAGGGCGTCGGCGCCAGCTCGGGCAGGGTCACCGCTCCCGCCCGTGTCCTGGGCGGGCCCCAGGATTTCGACCGGATGGTGCCCGGGGACGTCCTGGTGGCCCGCATCACCACGCCGGCCTGGACCTCGCTTTTCGCGATGGCCTCCGCCGTGGTCACCGACGTCGGCGGCCCGTTGAGCCACAGCTCGATCGTCGCCCGGGAGTACGGCATCCCCGCGGTGCTCGGCACCGGCGTGGCCACCCAGCGGCTGACCAGCGGCCAGCGGATCCGCGTCGACGGCGACGCCGGCACCGTCACGATCGAACAGCCGGCCGGTACGCAAGGGCCAGGACCGGACCCGCTCCTGTCGCCGGACGGCGGCCCTCGATAGAATTAGATTGCGCCGCAGAAGACGCAAAGTTCGTTTCGGGAAAGGCACGATCATGACCGACAACAGCGGCTTCGAAAACACCCCGGATGAGTCAGGTTCGGAAAAGAAGCCAGAAGAACCAGAGCTGCGGGGCCGGTACGTCGAAGGCAACTATGGCAAGGCCGGGGCGCAGCGCGGCCGCCACGCGGACGACGAAGAAGGCCAATATGTCCAAGGAGACTACGGTGCGGCCGGCAGCGAAGGCGGCCTGCCCGAACCTCTGGGAGAGAAGGCCACGGAATCCGGACGCTACGTGAAGGCCGACTACGGCACGGCGGGATCCGCCCCCGGCCGCACCGCCGAGTCTGAAATCGGCCGGTATTCCGAGGGCGACTACGGCGCCGACGGGACCGTAGGACCGTTACGGAAATCAACCGACCGGCCAGCGCCGGCGGATCCGGATGACGGCGGCTGAGGACCAGCCCTAACCGGCGTTGCTGGTCTCCCATGCCGCGCCCCATCTGGTTCGATGGGGGCATGGATCATTCGCAGCTGGACTTGTCCACTCCGAAGCTCATTGCGGGCGATCGGATCGCGGTTCTCTCCCCGTCGTTCGCGGCGCCCGCATTCGCCCCGGCCGTGCACGAGCAGGCCATGCGGCGGCTCACCGCGGCTACGGGGTTGATCCCGGTGGAGTTCCCGACGACCCGCAAGCTCGGATCCAGTCCCCAGGAACGGGCGGCCGACATCAATGCGGCGTTCGCCGATCCGAGCATCCGCGCGATTCTCGCCACCATCGGCGGCGACGATCAGATCACGGTCGTGCCGCATCTCGACGCGGCGGTGGTGGCAGCCAATCCGAAGACCTTCATTGGATACAGCGACAACACCAACCTGCTCAACTGGCTGTGGTCCATCGGGATAACCGCATATTACGGCGGCTCCACCCAAGTCCACCTTGGCGCCGGGCCCGGTGCGGACGACGTCCACGTCGCTTCCCTGCGCGCTGCGCTGCTCACTGGAGGCGAGCTTGAGGTCACCGATCCCGGGGAATCAGAGGACTTCGGACCGGATTGGCTCGAACCGCGCGCCCTCGTCGAATACGGTGACCGCGAACCCACCGAGCCGTGGTCGTGGACAGGTCCGGAACGCACGGTCGCCGGTAACACGTGGGGCGGCTGCATCGAAGTCCTCGACCAGCTCGCCATCGCCGACAGGCTGCCCTCCGTCGACGCGCTCCGGGGCGCCATCTTGATCCTGGAAACCAGCGAACTGCTGGCTCCCGCAGATTGGGTCAAGCGATGGGTTCGCACGCTGGGCGAGCGTGGTGTGCTTGGGGCGGTCGACGGCGTGATGGTCGCCCGTCCTCCCGTCAGCAGCCACGGGCAGGTTCCGCCTCCCGCCGAACGGGCCCGGCTACGCGCGGCACAGCGGGAGGTGGTCAGCACCGAAATCGCACGATACAACCCCGACGCCGTCGTTTGCCTCGGGGTCCCGTTCGGGCACACCCGACCGCAGTGGATCCTCCCGTACGGCGGTAGAATCCAGCTCGACGGAGCAGGCAGAACCGTTACCGCCAGCTATGCCTGCTCGTTAGTGTCCCGGTCAAGGCTCCGGGCGGACCGGGGCGGACGCCGGAGGGATCGCCGCGTCAGCTGATCCGCTCAGCCAAGGCCACGATGATTCCTTCCGGGCCCCGCACATAGGCCATGCGCCAGACGTCCTCATACTGGCCGATGCCGCCGACCAGCCCGTACCCCTCCGCGGCCAGCCGATCGACGTGCGCCTGGAGCTCATCGACCTCGAAGGCAAGACTGCGCAGCCCGAGTTCGTTGGCCATGGCGGCGGACGATCCCGGCACGGGGTCGGGCCGGACGAAGCTGGAAAGCTCCACCCCAGTACCTCCGTCAGGCGTTCGCAACATGACGATCTCTGTGCGGGAACCAGGGATCGCTATGACCGTGTCAATGAACTCGCCCTCCACGGACGTCCTGCCCTCAATCTCGAGACCGAGTCCGACGAAGAACGCCGTCACCTTGTCGAGGTCCCGGACCGTGACGCCGACGTGGTCGAACCGCATGATTCGCGACATGAGCAAAGCCTCCAAGTGTTCGCGCTAAACCGTCCAAGGCCGAGCCTACGGTGGAATCACGACGCGAGAAACACCCCACCGGTTCCTGGCTTTCCGCGCAGGCGGCGGCGGACTCATTGTCCTTGGCCCCGCGCTGGCTTAGACGGGCAGGTGGAAACCGCCGTTGGAATGCAGGAGCTGGCCGTTCATCCATCCGCCGCGCTCGGAGAGCAGGAAGGACACCAGGTTCGCCGCGTCTCGTTGTGTGCCGAGTCGGCCCAGCGCGGTCTCGCCGCGCAGGGCCTCCCCGAGTTCCGGGCTGATCCACCCGGTGTCGACCGGGCCCGGGTTGATCAAGTTCGCGGTGATGCCGAGGTGCCCAAGTTCGCCGGCGGCCGCGATCACAATCCGATCCAGTGCACCTTTGCTCGCACCGTAGGGAAGGTTGTGGGTTGTGTGGTCGCTCGTCAGCGCCACGATCCGCCCCAGCCCAGGCGCCGATGAGTAGTGCTGCGCGAACGCCTTGATCAAAAGCCAGTTGGCGCGCGTGTTGATCGCAAAATGACGGTCAAAGCTCTCGACGGATGTGTCGTGAATGCTGCTGTCCACCGACTGCGCGTGGCTGGAGACGAGCGCCCGGACGGGCCCGAACTGGTCCATGACCGCCAGGAGCAAAGCCTCGGGAGCCAACGGGTCAGCCAAATCGGCCTCGGAGGCGAAAGCCCTCGCCCCAAGTTCGTGCAGCTCGAGCGTGAGCTCCTCCACGAATCCCCGTTCCGGGCTGTGGTTAGCGAACGCGATGTCCCACCCGTCCGCGGCAAGCTGGCGGGCGATCTCTGTGCCGATGGAGATCCGCCGGCCGACGCCGGTAATCAAGACAATGGGGCGTTCCTGGGTCATTCGTTGATCCTATGACATCGGTCTTCCCTGCCTGCGGCCCCCGGAACAAGAGCCCTCAGTCAGGGACCGTGGGCGGTGAATGTGAGGGTGCCAACGCCGCGTCCCACGGGCTCTCGCTATTGATCAGCGACACTCGCCGATATATCGTTAAGTATCGCCGGATTATCGACGGTAGCAGAAGAAACCAACTGACGAGGAAGGATGATGCCGGTATGAAAGGCATTCACGACGACAAAAACACGGACGGCGGACCCGCTCTGGGGCGCTTCGGGCGCGGCAGGAGCCACCGCGGACCCCACGGACACGGCGGCTTCGGGCCAGGCCGCGGGTTTGGGCCAGGCTTCGGGCCGGGCTTTGGTCCTGGGTTTGGTCCCGGCGGTTCCCGGCGGGCCAACCGGGGCGATGTCCGCTTGGCGATTCTCTCTCTCCTGGCGGAATCACCGTCCAACGGCTACGGGCTGATCAAGACAATTGCTGACAGGACGTCTGGGGCCTGGCGTCCGAGTCCGGGCTCCGTATACCCGACGCTGCAGCAGCTTGTTGATGAAGAGCTCATCGCGCCGGTTGATGGCAGCCGACGCACCGAGTTCACGCTCACCGATGCGGGCAGGGCCTACGTGACCGATCACGCCGAGGAACTGGAAAATGCGTGGAGCACCGAGCCGCAGGGATCCGGCCCGGCTTTTCATGAAAGCGTGGGAAAGCTCATGGGGGTCATCCACCAGTTCCGCTTCTCGGCGACCGAGGAACAACGCACTGCCGCGATGGAAAAGATCGACGAAACCCGCCGGGCGCTGTACCACATCCTCGCCGACTGACACCGTTTCTCCGGAGTCCCGCACCCGGCATCTTCACGCGCACATGAGGACGCCGGTGAGGGGCCTCCTGGCCGGAATGATCAGTTCGAAGCGCCGGCGCCTGCATCCACCCTGAGGTTACTGCCGGCCGCCAGGACCTGCAGCTCCCGAAGGATTTCCAGCTGCTGGTTGTTGATGGCGATGAGCAGGTCGATCTCCTCCTTGGACTTCACGTTGGTGTCACGATCGTGCTGGGCCATCGCCGCGGCAATCGCGTCCTGGCGTTTGGCCGCGATCAGAAGAATCGCGCCCTGCAGCCCCGCCAGCATGGAGAGGAAGAGGTTCAACAGAATATACGGATACGGATCCCAGGCGTTGTTCGCCAGTGCCCAGCTGTTGATTGCCGCCCACACGATCATGAAGCCGACGAAACCTCCGACAAAGGGCCAGCTGCCCATGCCGTTGCGCATGAGGTCCGCGGCGCGCTGGCCCCGCGTCAAGGATTCCTTGTGGCTTTCGTGCCAGGTCTTTCGCTTATCGATCATGCCTCACCCTAGCCCTGGGACTCCTCCGCAGGATCCCGACGACGCCGCGGCGTCGCGCGCCGCCGCGTAGCCGTCGCCGGACACCGCCTCAAGCTGACGGTCAGCCACAGGGATCCCCACTAGAATTGGCCGGTTCCTGCGCAGCGTTCCGGCCCCCGGACGCCCGGCCACCGACAGAAAGATCCCATGACGACCACTTCTGACCACGCCGTTCCGGCCCAGGTCGACCTGAAGCAGAACGCGGCCCCGGATCGCAAGCCCCTGGTCCGCTGGCTGCTCGCCAACCAGGTCGCACCGGCCGGCCCCGAGGCCGAGGAAAACCACAAGCCCAACGCCTGGTGGAAGGTCATGTGCCTCACCGGCGTCGACTATTTCTCCACCCTGTCCTACCTTCCCGGGATCGCGGCCCTGGCCGCCGGCGCCCTGTCCCCGCTGGCGACCCTGCTGATCGTGGCCCTCACACTGCTGGGCATGCTCCCCATGTACCGCCGCGTCGCCCAGGAGAGCCCGCACGGACAGGGCTCGGTTGCCATGCTGGAGAAGCTGCTGCCGTTCTGGCGCGGCAAATTCTTCGTCCTGATTCTGCTCGGGTTCGTCGCGACGTCATGGATCATCACCATCACCCTGTCCGGCGCCGATGCCACGGTGCACCTGCTGGAGAACCCGATGATCCCGCAAGGCCTGAAAGGCAGCGCCGTCATCATTACCGTGATCCTGCTGCTGATTCTGGGTGGAGTCTTCCTGCTCGGCTTCAACGAGGCCGTCGGCGTCGCCATCCCGCTCGTGGCCATCTACCTGCTCCTGAACGCCGCCGTCGTCGTCGCCGGGTTTGCGCACGTCTTCTCCGACCCGTCTCTGATCGCGGGCTGGCAGGACCGGCTGCTTTCGAGTGCGGGTGGCGGCCCGACGAGCCTCATTGGGCCGGCCGTCGTTGCCTTCCCGCTGCTGGTTTTGGGACTCTCCGGGTTTGAGACCGGCGTGTCCATGATGCCGCTGATCAAAGCGACCGGGGACACCCCGGCGGAGGTCATGGCTTCCCGGGTCAAGAACACCCGCAAGCTCCTCACGACGGCGGCTGCCATCATGAGCGTCTACCTGATGTCCACCAGCTTCCTCACCACGGTCATGATCCCGGCCAAGGAATTCCAGGACGGCGGACAGGCCAACGGCCGCGCTTTGGCTTTCCTCGCCCACGACCTGTTCGGCGCCGGGTTCGGGACCGTCTACGACCTTTCCAGCGCCCTGATCCTCTGGTTCGCTGGCGCCTCCGCCATGGCCGGGCTCATCAACATCGTGCCCCGCTACCTGCCGGCCTACGGCATGGCACCGGAATGGGGCCGGGCAGTCCGCCCGGTCGTGATCGTCTACACCGTGCTGAGCGTCGGCATCACCATCGCCTTCAACGCCGACGTCAACGCCCAGGCCGGCGCCTATGCCACCGGCATTCTGGCCATGATGGTCTCCGGTGCGGTTGCCGTGACCGTCTCGGCGGTCCGCCGGCGCAGTCGTGCCGGCACCATCGGCTTCGGCGCCCTGACTCTGGTCCTGCTGTACGCCTTGGCTGCCAACGTCATCGAAAAGCCCGACGGCATTGCAATCTCGGCATTCTTCATCGCCGGCATCATTGTCGTCTCGCTCATCTCGCGGGTGAAGCGCACCACCGAGCTGCGCTTGGAAACCATCGAATTTGACGAGGCCGCCCGGCAGTACATCACCGACTCGATCGCGTTCGATGGGCAGCTGAACGTCATCGCCAACAAGCGCCAGGCCGGGGACAAGGCAGAGTACGCCGACAAGGAGTACGAACAGCGCGGATTGAACCCGGTTCCCGGCCCGGCGGACGTCATCTTCCTGGAGGTGGAGATCTCCGACCCGTCCGCGTTCAGCCACGCGCTCCGGGTCGAAGGCGTCGAGGTGGACGGCTACCGGGCCCTGCGGGTGAAGTCCCCGGCGGTGCCGAACGCGATCGCCGCGGTCCTGCTGGCCATGCGCGACTCGACCGGCACAAAGCCCCAGTGCTATTTCGAATGGGCTGAAGGCAACCCGGTCGGCCACCTCATGCGATACCTGTTCCTGGGCCAGGGCGACACCGCCCCGCTGGTGCGTGAAATCCTGCGCACGGTGGAGCCCGACCCGGCCCTCCGCCCGGCCATCCACGTCGGCTAACGATCGCCGGGAAGGAGAGAATGCGGTGGCCCCCGCCAGTCGGGGGCCACCGCTTGGGCGTCCGTAGGAATTAGGGCTCGACGTGCATCTTCGCGGCCTTCTCCAGTTCGTCGGCCTGGCTCTTGGCCAGCCGCCATTCCGCGGCGGTGTCGATGCGGCGGGTGAGTGCCCAGTAGATGACGGCTGACACCGGCAGGCCGATGAACAGGGAGATATCAGCGCCGCCCATGGCCTCGGCCGCGGGACCGACGAAGAGTTTTCCGGCGGCGAAGAACGGAATCATGACCACGAAGCCCAAGAGGTACGCGGTGATTCCCGGCCAGCCCCAGCGTCCGTAGATGCCGTTGGGGTGGAAGATCTCCGCGATGGCGTAATGGCCCTTGCGGACGATGAAGTAGTCGGTCAGGTTCACCGCGGTCCACGGGATGAAGAAGTACAGGACCAGGAGCAGGAAGTCGTTGAAGTTGGCGAGGAAGTCGGCGGAGGCGATGTTGGCGAAGACGAGCGAGATGGCCGCGGTGATCACGATGGTGACCACGCGGATTCTGACGGTGGGCCGGATCCGGCGCAGGCTGTCGATGGATGAGATCAGGGTCAGGGAGCCGCCATACATGTTCAGCGCCGTGACCGACACCAGCCCAAGGGCCGCAACGAACAACGCGATCGATCCGAAGCCCGGGAAGAGCTTGTCGGCTGTGTTCTGGATCGAGCTGATGGTATCGAAGCCCTCGCCGGCTGCCGCGGCGATGAAGGAGCCCAGGAACATGACCCAGATACCGCCCAGCGCACTCCCCCAGAACGTCCATTTGAACGTCCCGCGGCCGGATTCCGGGGGGAGGTAGCGGGAGTAGTCCGAGACGTAAATGGCCCAGGAGATTTGGTAGCCTGCCGCCACGCCAAGTTGGCCCAGAAACGGGACGAGATGGAACTCGGCCAGATTGAACGCGCCGCCGGGCAGCTCAAGGTGGGTGAGGGTCGCCACCGTCAGAAGCGCCAGCATGATGATCGTCAGGTAGGTCAAATAGCGCTCAAAGCCGTGGATCAGGTCATAGCCAAAGAGCGCGACGGCGGCCGCGACAATCGTGATGACCCAGAACCAGACGGTTTCGTTTCCGAGGTGAACGGATCCGGCCACGGCCTCGCCGGCCAGGACGGTATTGAACACGTTGAATCCCGCGTACTGCAGGTAGGCAAAGAGCCACACCAGTAGCGCTCCCACATACCCGAACTGCGGACGGGACTGGATCATCTGAGGCAGCCCGAGCTGCGGACCCTGGGAGGAGTGCGCGGCCATGAACAGGGTGCCAACCAGCACGCCGACCGCGATCGCGATCAATGACCAGATCAGGTTCCCGCCGGTGGTGATGCTGATCAGCCCCACCGCAAGCGTGGCTATCTGGGCGTTGCTCATAAACCACAGCGGCCCAATGTGTGAGACCTTTCCATGCCTCTCGTTGAGAGGAACATAGTCGATCGACCGGACTTCCAGTCCCCGGCCCGTCGCCGGGCCCGTGGCTGTGCTCATGACATGTCTCCTAGAACGTGCGATGCTGCCGGCATCGGTGCGGGATCGGGGGGCACAGCGACGGAATCCCGCGCCGGCGCTGAGAAGCAATTAAGCGAATCATGTGCAAAATGTGGACAAGAGTAAACTCGAATCGTGTCGTCCCCCGTGTGGGGGATGACAGAAGCGTGAACGTCTTTTGTCGGAATGTCTATAGCCTGCACGGGGTGCCCTGCTGCTCCGTGGCAGGCATCAGCGGATCTTTTGCCCACACGGACCGGCGGGCGGCCGGAAGTGAAGCGGGCGTTAAGGTCCGGTCCCGCCGTCGACCGCCCATCACCGCCAGCTCAAAGGTGACTGCCCGTGTCCAGCCTTTCCCTTGCAGCCGTCCAGGCCCCTCCGCGCCTGATCGGTGAGCCTTTCTCCGCGTTCGCCGATGAGGCCAGGCGCGTCTTGGCGGAAAACCCCGGAACCGAGCTGATGGTTTTTCCTGAACTCCATCTGTTCGGCGACGGCAATCCGGACCGGCAACGACCCGAAGCGCTCCGGGAGGCCGCGCAGCCTCTCGACGGGCCCCTGGTTGGTGAGTTGAAGCAACTCGCCGGAGACCTCGGGCTGTGGCTGGTCCCCGGGAGCATCTGCGAACGCGGGCCGCAGGGCCAGCTGTTCAACACATCCCTGGTTCTCTCCCCTGAGGGCGCGCTGGCGGCCAGCTACCGCAAGATCTTCCCCTGGCGCCCGTTCGAACCCTACGACCCGGGAGACACGTTTGTGACAGTCGATCTGCCCGGATTCGGCCGGGCCGGACTGTCCATCTGCTACGACGCATGGTTCCCAGAGGTCACCCGCCAACTGGCCTGGATGGGGGCCGACATGATCATCAATGTCGTCAAGACCACCACCCCAGACCGCGCCCAGGAACTGGTCCTGGCCCGCGCCAACGCCATCTTTAACCAGGTGTTCATGATCAGCGTGAACTGCGCCGGACCTACCGGGCGGGGCCGCAGCATCATCGTGGACCCCGAAGGCACCGTGCTGGCAGAAGCCCCGGACGAGGCCCCTTGCGTCCTGACTGCGCGCCTGGACATGGGGCATCCGGGTCGGGTCCGTTCGGGCGGTACCGCAGGATTGAACCGAATGTGGTCGCAGTTCAGGGCGGACGAACCGGCCGTCGAGCTGCCCATCTACGGCGGGCGTATCAACCCCGCCGTCTGGACGCCCGAGGCGCACGCGGAGAGCAAGCCCTAGCCTGGCCGCGTCGTTCGAATGGCACACCAGCGACGTCTTCGAAATGTGGCTCAACCGCCGCGCCCAACCACCAGCCCACCACCCCGAGACCGCCTCCGACCTCGAAGAGTCTCGGAGCTGGAGGGCATAAAGAAACGGCCGGGAACGCTCTGTGCGCGTGCCCGGCCGTGCCTTGGAACGAAGCTAGCCGATCAGCGCCAGCACCGCTCCGGACGCGACCACCCCGCCCGCTTCGGCGCGGACGTCCGTGACGGTCCCGCCCCGGTGCGCTGAGACCTGGGTTTCCATCTTCATGGCTTCGAGAACCACAACCGGGTCCCCAGCCGAGACCTCGGCGCCCGGCTCCACGAGCCACTTGACCACGGTGCCGGACATGTCGGCGCGCAACTCCCCCGGATCAGCGGCAGCAGCGCCGCCGTCGGAAGCTCCGTTCAAATTCACACCCGCGGGCAAGGGGCCGCCAGAGCGTGCCCACCCGTCCAGCAGATCGGCCGGCAGCCCGACGGCGAGGCGGCGGCCGTCCACCTCGACGGTGATGGTGCGGCGGTCGCCGTCGGGGGCTGTGGTGCTGTAATCGGGATCGGCCGCGATGGAGACACTGTCCGCGAAGTCGGTTTCGATCCACCGCGTGTGGATGCCCAGCCCGTCCTCGGAGGTGAAGTCCGGGGACTCCAGTACCGCCCGGTGGAACGGCAACACGGTGGCCACGCCGGTGATGCGCATCTCGGCGAGGGCACGCCGGGCCCGGCGCAGCGCCTGCTGGCGGTCCGCGCCGGTGACGATGAGCTTGGCGAGCAGGGAGTCGAACTGCGGCGCCACAAAGGAGCCGGATCGGACTCCGGTGTCCAGGCGGATGCCCGGGCCCGTGGGGCCCGCAAATTCGCCGATGGTGCCGGGCGAGGGCAGGAAGCCGCGGCCCACGTCCTCGGCGTTGAGCCGGAATTCGAAGGCGTGTCCGCGCGGCGACGGGTCTTCCGTAAGGCGCAGCGGCTCGCCCGCGGCGATCCGGAACTGTTCCTGGACAAGGTCGATCCCGGTGGTTTCCTCGGTGATCGGGTGCTCCACCTGGAGACGGGTGTTGACCTCGAGGAAGGCTACGGTGCCGTCCGCCGCGACCAGGAACTCCACCGTGCCGGCGCCGGAGTAACCGGCTTCACGGCAGACGGCCTTGGCGGCGTCGTAAATCAAGGTGGTCTGCTCCGCGCCGAGGAACGGCGCGGGAGCCTCTTCAAGAAGCTTCTGGTGCCGGCGCTGCAGCGAGCAGTCGCGGGTTCCGACCACCACGACCTTCCCGTGCGCGTCCGCCAGGACCTGCGCCTCGACGTGGCGGGGGCGGTCGAGGTAGCGCTCCACGAAGCACTCGCCGCGGCCGAAGGCGGCGACGGCTTCGCGGACGGCGGAGTCGAAGGCTTCCTCCACCTCGTCGAGGACCCGGACCACTTTCATGCCGCGCCCGCCGCCGCCGAACGCGGCCTTGATGGCGATCGGCAGGCCGTGCTCTTCGGCGAAGGCGCGGGCCTCGGCAGCGGTGTCCACGGGACCGTCGCTCCCGGCGACCAGCGGCGCGCCGGCCCGGACGGCCGCGTCGCGGGCGGTGATCTTGTTGCCGAGCAGCCGGATGGCATCCGGGCTGGGGCCGATCCAGGTCAGCCCTGCGTCCAGCACGGCCTGGGCGAAGTCAGCGTTTTCGGAGAGGAACCCGTAGCCGGGGTGGACCGCGTCCGCGCCGGACGCCGCCGCCGCGGCGAGGAGCTTGGGAATGTTCAGGTAGGTGTCCGCGGGCGAATTGCCGTTCAAGCTGAAGGCTTCGTCCGCGGCGGAGACGTGGAGGGCGTCGGCGTCGATGTCGGCGTACACGGCGACGGACGCCAGCTGCGCGTCGTCGCAGGCCCGGGCTATGCGGACCGCGATTTCTCCACGGTTGGCGATCAGGACCTTGTGCATCAGTTACTCACTTCTTCGTCGGTGGCGGCGTGTTCGTTGCCGGCCTGTTCGGGGCTGGCGTGTTCGGGGGGCGCGGGCGCCAAGTCTGGTTCGGATCCGGCCCAGCGGAAGCGGATCTTGCCGCCGATGGGAACCTGCGCGGCGAGGTCCAGCTGGGAGTCGACTACCACGGCGATGACCGGGTAGCCGCCGGTGATCGGGTGGTCGGCCAGGAAGAGTACCGGCAGGCCCTCCGGCGGGACCTGCAGGGCGCCCGCCACGGTGCCTTCGCTGGGCAGCTCGCCTCGGCGGGTGCGCTGCAGCGGGGTCCCGTCCAGCCGCATGCCGACGCGGTTGGACTGCGGCAGCACGGACCAGTCCTGGCCGGTGAAGGCGTCCAGCGCCGCCGGGTCGAACCAGTCCGCGCGGGGCCCGGGGACGACGTCGAGGACCGTCACCCCGGTGCCCGGGTAGTCGGGCTGCAGTTCGGGATGACCCACGACGCCGGACTCGGCCTCTCCGCCGGCGGCAAGAACCTGTCCGGCGGCCAGGGGCGCGGGGCCGATCCCGGACATCGTGTCCGTGGAGCGGCTGCCGAGTACCGGGGCGGCGTCCACCCCGCCGCGGACCGCGAGATAGCTGCGGAAACCGCTGTGCGGCGCACCGAGGCTGAGTGTTTCACCGTCGAGGAGCGCGAACGGGGTGGCCACCGGCACGGTGCGGTGCCGGGTGTCGCCGGCGCTGTCCGGCGCCGATTCGATGCCCAGCTCCGATGGTGCCCCGGCGACGGCGAGGACCTGGTCGCCCACGGCCTGGACCTTGAGCCCGCCGGCGACGGTCTCAATGACGGCGGCCGACGGCGCGTTCCCGACAAGGCGGTTGGCGCGGCGCAGCGAGGCCCGGTCCAGCGCACCGGCGGCGGAGACGCCGAGGCCGGAGTGGCCGTGCCGGCCGAGGTCCTGGACGAGGCTCTGCAGGCCCGGCGAAAGGATCCGGAGTCCGGACGTCACGTCCTGTCCGGCCGGTTCCGTCGCCGTCCGGGAAACTTCAGCCGCGGGTTCGGCCGCCGGCTCCGCGCCGGACCCGGCGGCTGTCTCCACCGCTAGCGCGACTGCGTCCCGGACGGGACGGAACTGGACCCGGTGGCCGGGGGCGGCCAGGGCCGGCTGATCCCGGTCCAGGTCCCACATCCGGGCGCCGGTGCGCCCGATCAGTTGCCAGCCGCCCGGGGACCGGCGCGGGTATACGGCCGAGTAGTTGCCGGCCAGCGCCACGGAGCCTGCGGGCACGGCCGTGCGCGGCGAGCTGCGGCGGGGCACTTCCAGTTGCTGGTTCTCCCCCACCATGTAGCCGAAGCCGGGCGCGAAGCCGGCAAAGGCCACGGTCCAGACCTGGCCAGCATGGGCGGCGATGACGCCCTCGGCGCCGAGACCGGTCAGCCGGCCGACTTCGGCGAGGTCCTCGCCGTCGTACACGGTGTCGATCACCACCAGCTCGCCGTCGTGCCGCACGGGAGCGGTGAGGTCGAGCTGCAGCAGCCGTGCCGCGATGCGCCGGGCCGACGCCGGGGAATCGGCTTTGACCAGGACGGTCTCGGCCGCGGCCAGGATGTCCTGCTGGCCCGGCAGCGGCGTCTCGAGGAGCAGCGCCTGCAGCGCAAGGACGTCCTGGGTACCGGAGAGCTCGGCGAGGACCCCGCGCGTTCCCACGGCCCGCACGGAGCGGACCTTGTGGGCCGTGTCCTTCTCTGCCGTGTGTTGCTGTGCTGTCAGGGTTTGCACTGGTGTCTCAATCACGAGGTGCCTCAATCATGGTGCCGGTCGTTCTGCCGGTAGCGGTGGACAGGTTTCCGCGCCGCTCAGGCGTGGGCTTCCTGCAGGAGGCGCTCTTCCTCCTGGGTCTGCGGGTTCCGGCCGATGGCCAGCCCGATCACCGTCACGACCGCGGCGAGGGCGAGGTAGCCGGCGATCAGGTACCAGTTGCCGGTCGCGGCGAAGAGGGCGGTGAAGATCAGCGGTGCCACGGCGCCGCCGATCACCCCGGCCAGGGTGTAGGCCAGCGAGCTGCCGGCGTAGCGGAGGCGGGCAGGGAACTGCTCGGTGATGAAGGCGGCCTGCGGGCCGTACATGAAGGCATGGAGCGCCAGCCCGATCACGACGCCGATGGTCAGCATGAGCACGGACTTGCCCTGGATCATGAGGAAGAACACCGGGATGTACAGGGCCGTTGCGACTGTGGCGATGCCGTAGACGAGGCGGCGGTTGAACCGGTCGGTGAGGGCACCGGCTGCGGGGATCAGGACGAGCTGGAAGGCGGAGCCGATCAGGATGGCGCCGAGGACGTTGCCTGTGGTCATGCCCAGTTGCTTGGTGGCGTAGAGGGCCACGAAGACCGTGAAAAGGGAGTACAGCACGTCGGGGCAGATGCGGGACAGGGCGGCGGCCACGAGGGCGCGGGGTTCCGTGGTGAAGACATCCTTGATGGGGGCCTTGGGGGCCTCGCCGTGGGCCTGGATGGCCTTGAAGACCGGGGTTTCCTCTAGCTTGAGCCGGATCAGGAGGCCGAACACCACCAGCAGGGCGGAGGCGAGGAAGGCCACGCGCCAGCCCCAGGAGAGGAAGGCCTCGGTGCTGAGGGTCGCCGCGAGAACGGCAAGTACGCCGTTGGCCATCAGGTTGCCGGCCGGCGGGCCGATCTGGGCAGCAGAGGACCAGAAGCCGCGCTTCCGGGCGTCGCCGAATTCGCTGGAGAGCAGGACGGCTCCGCCCCATTCGCCGCCGACGCCGATCCCCTGCGCCAGGCGCAGCAGGACCAGGATTGCCGGGGCGGCGACGCCGATGGCCGCGTACCCCGGGAGCACGCCAATGAGCACGGTGGCGACGCCGATCAGCATGAGGGTGACCACGAGGACGTGCTTGCGGCCGATTTTGTCGCCGAGCCGGCCGAAAATCACACCGCCGATGGGGCGCGCGAGGTAGCCGACCGCGAAGGTGGAGAAGGAGAGCAGCAGGCCGACCAGCTCATCTCCCACGGGGAAGAAGATCTTGGGGAAGATCAGCGCCGACGCCACGGAGTAGATCGCGAAGTCGTAGTACTCGAGCGACGTGCCGGTAAGGCTCGCGATGTAGGCCTTGACGGCGCCGGGCGGCAGCTTCCTCTTGCTGGCGGCCGGGGTGGCCTGCTGCGGTGTGGTCATGGTTTTCCTCCAGGTGTGCGGGGGTGCTGCCTGTTGCTTGGGTGTGAAGTCGTGGGGTGTGATGTCGTGCGGTGTGAAGTCGTGCCGTGTGCTGCGGACTGCCTTAGACGAACGCGGCGGTTTCAATCCCGGCGGCGTTGAGGGCCGCGCGGACGGCGGCGGCCATGGTGACGGCTCCCGGGGAGTCGCCGTGCACGCAGATGCTCTCGGCCCGGATCTTCAGGATGGAGCCGTCGATCGTGCGGACAGCGGAATCGGCGGCCATCCGGAGGACATGCTCGGTGACCTCGCCGTGGTCGTGCAGCACGGCTCCGGGGAACGTGCGGGAGACCAGCGTGCCGTCCGGGTTGTAGGCACGGTCCGCAAAGGCTTCACTCACGGCCCGCAGCCCGGCGGCCTCGGCCAGACGCAGAACCTCAGAACCCGGCAGCCCAAGGATCGGCAGGTTCGGGTCCACCGATTTCACGGCGTCGACCACGGCCCGCGCCTGGGCGGTGTGCGAGACGATGGCGTTGTAGAGGCCGCCGTGCGGCTTCACGTAGGTGACCTTGCCACCTTCGGCCGCGGCCAGCGCCTGCAGCGCGCCGATCTGATAAACGACGTCGTCCGCCAATTCGCCGGGATCGATGTCCAGGAAGCGGCGGCCAAAGCCGGCGAGATCGCGGTAGCCGACGTGCGCGCCGATCCGGACGCCGGCGGTCACGGCTTCGCGGCACGTGCGCCGAATCACGCTGGGGTCGCCGGCATGGAATCCGCAGGCCACATTGGCGCTGGAGACGGAGCGAAACATCGCCGTATCGTCACCCAGCGTCCACCGTCCGTACGACTCACCGACGTCGCTGTTCAGGTCAATCGTTGCCATTGTGATCCTCATCTCATGGTTGTACCTCTTCTAGGATGCACCAAAAGTTCAGATTGTTCAACGATTCTTCAATCCAACGATGTGACGATCGTGTAAATTCTGGTGTATGACCACCTCCGAATCAGGATCCCGAGTCCTTTCCGCCAGGCAGCACACCGCGGCGTCCGGAGCCGCGGCAGGGACGAAGGGCAACGCCGCGGCGGGTGCCGCGCTGGGCGCGGCGGCACGGCTGCGTGTGGCCGTTCCGTCCGTGGCGGACCGGGTGGCGGCCGAACTGCGCCTGCAGCTGGCCGAGGGGCTGCTGCTGCCCGGAGCCCGACTCACGGAATCGACCATTGCCGAGGACCTGGGCGTCTCCCGGAACACTGTCCGCGAGGCCTTCGCCGAACTGGCCGCCGAACGCCTGGTGGTCCGCCACCCGAACCGGGGGGTCTTCGTGGCCAGCCTCGAGGCGGGCGACATCCACGACGTCTACGCCGTGCGCCGTGCCATTGAAGTGAGCGCGATCCGCGGCGGCGGCAGCCCCGAGCGCGTGGCGGCGGTCCGGGCGGCCGTGGAGGAGGGCAAGGCCGCGGCCGCCGCCAACGACGAAGAGGCCCTGGGCAACGCCAACCAGCATTTCCACGGCGCGATCGTGGCATTGGCGGGCAGCCGGCGGCTGGACGCGATCATGGCCCAGGTCCTGGCCGAGATGCGGCTCTTTTTCCACAAGGCAACCCTGGACGCGCACTTTTACCGCGGCTACCTGCCGGACAACGAGGACATCTGCGCGGCGCTGGAATCCGGTGACCTGGACCGCGCCGGCGAACTGCTGCTGGCCTATCTGGACCGATCAGAGGAGCGCCAGTCCGCCGTCCACGGCGAGTGAGCCGGCACCCGGCTCCCGCTACCCGGGGATCCGCCAGCGGGCCTGGAATTCGGGGTGGTCCGCGTACGGCAGGGCCAGGGTGTTCAAGGACAGGGTGGTCCATTCGATGACGTCCGGCACCCATCCGGCGTCGGCCGGTTCCTGGCTGACCAGCGCTGCGAGGACGGACTGGCGGGCGGATTCGATGATCCCAATGAGCCGGCGTTTGGCCTCGCATTCGCGCAGCAGCCGGCGTTCGTACCACTCCCCGGACACGGCCAGCGTGGGGTCGCCGAGCAGCTTCAGGGCGGCGGCTTCGTCTTCTCTTATTCGTGCGGTCAGGAACTCGACGATGTCCACGAACCGAGCCTATGCGCGGCGGCGCTCACACGGCTATGCCCTAGCGCTTCCCCTTTTTCCGGGATCCCTTGCCGCGGCCTTTGTCCGGGTTCGGCGCATAGCGCTGGGCCACCTTGGGCTTCTTGACTGCGGGGCCGCGCCGGTCCGGCTTGGGCTCGCGTTTGGGTTTCTCCTGCTGTGCCGAGGGCTGGCGGGAGCTCGCCGCGGTTCGCCCGCGGACAATGCCGATGAATTCCTCGATCACCTCGTCCGTGCCGTCGCTGGGCCACGCCAGGGCGATCTCCGTGCCGGGCGCACCGGTGAGCTTCCGGGCCACGGTGTCCTTGACATTGAAGTGGCGTGCCACAGACATCGGCAGTATCACGAGCCCGGCACCGGAGGCCACCACCTGCAGGGCCATTGCGGGGCCGCCGAGTTCCTGCACGTCCAGGAACGTCTCGGCAGACAGGTCCGCGAGGTCCACTTCCTCGAACAGCGAGACCTCGTGTCCCTTGGGCGCCACCACCACCGGCTGTTCCTCGTAGAGCGGGATGACACTGAGGCCCTCGCGCTCCACCGGAAGCCGGACGAAGCTCAGGTCCGCGGAACCGTCGCGGAGCACGGCGAGCTGCGCGCCGTCGTCGGACATGAAGGCATGCAGCGGCACATCCGGCATGCGCTCTTCCCAGCGCCGGATCCATTTTCCGGGCGTCACGCCGGCAACGTAGGCGAAACGCAACTCACGCACGGCTGTTTCGGCCGGGACGGCGGCGGTTTCGTCAGGGCTCTGGGGTGCTTCTTCTGCTGCGGACACATGTTCACAGTACCGCCCGGGCTGGCGCGGAGCTCAGCACCGGTCCCCCAGTCAGCCGCTGGCCGGATACCCTTGAAGCATGACCTCTGCAAACTCCCAGTCCATGAAGCCGGCTACCGTTGCCAAGAAGCTTGGCATCTACCTGCCCGCAACACCCCAGGAGTTCCAGGATTCGGTCATCACCCGCGCCGATTTCGCCGAGCTCCAGGCCAACCCGCCGGAGTGGCTCGCGGAACTGCGCCGTAACGGCCCGCACCCCCGCCCGGTGGTCGCGCAGAAGCTCAATGTTTCCATCAGCGGCCTGGCCCGCGGCGGCGTTGAGGAAGCGCTGACGACGGCGGAAATCACCGCACTGCTGCAGGCTCCCCCTGCGTGGCTGGTCGCCGAGCGCTCCACGCACGCCGCCGTCCGCGCCGAGGCCCAGCGGGTCAAGGACGAGGGCGCCAAGAAGGACGCCAAGAAAGCCCGCGCCCAGGCCGAGTAGGCGTTCCGCCGCCTCAGTCCTGGTGCAGCTGGACGAAGTTGCCGCACCCGTCATCGAGCACCACTGACGTCCCTGCAGGCCCTTCGGAGGGCTCCGCCTGGAACATCACGCCCTTGGCCGCGAGCCGGGCGTATTCGGCGCGCACGTCCGGCACGCCGAACACGATCGCTGGAATTCCGGCGTCGTGCAGGCCGTTCATGTAGGCCGCCCCGATCGGGTTGTCGCTGGGCTCCAGCAGGATCCCGGCGCCACCGTCGCCGCCCGGATCCTTGACGATGAAGAGGTTGTGTTCCGGCATTGCCATCAGGGTTTCAAAGCCCAGGATGCCGGTGTAGAACTCATGGGCCGAGGCAGGATCCTTGACATGAATACCGCACATTTTCAGTCGCATGGCCCCTAGGCTACGCTGGGAAGATCCGTGACGGAACCGCGAGTCTGTCGCCGCCCCTTCCGTGGACGCGGGCCGGCCGGTCCCCGTCCGCGGCGCGCGGAGTAGGGCCGAGCGGCCATTGACGGCCCCGCCGCCAGGGATTCCAATGGAACTAGCGGAACAACGCCCGCCCGGGTCGTTTCCGCCGGAGGTGTGCAATGACGTCGCTCTCACAATCCGGTGCCCTCGCGGTCTGGCAGTTCCTGGCCCTCGCAATCCTGGTCGCCGGGGCGGCATCCATTGCGGCCTACCTCGCCCGCAAGCATCTGGCGTCCGACGACGTTCTCCCGGACGGCGCAGATGGCGCTTTCTGGGATGCGTTCGCCGGGCTCGCCGTCATAGTCCCCTGCATCGTCGTGGCTTCCTTCACGTGGCCCTGGGCCGGCCTTGCGCTCGGGATTCTGGGGGCCGGGGCGGCCCTGGCGGCTTTTGCAACTGCGCCCCGGATGCTGCGCCGGCAGGCAAACCGACGGGCCGGCCGGAACTCCCGGATCATGAACCAGGCCGCGGCGGTTCGGCACAAGAGCGCCCTCGCCCGGTGGCAGCGTTACGAGCTCGATCCCGGCTACTCGATTGACTATCCCGCGATGACCGATCCCCGGCAGCCGGAAACGGCTGCCTTGATCCGGGCCATCAAGGCTGCCGAACGCCTCGGCGGCACAGACCCCGCTGGCGCCGACGCCGCCTACGCCCCGGCTGTGGACCAGCTGGAACAGGCCCTGGCTGCCGCCGAGCGCGCCGCCGGCGTCAGCCCCGCGGGGCTGCCGGGCCAGGACCACGCGCACAGCTGATTCCCGGAACTTGCTGACCCCGGCAGTTTCCGGCTACCTCGGAAGGAAGCATCATGACTGACATCACGATCATCGGCAGCGGCAACATGGCCCGGGCCATCGGCACCCGGGCCGTTGCTGCCGGCCGTTCCGTCCAGATCCTTGACCGGACGCCGGAAAATGCCGCCAAGCTCGCTGCTGAACTTGGCGGCACCAACACCTCCGGCGGCCTGAGCGAGGTCCCGGGCGGCGACATCGTGGTCCTGGCTCTCTACTTCGGTCCGGCCAAGGAGGTTGCCACGCATTTCGGCGACACGCTCAGCGGCAAGACCGTGGTGGAGATCAGCAATCCGATCAACATGGATACCTTCGATTCCCTGGTGGTCGGCCCGGAGACGTCGGCCGCCGAGGAAATCGCCGCGTTGCTGCCGGGCGCGCGGGTGGTGAAAGCCTTCAACACCACGTTCGCGGGCCCGCTCGGATCGGGGACCGTGGGCGAGACGCCCCTGGATGTCTTCATCGCCTCGGACTCCGAACAGGCCCGGACCGAGGTGGCGGCCTTCGCCGAGGCCGCCGGGCTGCGCCCCCTCCAGGTCGGAGGACTGCGCCACGCCCGTGAACTCGAGGGCTTTCAGCTGCTGGTCATGGCACTGCAGGCCAATCCCGCGTATCCCACCTTCAACTGGGGCACCGGCCTGAAGATCATCGACTAGTACCCCGCCCGGCCCTGGGGTTCTAGAACCCTGAAGCTCTAGAGGTCTAGAGCTCCACCGTCGCGCTTTCGCCGACGCTCATCCGGCTGTTGGTGACCTTGGATTTGATCCATTGCAGCACGGTGGCGGCCGTGCCGCCCGGGCTCGTCCAGTACTCGGCCGAGTCCGAGCCAACGTGGAGCAGGACCACTTCCGGAGTGTCCGGTCCGTCCGGGAACCAGGCCTCCACCACTTGGTTCCACATGTCATGGATCAGCTGCCGGTCGGTCACCACTTCGGCGGTTCCGGCCACCGAGACCCACTCTGTACGCTGGCCGAAGGAAACGTTCACGGCCGGGTTCGCGCGGATGTGGGCCACTTGCGAGGTGGCGGCCGACGTGAAGAACCACATATCGCCGTCGTCCTTAACCTCCTGGACGGCCAGCGGCCGGCTGACGAGCTTGCCCGCTTCGTCGATGGTGGTCAACATTCCGATGTGCGAATCGTTGATGATGCCCGTGACCTTGCTGATGCTTGCGGCATCCGCCATGCTCTCACCTCGTTCTCGTACCAATGGAGGAAGGTCCCCCCGGACAGCCTATTGGTAAGTGTGCTTACTTTCCAATGGCTGTCCGGCCGGGACCTTTCCGGACCGTTTACCGAGCCACGGACACACGGTCCGCGGCGGCGACGATCCTGGCCGCCGAGATCTGCCCCATCCGTACGGCGCCGTCAACGTGCTGGTATCCCTCTGCCGCGAGGTCGGAGGACGACCAGTAGATGGGGCCAACCGGCTTCAGCTGGTCTTTGCCATAGCGGTGCAGCCCGCCGAGGTCGTAGCTTGCGGCGTAGGCTCCGCGGGTCCATTCCTCGGAGCCCCAGTCGGACTCGTAGTACACCTCGGGCTCCAGGGCTTTTTCGCCGAGGAACGAGGCAATGGACTCGAGGATGGCGCGACGGCGGTCCTCGGCGCTGAGTTCGAACATGGCGTCGGCCTTCTCGTCCGAGACAAAGCCCACGAGCGTGCCGCGGGGGTCCTCGTGGTTCGTGTTGTCGTAGACCTCCTGCACAATGGCGCCGGCGCCGAAGGCGGTCCCGGACAGGCCGTCTTCACGCCAGAACGGCGAGCTGTATACGGCGTGGACCTTGATGACCAGGCCGAGCGACTGGTGCTGGTGCATCTGGTGCTGCCGGCGGGGCAGCGGCGGGTTGAAGGACACCCGGGAGTAGAGGTTCGGCGGCACGGCCATGATGACGAAGCGCGCGTTCACGGTGGCGCGTTCGGAGACGGCAGTGACGCGGTATCCCCCGCTTGCCTCCTCGGTCCAGTTGATGGTGCGGACCGGGCTGTCCAGGACTACGTCCTCGCCCAATTCCGCGGCCTGCAGGAGCGAGACCTGTTGCATCCCGCCGACAACCCGCTTGTCCAGGATGAAGTCCTCATCCGTGAGGTTGGTGAAGGACCCGGCGGAGGCGGCCATGAGGACGGCCTGCAGGGCGGAGAAGGCGTGGGCGGGTTTGGTCAGCATGCCGCCGGCGATGAAGAGGCCGATATTGTTGCAGGCTTCTTCATCCGTTGAGTTCAGGCGCAGCCAGTGATGGAAGGAAATCGTGTCCAGCTCGCGGGCCTTGGGGTGTGCCCACGGCTCCTCGGCGCCGATCTCCGCGGCGAGGGAGTCGAGCAGGACCGTGAGCTTGTCCATTTCGGCGGCGGTGGTTTCGCTGACCGGGAAGGTCCCACCGGTGTACTGGGTGCGCTTTCCGTCCGCACCGATGTACACCGATTCGCCGTCACGGTAGCGGGAGTAGGTCTGCAGCCCGAGGTCCTCGATCAGCGCCAGGAGCGCCGTCTGGTCCGGGGAAACCCACTGGCCGCCGATTTCGAGCATGGCGCCGTCAACCGTGTCGGTCCAGGTCCGGCCGCCCACGCGATCCCGTGCCTCGAGTACGGCGACGCTCAGTCCGGCCCTCTTCAGTTCGCGGGCGGCGGTCAGCCCGGACGGGCCGGCCCCTACGATGACGACGTCGCGGTCTAGATTCAGCATGATGTCCTTTCCTTGGCCGCCAGAGTGATGCGGACCACTAAATGAATGACGTTCATTTAGAATGATAGACGCTGCATCCGTTCGGGGGAAGACCCTCCGCCGGACGAATTTCGCCCGTAAAGTAGGGTCAGAATGGACTACGCCGCAAAAGCGCCAGCCAAGCACAGAAGAAGGGCCCGGAATGACGTCAGCAACCAGCGTCCCCGCCGATCCGCACAGCCCCGATGCCGGGGCACGACGCCGCGCGGGCCGGCCCGCCGCGGCCGTGCTGGACCAGGACGGCATCACTGCGGCAGCCCTGCAGCTGATCGGCAGGAGCGGATATGACGGCTTCACCATGGCTGCCCTGGCCAGGACCCTCAACGTGGCACCCTCGGCGCTGTACAACCACGTCTCCTCCAAACGTGACGTGCTGGTTCTCGTCCAGGACCACCTGACCTCGTTCGTGGACGTCGCCGCCTTCGAAACCGGGCCCTGGGAGCAGGCCGTGAGGGACTGGGCCTGGAGTTATCGGGATGTTTTCTCCAAACACACTCCGCTGATCCCCGTCATCGCGGTTCTGCCCGTGACCGATGCCCCCAAGACGCTGGCCATGTATGAGGCCGTCAGTGCCGGCTTCGGCCGCGCAGGGTTTCCGCAGGAGCGGATCATCCCGGCCATCGTGGCGCTCGAATCCTTCATCTTTGGCTCGGCCTATGACGTCGCGGCACCGGCCGACATCTTCGATTCCGGGAGCATGGCGGCCGCGACTCCGCATTTCACCTCCGCCGTGCGCCGCCTGGCCGCGAATGTCGACGAGAAACCCGCCGACGTCGCCTTCAGCCTGGGACTCGAGGCACTCCTCGCCGGGCTCGGAGCGCTGCGCGGCTAACCCTGGCGGAAGGCCTCGGCCAGCGGGCAGCGTCCGGGGCTGCCGGCGCCCCACCATGAACAGCAGGATTGATGGACGGCCGGGCGCTACTTCTCCCTGACGGGGATTTCCATGGGCTGCTGGGTCGCGGCCCAGCTGGCGAGGACCTTCAGCGCGTCCTCCGAAGGCGTCCCCGGCTCGGCCGTGTACACGTTGATGCGCAGTCCCGGGTCGCCGGGCAGCTCCAGCGCTTCGAAGCTCAGGTCCAGGTCCCCGACGATCGGGTGGTGAAGCCGTTTGCGTCCGGTTCGGTGGTATTTC
The DNA here is from genome assembly GCF_052113245.1 of Arthrobacter sp. YAF34. Classification (NCBI taxonomy): domain Bacteria; kingdom Bacillati; phylum Actinomycetota; class Actinomycetes; order Micrococcales; family Micrococcaceae; genus Arthrobacter; species Arthrobacter sp. YAF34. The sequence continues at coordinate 302,231 of NZ_JBFRCV010000004.1, forward strand.
ACGTCGTGCCGGGCCCACCGGGTGCGGAACTCCACGCTCCGGGTCGAGAGTTCACCGATCAGGTCCGTGAGGTCCTTGTCGTAGGGGTTTTTCCCGGCCGCGGAGCGCAGGACCGCGACGACGTCGTCTGCGGCACGCTCCCAGTCGGCGAAGAACTCCCGCGCTTTTGGGTTCAGGAAGGTGAACCGTGCGCTGTTCGGCGGGCTGGTCGCCTCTGCCATCATGTCCAGATAGAGCGCACGGCCCAGCTCGTTGGCGGCAAGGACATCCCCGCGGTCGTTGCGGACCCAGGCCGGGGCCGTCGTGATCGCATCGATGACGCGCTGCACGCTCGGCCGCACCGTCTGCGGGCTGCGCTTGCGCCGCGCCCGGGGGGAGGCGGTGGCGGCGCGGGCCAGGTCAAAAAGGTGGGCCGTTTCGGCGTCGTCAAGCTTCAAGGCACGCCCGAGCGCCTCGAGGACGCTGTCCGAGGCGCCGGACAGGTTTCCGCGCTCAAGGCGGATGTAGTAATCGACGCTCATCCCGGCGAGCATGGCGACTTCCTCGCGACGCAGCCCGGCGACGCGCCGGTTTCCCCCATAGACCGGCAAGCCGGCCTCCTCGGGCGTAATCCTGGCACGGCGGGAGGTCAGGAACTTCCGCACGTCCTCGCTGAGTGTCATGGCATCCACGCTACGCCGCCGCTCCTGCCCGAGGGAGGGACTGGCGTTACCCGGAACGGCCGTGACTCCCGGCCCCTAAGAGATCACGGTTCCATGGAAAGCATGAAACCTGCACCCACAACAACTCAGGCAGGCATCGGGTTCCTGCCCATGACCGAGGTCAACTTTGTCGTTGCAATGGGCATCCCCCGGCCCGTTGGCCGGATGCCGGGCTCGGTCCCGCTCCTGGCCGGGGTCCTGCTCACCTTGACCGGGATGGTTTGGCTCAGCCGGGCCGGCGTCGACTCCGGTTACTGGACGGGCGTGGCCCTCCCGGCGAAAGGGGTACTGACGTGCCCTCCCACAAACCGAACCATCTCATTACCGTGAAAGGCATGGTCATGGAACTTACTCTCAATAACGGCGTCACAATGCCCGCCCTCGGTCTGGGCGTCTTCCAAAGCCCGCCGGAGCAAACGACGGCGGCCGTCGAAGCCGCGTTGGCGACCGGCTACCGGCACATCGATACGGCCGCGGCGTACGGCAACGAGCGGGAGGTCGGTGAGGGCATTCGCAGCTCGGGCCTGGATCGTTCGGACGTGTTCGTCGAGACCAAGGTCTGGGTCAGCGACTACGGCTACGACGAGACCCTGCACGCTTGGGATAAAGCGACGGGCAAGCTCGGCGTCGACTACCTCGATCTGCTCATCCTGCATCAGCCCGCCCCTGACAGATTCGGGAAAACCATCGCCGCGTACAAGGCGCTGGAGACCCTGCTCGCCGACGGGCGTGTGCGGGCGATCGGCGTCAGCAATTTCATGCCGCACCACCTGGAGCAGCTGCTCGCCGCAACCGACGTCGTTCCGGCGGTAAACCAGGTCGAACTGCACCCCTTCTTCACCCAGCCGGCCGTCCAGGCAGTCGACACCGACCACGGCATCCTCACCCAGGCATGGTCACCGATTGGCGGCATCACCTTCTACCCGGGCTGGGGCGAGAGCCGCCGGAACGTGATGGAGGACCCCACACTTGCCGCCATCGGACACACCCACGGCAAGAGCCCGGCCCAGATCATGCTGCGCTGGCATTTGGAGCAGGGCCGTTCCGCCATCCCGAAGTCGACGAACCCGGCACGCATCGCCGAGAACTTCGGCGTCTTCGACTTTGAGCTCAATGCCGACGAACTTGCCGCCATCGATGCACTCGACACCGGCGTGCGCAACGGCCCGGATCCTGACGAGGCCCGGCTGGAGCGCTTCGCAATGGTCATCCCCGAAGCCTAAGACAGAGCAGCCTAACGACTACCGGGCGGCTTAATGCGTCCTAGGTGCCCCCGCGTTGTGGGGCGCGTGGGCCCCGCATGAGGGTCAGGCGTAGTCGTTGTAGAAGCCGCGGTCGCTCTTGACGCCCAGCCAGCCCTTGGCGATGTACTCCTGCAGCATGGGGGCCGACTTGTTCTCGACGCCGGCCAGCTCGCAGTAGTGGTTCTCGATGTCCAGGACCACGTCCAGGCCCACCTCGTCCATTAAGCGGAACGGGGTGGTTTCGGATTTGAAGACGTCGGCGAACAGTGCGTCCACGTCCTGCGGCTCCGCGACGCCCTCGGCCACGACCAGCAGGGATTCGCGCTTGATCGCCGCCCAGATCCTGTTGAAGATGAAGCCGGTGCTCTGCTTGCGCACCAGGTGCGGCACCAGCGCGTACTTGGGCAGCTCGGCCATGAGCAGTTCCATGATCTGCGGATCGGTGTGGCCGCTGGACATCAGCTCCACCGAACGGACAGCCGGCGGCATGTAGAAGTGCATGTTCAGGACGCGCTCGGGGCTGCTCACCCCGCCGATGAATTCGGCGGAGGCAAACGATGAGGAGTTGCTGGCCAGCACGGCGTCCCGGGCCGCCAACTGGTCAAGGTCGGCGAAGATCGCCTGCTTGAGGCCAAGCTTTTCGGGCACCGCCTCGACCACGAGCCACGAATCCTGGAGGGCCTCGGCGAGATTGTCCTTGGCCGCGAGCCGGACCGCCGGGGTGCCGCCGAGCTCTTCCACGGTGCGGTGGCGCTGCGTTGCGATGTACTCGATGGCGGCCTTGGCCACCCCGAGGTTCGTGTCGTAGACGCGCACCTCGGCGCCTTGGAGCGAGAACATCAAGGCGATGCGCCGGCCCAGGGTGCCGCCGCCGATGACAGTGATGGGCCGGT